>CAZLTI010000009.1:23196-26835 GCA_964562335.1 uncultured Pseudomonadota bacterium | reverse complement strand
TCGAACTTCTGCAAAAGCTGGGTGCCCAAAGCATGTACGATATGGCCCTGCTGCTGAAGAGCCCCAAGAAGAGGGCCGAAACGGCGAAAAAAACCGGTATTTCGGAAGACTACCTGACGATATTAAAACGGGAGATCGGCAGCTATCTGCCCAAACCGGTCGCTTTTGCCAAGTTTCCCGGACTGTGCGACTCCCTCTTGGCCAAATTGGAGAGAGCCGGTATCAAAAACACGAAACAGCTGTACGCCAAGGGAAAAACCAAAAGGGATCGCAAAACCCTTTGCAAACGGATCGGGATCGATGAGGAGCAAATGATGGAGCTGGTAAAACTGACCGATCTATCCAGGATCAAGTGGATCGGTCCGGTCTTTTCCAGGATTTTTTACGCGTCCGGTTTAGATACGGCCGAAAAAATAGGTGCGGGCGAGGCAACGTCGCTGTTCGCGCGGTTGGTCGACATCAACAGGAAACATAACTTCGTCAGAGCCAATTTTACCGAAAACGATGCAGGGCTGGTAATCGAAGCGGCGCGAATCGTGCCGAAATCGATCGAATATTAGGGAGCTTTAAAGAGCTGCGGCGATCCGGCAACCGAAACGTATTTTGCTCGGTTTTTACTCTACCTGCCTTCTTGACGATTTAACACCTTATAGCTTTTTTTTAGAGCACGTTCTACTTTTTTCAAGGATTTATACAATGCAACAAGATCTTCGCCTTCGGATTCGGCAACCCGAGAAAACTCTATACTTGCCCTTATCAATGAAAATGCCGGACTCTGAATCGCTATAGCTTCGGAACTCCCCTTTAACCTCTTGGCTATATTTGCCAACTCGTTCAACTCCGGTTTCCAATTTTTGAGTATTTTTATCTCTTTTCTTTCACTTTTCCTAGGTTCAAAACTATCGACTATTCGATTGTTTTGTTTGGCTCTCATATAGGTTTCTTTCAAATTTCTTTTGATTCCAGTTCCAAAATAGATATTGAATGGATGAAAGATACCATCATATATTATTTTTCCCTTAAATGGTAATAGGACAGTCCGAACATATAGAGGAAAGCGAGAAGGATGAACTAACTCATCGAAACCTTGATGAAGTCCCAATACTCCGTAAACATCGTCTTCTTGAATAAATACCGCATATTTTTTCAAGAGTCTTTCAATGTAAAATTCTCCCGTTACAAAATCTTTCCAACCTGAAATTATCGATAAGTCTGCCGCCGATAAATTTTGGGGATTTTCTTGAACGAACGTATCGAATAGGTTTCTGTCCGAATAGAGAATCTGGCGAATTTCTATTTTTTCTTCCGATGTGCATTTTAAATAGTCGTCTAAATTATTAATATTGTTATGGATTTTATGCCTTTGATTTGTGAAAAATTGCAGAGCCCACATCAGATGAAAGAAATGTACCGCATCCTGCTCGGATAACTTCATAGTGCCGCCTGTCTTTTATTTTCTCCTGCTTATGAGCACAAATCCTAAACCGGAAAGAACTGATGTAATGTCGTAAGTCAAGACACGCGAATCATCCACAATATTCCCAAAGCCGTTTATTAATAAAAGAACTCCCACCAAAAGTATAAGCCAATTTTTCATAATATTCATCTGAGTCTATTGTGCATAACGTATATTATTTCGCAGCTTGAAAAAAATAATATCGGTTCAACATATAGACGCGCTAGGTAAAAGTCAATATATAAAAATTTTAAATTGTTGATTTATTAGAAGAAATTGTGTCTTCTAAACTGGAACTTTTCAATAATGACGAAGCGGTATAAGTCTTGTTTCTGTCATTCCCGCAGGCCGTCTCTGGAACTTTTCAATAATGACGAAGCGGTAAAAAGTCTTGTTTCTGTCATTCCCGCAGGCCGTCTCTGTAGAGACCAGTTGGAGTGGAACAAAAAGAATCTTTAAAATGTGTTTTTTAGATTAAAAAACACATTTTAAAGCATATAATTTGCCATATCTTAATAATTTAGTAAATTATTTCAATTAATTAATTTGGTCCGACCCCATATATATATGTTTTGCTTGCGTCTGCCCGATGGGGATATGGGCGTCTGGGATGTCGGTCGTTCGGTGTTTCCCCAGCCTTGACATTGCACGCAAAAGAGGAAATGTAATGCGTATCGAGATGCGATGTGTCGAGCCGATCTTCTGCTCTGGAAGCCTGCATAAGGGTCGGGGAAGGAAAGGCGAGACGGCTACATAAGCATTTTCTGTTTCTAAACGGGAGAAGTCATGATCGTTGAACATATAGAGATTCATAGGATGACGGCACCTTTGCGAAAGCCGTTCAAAACAGCTTTGCGTACCGTCGACCGGATGGAGAATATCATCGTACTCCTAAAAACCGATACCGAACATACAGGAATAGGCGGAGCCGCCCCCTCTTCCGCAGTGACGGGGGAAACCATGGAATCCCTGGAAAGTGCCGCGTTGCTGATTGGCCGTACGATCCGGGGAATGGAGATATTGCACTACGAGGAGATTCTGCGTTCCGTACAAAACTGTATCGTGGGAAACATGTCCGCCAAAGCCGCTTTGGACATGGCCATTTTGGATCTGGTGGGAAAACACTATAAAGTTCCTCTCTATAGACTGCTGGGAGGCCGCCCTAGGGAATTGACCACGGACTATACGATCGGTATCGACTCTCCGGATAAAATGGCCGCCGAAAGCCTGGAATTGGCGGGCCGGGGTTTTTCTATATTTAAAGTCAAAGTGGGGAAGAATAGCGATTTGGATTTGGAACGGCTGCGGACCATTCGCCGTTCGTTGGGCGGGGAGGTCCCAATTCGCATCGATGCCAACCAGGGTTGGGGAGCCAAGGAGACCGTGCGTTTTGTCAATAGGGCGCAGTCCGAGGGAATTGCTCTGGAGTTGGTCGAGCAGCCTGTGAAACGCGACGATCTGGAGGGAATGAAGTATGTCAAGGATCGGGTCGAACTGCCGGTCATTGCCGACGAAAGCGTCTTTACTCCGAAAGATGCTCTGCAGTTGATCGGACGGAATGCCGTCGACGGCATCAACATTAAACTGATGAAATGCGGTGGTATCTTCCAGGGCCTCAAATTGGCCGAAATTGCCGAAATCGCCGGAGTCGAGTGCATGGTCGGATGTATGGTGGAAGGGATGGTGGGCGTCACCGCCGCCGCCCATTTGGCTGCCGCCAGACCGGTAATAACCCGTCTGGATCTGGATGCGCCTCTTTATTGCGAGGAAAACCCCGTAGGCGGAGGAATACATTATAACGGAGGGCAGATCACTCTTCCCGAAACGCCGGGATTGGGGATCGAAGGGATTTCCGGGATCATCTAGCGGGAAACGCCGATATGTCTTCCCCATACCGCGCCCTCGACCAACGGAGCCAAAAGCGATGAAAATCTATATCAGTGCCGATATCGAAGGCGTTGCCGGAACAACGTCGTGGAGTGAAACCGATCTGGACGAAGTCGAGTATTCCCCCTTTCAAATGCAGATGACGGCCGAGGTGAAAGCGGCATGCCTCGGAGCACTCGACGCAGGCGCAGCCGAAGTCTGGATAAAGGATGCCCACAGCACGGGAAGAAACATTATTCAGTCGAAACTGCCGGAAAAAACGGTACTCCTGCGCGGATGGAGCGGGCATCCCTACT
>CAZLTI010000009.1:0-23146 GCA_964562335.1 uncultured Pseudomonadota bacterium | reverse complement strand
GGATAGCAGTTTCGATGCCTGTCTGATGGTCGGATATCACGCAGGGGCGGGATCGGACCAAAGTCCGCTGGCGCATACCTTGACCAGCAAGGCTGTGGAAATAAAGCTCAACGGCCAGGCAATGTCCGAATTTCATCTGAACAGCTATACGGCGGCGCTTCAATCGGTTCCCGTGGTCTTCGTCTCCGGCGACCGGAGCATTTGCGATCAGGCCGCTCGTCTAATTCCCGGCATCTCCGCCTGTGCCGTAAAGTGGGGAAGGGGAAACTCTACGGCTAACATCCACCCCGAGCTGGTGCTGGAGAGAATCGAAGAGGGAGCGAGAGCGGCGCTACAGAGAGACTTCCGTCAATGCCGTATTGAGCTGCCCGACTCCTTTCTGCTGGAAATCCGTTACAAAAAGCCCTCCAAGGCGTACAAAGCTTCGTTCTATCCCGGTGCGGAAGCGGTCGGTGCGGATACGGTCCGTTTGAGAGCGAACAACTATTTCGATATCTTGCGCATGCTGACGTTCGTTCTCTAGCAGGGAAAAAGGGAGACTTCCACCAAAACCGGCCGAATTGCATGGACCGAAAGCGGCGGAGCTATCGGAGTCTCGAAACGGCCTGCAATCGAAGTGCCCTATAATCAGTTTAATAGTTGATCGATCTCCCGTAAAAGAGTAGCCGTATATCTGGCATGCAATTGCGTAGTCTGTCGAATGGCGCGGTTGTAGAGGCAGAGTTACGACTTTCCGACATCACGCGTCCCTGCGGAGTAGTGAGCATTTCAGTCCAGTCGAATATTTCCCCCCCTTCCCAATTTATCCGAATTCGGAAGGCCGGCGAGCACAACCTCAAAGATATCGATGTCGATATTCCCAGAAACAGCTTTGTCGTAATTACCGGACTGTCGGGCAGCGGCAAGTCCTCGCTGGCCTTCGACACGATTTATGCGGAGGGGCAGCGCCGCTACGTCGAGTCGCTCTCGGCCTATGCCAGGCAGTTCCTGGACCAGATGCGGAAACCGACCGTCGAATCCATCGAAGGGCTCACCCCCACCATCTCCATCGAACAGCGCTCCGGCAAGGCGACGCCCCGCTCGATCGTGGCTACGGCCACCGAGGTGTACGACTATCTGAGGGTGCTTTTTGCCAGAGCCGGAACGCCGTTCTGCCCGGTATGCGACCGGCCGATCGTTTCCCAATCCGCAGAAGACATCGTGACGGCACTTCTTCGAAATCCCGAAGGCACCCGACTGCATGTGCTGGCGCCGCTGGTAAAGGGGAAAAAGGGGGAGCACAAAGAGGCATTCGACTACGTCAGGCGGGAGGGATTTACCAGAATCCGCGTAGACGGCAAAGTTTTCGAGAACGAATCCGCCGTTCCCCTGAAAAAAAGCCTGGCGCACAGCATCGAAGCAGTGGTCGACCGCATCGTCATTCGGCAGACCGCGCGTTCCCGCCTTACGGACTCCATCGAAACGGCGCTGAATTTGGGAAACGGATCCGTTATGGCTCTGCTGGAAAACGGCTCTTCCGGTTTAAGCCGCGAAGAGCGTTTCAGCGAAAAGTTCGCCTGCCCCGAACATGGAACCGGTCTGGACGAACTCTCCCCCCGCATCTTTTCGTTCAACAATCCCTACGGATCCTGTCCGGCATGCTCCGGGTTGGGTACCAGGATCGAACCGGCAACGGAGCTGATCGTCCCGGACCCCTCCCTTTCGATGGAGGAGGGGGCTATAGAGGCCTGGAAAGCCTGCGGCTCCGGTTTCAAGGGATTCTACTCCCGGTCGGTCAGGGCGCTGGCGCGTCTGTTCGGCATTTCGACAAAAACGCCCTGGGCCGAAATCGACCCCCGCATCCGCGATCGCGTTCTATTTGGAGCGGAAAAAGGGAGGGACGGCGAGGTCGATTTCGAGGGTATCGTTCCCAACTTGAAACGTCGGTTTCTGCATACCGAATCGGAGTATCTCAAATCGAAAATACACGGCTTCATGACATCGCTGCCGTGCGACGTCTGCCGGGGACAGCGATTGAGACCGGAAGTCCTCTCCGTAAAAGTCAACGGGCACAATATCCATCAGCTCACCCAAATGACGATCGACGGAGCCTACCTCTTCTTCAGTACCCTGAAATTGGGAAGGGAAAAGGACGAGATTGCCGGGCCGATCAAAAAGTCGGTTCTGGAGCGGTTGGGCTTCCTCAAAAATGTGGGACTCGGCTACCTGACACTCGGTAGAACAACCAACAGCCTTTCGGGAGGCGAGGCCCAGCGCATCAGGCTCGCCAGCCAAATCGGAGCGAAACTCGTCGGCGTGACCTACGTTCTGGACGAACCGACGATAGGGCTGCACCAGCGGGACAACCACCGCCTGCTGAATACGTTGATTCGGCTGAAAGATCTGGGAAACACGGTGATCGTCGTGGAGCACGACGCGGACATCATCCGCAAGGCGGAATACATTTTGGATATGGGACCGGGAGCCGGAGAGCACGGAGGCAGAGTCGTAACCCAGGGATTTCCCGATTTCGTTTTCAAGGACCGAAACTCCCTAACCGCCAAATACCTCAGAGGGGAGCTGCAGATCGAGATGCCCTCGCGGCGCCGGACCCCAGAGTCGAGCGGCAAAATCGTCGTCAAGGGAGCGAGGGCCAACAATCTGCAGCGGATAACGGCGGAATTTCCGCTAGAGACTCTGATCTGCGTAACGGGCGTTTCCGGCTCCGGAAAGTCGAGCCTTGTCAACGAATGCCTGCTCAGGGGAATGCAAAGGGAATTGGGAGCGACCAAGGCGGTTCCGGCACTGTGCGATTCGATCCGGGGAATAAAGCTCGTCGACAAAATCGTCAATGTCGACCAGTCGCCGATAGGCAGAACCTCAAAATCGAATCCGGCCACCTACACCGGTTTCTTCGACGGCATACGCACCGTTTTCTCGCAACTGCCGGAAGCGAAGGTCAGGGGATACGCTCCCAGCCGGTTCTCCTTCAACGTCAAGGGCGGCCGGTGCGAAGCGTGCCAAGGTCAGGGACAGCGCGTAATCGAGATGCACTTTCTGCCGGACGTTTCGGTTCCCTGCGAAATCTGCAAGGGAAGCCGATACAACGGGGAGACGCTACAGGTGAAATACCGGGGCAAAAACATCGCCGCCGTCCTCGACATGGCCGTGGAGGAGGCCTGCGTTTTTTTCCGCAACCATCGAAAAATCTATCCCGGACTGAAAACTCTGATGGACGTGGGTTTGGGATACATCAAACTGGGCCAATCTTCGCCTACGCTATCGGGAGGCGAGGCGCAGAGAATCAAATTGTCGGCGGAACTGGGCAAGCGATCTACGGGAAAGACCTTCTATATTTTGGACGAACCGACAACGGGCCTCCACTTCCACGATATTGCCCAGCTGATGCGAGTTCTGCAGCAACTGGTGGACTTGGGAAATACGGTCGTGATAATAGAACACAATCTGGACGTGATCAAATGTGCGGATTGGATCGTCGACCTGGGGCCCGACGGCGGAAAATACGGTGGCAGAGTGATCGTAGAGGGGCCTCCGGAAAAGGTCGCCCGAACAAAGGAAAGCTATACGGGCCAATACCTAAAGCCGATTCTGCAATCCGGCCGGGATGGCAAATGCAAAGATCCCGACAGCTGCCGGTAATTCCGTCCGCTTTCGCAAGACCTTCTGTCAAGAATCCCCATCCAACCACTCTTCTGACGAGTCTATGAAGACAAAATACATTTTCGTTACGGGCGGCGTCGTTTCGTCCCTGGGCAAGGGAATTGCCGCAGCTTCGATCGGCACCATTTTGGAATCCAGGGGGCTGAAGCTGACCATCGTCAAACTCGATCCCTATATCAACGTCGATCCGGGCACCATGAGTCCGTTTCAGCACGGAGAAGTGTTCGTGACGGAAGACGGCTACGAAGCGGACCTCGACTTGGGACACTACGAGCGATACACGAACATCTCCACCTCTCGCGACAACAATTTCACTACCGGGCAGATCTACAACACCGTGATCGAAAAGGAGCGAAAGGGGGAATATCTGGGGAAAACCGTGCAGGTCATTCCCCACATTACCGATGAGATCAAACGAAACATATTCAAAGCCGCCGAAGGTTACGACGTGGCGTTGGTTGAAATCGGCGGGACGGTCGGCGATATCGAATCGCTGCCCTTTCTGGAGGCTATCCGTCAGATAGGACACGATCTCGACGACTGCAGAACGCTGTATATTCACCTGACGCTCATCCCATGGATTGAGACGGCATCGGAACTGAAAACCAAGCCGACTCAGCACAGCGTGCACAAGTTGCGCGAAATCGGGATTCAGCCGGACATCCTGCTGTGCAGAACCCAAAGGGAGCTGGACGGGGATATCAGAAAAAAAATCGCCCTGTTTACGAATGTAGCGGCGGACGCCGTAATCCAGGCCATCGATCTCAAGCTCGTCTACGAGGTGCCGTTGAGATTTCATCAGGAGGGACTCGACGAAAAAATCGTCGAGCTGCTTCAGTTGAGGACCAGGCGACCCAATCTGCAAAAATGGGCCGATATCGTTCACTCCTATAAAAATCCGAAGGAGAAGGCCACCATCGGTATCGTCGGCAAGTACGTCGACTTGAAGGACTCCTACAAAAGCCTTCAAGAAGCCCTGGTGCATGCAGGCATCGCTTTGGGCTGCCGAGTGAACATTCACTACGTGGATTCCGAGAGCTTAAGCAGGGAGGACGAGCTTGACGAATGGAAAAAATGCGACGGAATCCTGATTCCGGGCGGATTCGGAGAGCGCGGAGTGTCCGGTAAAATCGAAACGGTCCGATATGCGCGGGAAAACGGGGTCCCCTATTTGGGCATCTGCCTGGGACTGCACGCCGCAGTGATCGAATTCGCCCGCAACGTTTTGGGAATCGCAGAGGCCCATACGGCGGAAATCGATTCCGATGCCAAAGAGAACGTTATCGATATGATGGAACAGCAAAAACAGGTGAAACGCATGGGCGGAACCATGCGACTTGGGGCGTACCCCGCAACACTGCGGCCGGACAGCAAAATTGCCGAAATCTACGGTTGCGAAGAGATTTCGGAAAGGCATCGGCATCGCTACGAGGTCAACAACAGCTATGTCTCCAGGATGGAAGAGAGAGGGCTGGTCGTCTCCGGCAGAAATGTCGAATTGGATTTGGTGGAGACGATCGAACTGAAGGAGCATCCCTTTTTTATCGGCGTGCAGTATCATCCGGAATTCAAGTCGAAGCCCGCCGACCCCCATCCCATCTTCCGCAAGTTCGTCGAAACGGCGCTCGGTTTCGGCAAAGAAAGGAGACGGAAAAAAGAGTCATAGACAACACGCCTCGCTGCGGCGTTGGATCGATAGTTCGGGAGTGACGTTTCGGGGAATGTCATACGAAGCGTCGAAAAAGGTGCCTACGGCCAGGAAATTCTTCGCGATCTTACGGTTATAGTCGGCATCGGCAGGGTTCAGGCTATCGATGCGCACCATGCCGTTGACATGCACAAACCCGCAGTTCCCCAAAGCGATTCCGACGTGCTCCGCCCTGTCCTTCATCCTGCCGAAAAAATAGAGATCGCCCGGTTCGGCGTCGGCAACGGATTCCGATATTCTCCGGCTATCCCGAAATTGCATCCAGGAATCCCTGGGAACGGACCTTTGCAATAGCGAGAATACCAGTTGTACGAACCCCGAACAATCCAGACCTTTGGGAGACTTTCCACCCCAGCTGTAGGGATGCCCGTGAATTCCATCGCCAAAGCCACCACGGCTTTCCTGCCGAAGGAGGGAAAGGTGCCAAAATGCTCTGCCTGCGCCCATCCGGCGGTTCCGTCGGGCAAAATCACCTGAAGCCATTCGTCCTGCCTTCCCGAACAGGCAAGTTTGCAGCCGATCACCGCATCTCTAACTTTTGGAGCAGCCGCATCGGGTTCGGAATGGATTAGAAAATGGTGGCTTCTGGCAGTCGCCAACCGATTGGGAAACTTCCGCGAATTGCACAGCTGCAGATTGTCAATCCAGTTCTCGGATCGGTCGCAGGTGGAAACCAGGGAGAATCTTTCGTGACGCTTCAACAGCTCGACACTTTCTCCCAACAGAGCCTGCGTTATCCTTTCGCTCCTAAAGGTAGGATTCCGATGCAAATCCGCTACGCTTACGTTTACGAGTTTTTGAACCATCGGTACACTCCCTGGTTTGCTTTACGAGCCTTGGTCCGGGGGCAAGATCGGCAAGCTACGCATCGGTGAAATCCTCGAATTCCGCTATCATCTTCCTATCAAATCCTTTGGCGGCAGCCAGCAGCTGTCTAGAATAGGAATGTGCAAGCTCCTCCTTTTGCAACTGCTCTTTTTCCAGCTCTTCGACAATTTGTCCGTGATTCATGATGGCGATCCCATCGCACATATGGGCCACCATTGCCAAATCGTGACTGACTAGCAGATAGGTGAGATTGTATTCGTCTTGGATTTTCTTCAACAGGTTCAAAACTTCGGCCTGAATGGAGACGTCCAGGGCCGACGTCGGCTCGTCCAATAACAGAATTCGAGGTTCCGGAATCAGTGCCCGGGCGATGGCCACCCGCTGGCGCTGTCCCCCCGAAAGCTGATGGGGAAAACGAAATCGAAAGGCGCTCCCCAAGCCTACCTCGTCGAGCGCCCGCTCGATGCGGCGGTTGGATTGTCCCAGTCTGTGGATGGCAACGGGCTCTTTCAAGGTGCGGTCGACAGTGTGTCTGGGATGAAGCGAACCGTAGGGATCCTGGAAGACCATCTGAATCCGGCGAAAAAAGGAGCCTGTACGTTTGTGGCTCTGGGGAATGCCGTCAATCCGAATGTCTCCCGTCCAGACCCGGTTCAGTCCGGAAACGCAGTTGAGTACCGTGGATTTTCCCGAACCGGACTCGCCCACCAAACCGAAGCTTTCCCCCTCCTCGATCTCTATGGAAAAATCGCGAACGGCGCGGATAGTCTGGCTGCCCGAACCGAAGGTAACGTTCAAACGATCGATTTCAAGCATGACAGTCCTTGAGCCAGGCTTTGTCGCGAGTTAGCGTGGGAAGATACTTTTGCGATCTGCGGATGTCGGGCAAACACTCCAGCAGCCCTTTGGTATACGGGTGCGAGGATTGGTACAGATCTTTGGCAGGGCAGATCTCCATAATGCGCCCGCCGTACATGATAACTACCCGGTCGCAAAAGGAGGCTACAAGGTTGAGATCGTGGCTGATAAAAATCAAACCCATGCCCTTTTCCGTTACCAGATCGTCCAAAATAGCCAGCACCTGCAGTTGAACCGTTACATCCAGGGCGGAGGTCGGTTCATCCGCGATCATCAGAGAGGGTTCGGGAATCATCATCATGGCGATCATAACGCGCTGGCCCATACCGCCGGACACCTCGTGCGGGTAGAGATCGTAGACCCGCCGCGGATTTCGGATGCGTACCGCCTGCAACATCCTGATGCTGCGCTCCTTCGCTTCCCTCTGCTTGACCCCAGTATGCGTCAGGTACGCCTCCGCTATCTGGTCCCCTACCGTCATCACGGGATTCAGCGAGTACTTGGGGTCCTGCATCACCATGGAGATTTGCCTTCCCCGAATCTTTCTCATCTCCCTCTCTTCGGTTTTCAGCAGATCCTGCCCGGCAAAGCGGATCTTGGTCGCATTGACTTTGGCGTGCGGCGGCAGCAGCTTAAGAATCGATCTGCCGGTAACCGATTTGCCGGACCCCGATTCCCCCACGATGCCCAGCTTCTGCCTTCCCATGCGAAAGCCGATCCCATGCAGCGCCTGCACGTCGCCTTTGGGCGAGGGAAAAGCAACGTTCAAATTTTCGATTTCCAGCAGCGGCTCGTTCATGTAATGGGGTCGGACCAAGTTAGTATATTGATAATATTAAATTTTATTATGTTATCAGGTCAAATAATATCCTTAAAAAGCGATTTTTAGGACAATAAATACAACTTTAATGAAATAAAGTTTCCTTTTGGCGCTGAGCAATTATTGTAAGTTTTGGCAGATGCTTCCTTCTTGCCTCCTTCTGCGGCACTGCCGAACGATATGTCGCGTTGCTTCCGGTAAATTCGATTCGGTATGCGATTAAATAAAATCAATATATTAACTTGGTCTGATCCCAATAATCAGTTTTCGCTCTTAGGATCGAGCACCTCGCGGAGTCCGTCTCCCAAGAGGTTGAATGCCAGACTGACGATGAAAATGGCGGTTCCCGGCATGGTAATGAGCCACCAGTGATCCAAAATGTAGCCGCGGCCGCTGGATGTCATCGCTCCCCATTCCGGCGACGGCGGTTGGGCGCCAAGACCCAGAAAACCCAGCCCGGCGGCGGTGAGTATGATGCCTGCCATATCCAGCGTGACGCGGATGATCAGGGAGGAGAGGCAAAGCGGCATAATGTGTCCGACAATGATACGCAAAGGACCGGCTCCCTGCAAAAAGATAGCGTGGATAAAATCGCTGTTGCGGATGGTAATGGTTTCCGCCCGTGCGATTCTGGCGTAGGGGGGCCAGGAGGTAATGGAGATGGCGATAATGGCGTTTTCGATACCGGGGCCCAGCGCGGCAACAAACGCCAAGGCCAGTATCAGCTTCGGAAACGCCAAGAAAATGTCAGTGATTCTCATCAGAAGGATATCCACCCTCCCGCCGAAATAGCCGGATACCGTTCCGACTACGATCCCGACCGGAGCGGCGATGACGGCGACGAGTCCTATAACGTACAGTGTCAGACGGGAGCCGTAGACAATGCGGCTGAAGATGTCCCTTCCCATCTCGTCCGTTCCGAACCAGTGGGTGGCGGAAATTGGCTGCAGACGGCTCTGCAGGTTTGAATCCAGGGGATCGAAGGGAGCGATAAAAGGTGCGAATAGCGCAACCAGTATCAATCCCACAATAGTAAAAAACCCCAGCATGGCAAGCCGATTGCAAGCGAAGGCGCGCATTCCGGTGTAAAAGCGTCCGGCGCGGGCCTGCAGGGCGGTTTTGGGAGTATCGTCCAGCAGCCAAGCTTTCAAGGAGCCCATATATTTTGAAAAAGCGGTATTCATGGCTGGCTACCTAGCTCTCGGATCGAAGACTTGATAGAGAAAGTCGGAGAAAAGACTGAACGACATAAAGATGGCTCCGATGACGAGAGTGCTTCCCAAGACGGAGTTCATATCGGCGTTTAACAGCGATCGCGTCAGATAAAGACCCAAACCCGGCCAGGCGAATACAGTTTCCGTCAGTACCGACCCCTCCAGCAGGCTGGCAAAGCTCAGCGCCACCACCGTTATCAAGGGAATGGCGCAGTTGCCTAGAGCATGTTTCCAGATTACCTTCCATTCGGGAATTCCTTTGATGCGCGCCGTAAGGATATACTCCTGACGGAGCTGTTCCAGCATAAAGGACCTGGTCATGCGACTAATGTAGGCCAGACTGTAGTAGGCCAGCAGGCCGGCCGGCATTATGATGTGGCGAAGAGCGTTGCGGAAGACCTCCCATTCTCCGGCGATGGCGGCATCGATCAGCAGCACGCCCGTGGTGGGATCGACGAGGCCTTCGTAGAACACGTCGATTCGCCCCGGTCCGGGCAGCAGATCCAGATTGGCGTAAAAGATGATCAAGCCGATCAGTCCCAACCAGAAGATGGGAAGCGAATAGCCGAAAAGTCCGCAAACGCGGGTTAGCTGGTCGATCCAGGTTCCCCTGCGCACGGCGGATACCACGCCCAGGGGAATTCCCAGAGCCACCCCGATCAGTGTCGCGACGGTTGCCAGCTCGAAGGTTGCGGGGAAGACCCGAATAATATCTTCGACTACGGGATTGGCGGTTAGAATGGAGCGCCCCAAGTCACCGCGAAGAACTTTGCCAACGTAGATGAAAAACTGGCGATAGAGCGGCAGGTGAAGGCCCATTTCGATCCGCGCCTTTTCGTAGACTTCGGCGGACGCCTTGTCCCCTACCACCGCTAGAACGGGATCGATGGGAACTACGCGGCCGATCACGAAGGTCACCAGCAGAAGACCGAGGAAGGTGGTTGCTACCACGGCCGACAAGCGAAGCCAAGCTTGCCCCATGGCAAGTAAGCGCTTGGTTCTCAACCGTGCCGCCATCATGATCGGTTTGGACGTGTGCGCGGATGGAGGAGGAGTTCCGGGAGAAGATGCGGCCCGGTGTTCCACCCGCGCTATTGGGACTACTTGGTTATGAACTGGTAGAAATTGCTGTCGAAGCTGGGTCCCAGAACGAGACCTTTTACGTTGCTTCTCTCCCCGACGACCTCGATATCTTGAAACATGATGACGAACGGGGAGGTGGCTTGATGGAGTCGCTGCAGCTCAACATACATTGCGGCCCGCTTCTGTCCGTCCGACTCCAGTACCGCGGCGTCGGCCATAACGGTCATTTGGGGAATATCCCAGGCGTTTCTCCAGGCCAGGGGTTTGGATTTGGCATTGTCCGAATTGTCGGGGTTTCTGGCAAACGTATCGGCGTTGGTATGGGGGTCCATATAGTCGGGTCCCCAACGGCCGATGTATATGTCGTGATTTCTGGCTCTGTATTTGGTAAGGGTCTGCTTGCCCTCGCCCGGAATGATCTCAAGATCGATGCCGGCTTTGGCCAGAGTCGATTGGACGGAGAGCGCAATGCCCGTCGTCTTCGGATCGTTGCGGACATCCATGGTAACCTTGAATCCCTTTTCCAGTCCGGCCTCCTTCAGCAGCTCTTTCGCCCTTTTTACGTTCAGTGCGAAGGGGGTCTCCTCCAGAGCGCCCAAAAATCCCTTGGGCAGGAAGGCCTGATGCACGGTAGCCTGTCCGTCCAGTATAGTGGAGGCGATGCCTTTGTAATCGATCAAATATTTGAAGGCCTGCCTGACCTGCGGAATCTGCAGATACTCGTTTTTCTGATTGAGTCCCAAATAGTAGACGGCACCCTTGGCCTTGGATCTGATTTTGGTGTCGGGATTTCCTGCCAGTCCTTTGATATCTTCCGGCTGCAGTTTGCGGGCGATATCGACATCTCCCTTCTCCAGCAGCAGACGCTGGGTGGCGGATTCGGGGATATGGCGCAGGATGATCCGCCTCATAGCGGGCTTTTTCCCCCAGTAGCTGTCGTTTCGCTCCAATATCAGCAACTCGGAGGGTTTCCAGGATTTCAGCACAAACGGACCGGAGCCAGCGTAGGCGGTTCTTAACCAACCGTGTCCCAGATCGTTGTCGACCTCATGCTTCAGAACCTCCTTTTTGTCCACTACCGAACCTGGCGTGGAGGTGAGGCAGTAGAGCAGGAAGGTGGGAGCATAGCCCTTGTCCACCTTTATTTGGAGCGTGTAGCGGTCGGTCGCCTTTACGGTCTGTGCGACGTTTTTCTCGTTGATGCCGAACTGCGTCAGAATAAAGGCGGGAGATTTGTCCAAAATAATCGTTCTTTGCAGAGAAAATTCGACGTCCTCCGCAGTCAGCCTATTGCCCGACGCAAACAGGATGTTTTCCCGGATTTTGAATGTGTAGGTCTTTCCTTCGGCTCCTATCTTCCAGCTTTCGGCAATCACGCCGTAAATGTTGCTGACGTTCTCCACGTCGTAGCCGATAAGTCTGTCGTAGGTGTTGGCGGCATATTCGGCTCCCGAAAACTCGAAGACTTCCGCCGGATCGAGGGTGATGATGTCGTCGAAATTGGCGGCCATGACAAGGGTATCTTTTGGAGTCGCAGCGAAAATCGAACCGACACTCAGCAGAGATACAAAGACGAGAAGCGATAAAAGCCTTTTCATTGTGCTCCTTTGGCTGGCGATTGAAATAAAAGAAAAAAACGAAAAACCGTATCCACGACTCTATGCGATTCAACGGGAAAATCCAAGCGGTTTTTCTTGTCTGTGCGCGCCAACGCCACGATTTTTCGTTATTCCGAAGGTCTTTGGCATTCTCTCTAGGAAGCGAGTTCCCGATGTTTGGCGAACAGTGGAATGCCGACACGAAGCGGCGGCGGCCCGGCAGATTACGTAGCAATTGCAATCCCATTTGGAATGCTATACGCTATGGTCGTTTCCTGCGGGATATTGGCCGAAGAGGGCGCATGGCGGCGCCCCTAAGCGAGTCCGAGAGGCTGCCGTCAAGAGTGGGGTTTTCATGGACCCGAGGCGATGCGGGAGGTCGTCGTGGCGGCCGATCTTTTGTCGGTCGGCTGGTTGCGGCATTTTTGCAATCCGATAGAAGAATGCGAAATGAAAAGATTATGGATACCGATAGTTGCCCTACTGCTGGCCGGATGCACGACTAACGAGTGGAAAATTCCCGGCGGTCCGGCGGAATGCATGAAAATGTGCCAAGAATGGGATCTTGAGTTTGCTGGAATGGTTGGCGTCGGAGACCAGAGCAAAACCGGTCAGGCGGGGGCTACCGCCTGCGTCTGCCAGGTTTCCGGAAAGACCTCCTCCTTGGCGATCGAGAGCGGAGCAACCGCCGCAGCTCTGGCTTCCCCCATAAAGAAGGCTCAAGAGGCGGAGGAGGCTCGAAGAACCGGGCAGCAGTAAACGACAACCGCTACTGGCCCGATACGGCATTGCCGATCCTGATAGAGACCGAAAAGATTGGGAGAAATTATGCTTCCGGAATTTTTTGAATTTTACAGTCCGACGAAGATCGTTTTCGGCATCGGACTTGCGCGGGACTTCCAAACGGAGCTTGAAGCGCTGGGAACGAAACGGCTGTTCGTCGTTTCCGACCGTGCCATAAAGGAGTTGGGGCTGGTCGACAAAGTAACGGACGGTTTGCAGTCGTCCGCAACGGAGGTGGCAGGCGAATATTTGGAGGTTCCGCCCAACGCCGAACTCAGCGCCGTAGTGGCCTGTTCCGAGCAGGCGAAGAGCTGCGGTGCCGACGGATTTCTGGCGGTCGGCGGCGGAAGCGTTTTGGATGCCGCCAAAGCGGCGAACATTCTCCTCTGCGAGGGGGGGAATCTTCTGGAGGACCACTCCGGCGCTCAAACGCTTACTCGGCCGCTAAAACCCTTGATTGCGATTCCCACCACCGCTGGAACCGGCAGCGAGGCGACGATGGTCGCCGTCGTCTACGATCGGGAAAACGAGGTCAAAATTCCCTTTACGGACAAATTCCTGCTGCCGAACCTGGCAGTTTTGGATCCGGAAATGACGGCCTCCCTGCCGCCGAAGCTTACGGCTTCGACGGCAATGGATGCCCTGACCCATGCGATCGAAGCTTTCGTCGGCCTACAGTCCTCGCCGATTCCCGACGCCTTGGCCTACGGAGCGGTCGAACTGATCTTCGGCAATGTGGCGGAAGCCTGCAAGGACGGTCGGAACATGGAGGCCCGCGGCGCCCTGTCGATCGCCTCCAATATGGCCGGCATCGCCTTTTCGCACTCGATGGTGGGTTGCGTACATGCCATGGCGCACGCACTGGGAGGGCTGTATCGCGTGCCTCACGGGGTTGCCAATGGGATACTGCTTCCCCACGGCATGGAATACAACTTCGAGCAGATCAAAGGGAAGCTGCCGAAACTTGCTCCGGCGGTAGGTGTTGAGGCAGGCGGTCTTGCTGCCGATGCGGCTGCGGAAAGAACGATAGAGGCCGTCAAAGCGCTTCGGCTGGAACTGCACCGAATGGATGCCCTTCCCCTAAATTTAAGGGAGGTCGGCGTTCCCGAAGAGGGGCTGCAAGCCGTAGCGGAAGGGGCGGTAATGGACGGCACCAGTTTCTACAATCCAAGAGAGATGAGTGCCGAGGATATTTTGGCGCATCTCAAAAACGCTTATTAGACCGAACGGAAAAACGAGTCGGTCTTTCGTCAAGGAGAAATCGCATGGGACTGTTCGAAAGCTCTAAGGTGTTCGAGGAGATGCTGGTGGGCTTCTTCAAAAAGATAATGAAGGAGCTTCCCTCCGGGGCGGAGAAGCTGCTGGCCTCCAAAATGGTCATCCGCTTCACCTACCACGATCCGGATGTTGTGATCGTCATAGACTGTTCGGGAGAGGAGATCGACATTCGACCCGGCGACAGGGAGACCAAATGCGTCGTCGACATGAAAATGAGCGCCGAAATTGCCCACAAATTTTGGTACGGGAAGGTCAATCTGATCGCCGCACTGACGAGAAGGCAAATGATCGCCAAAGGGCCGATTCCCAAGATATTGGCGCTACTTCCCATCATAAAACCCTCCTACGCCCTCTACCCGGGTTACCTGGAGGAGAACGGATACGGCAAATACAACGTGCACTGAAAGTTATCGGGAGGAGATCGATGGCGAACGGTTATGCGGGAAAGATCCTATATGTCGATTTGACGTCCGGCAGGATCGAAAAGAGAGATCTGGAAGCGGACTTTGCCGAAAGATATATCGGCGGTCTCGGTTTTGCGGCCAGAATCTATCTGGACCTGATAAAGGGCAAACCCGATTTCGACGCCCTGGCGCACGAAAATCCCTTTATTCTCATGACGGGTCCGCTGACCGGAATAAAAATGCAGGCGGTCGCCCGATGGACGGTAGGGACCAAGTCCCCTTTAACCGGCTATTGGGGAGATGCCAATATAGGCGGCTACTTCGGCGCGGAACTCAAGTTCGCGGGATACGACGGCATCGTGATTACCGGCGGAGCGAAGTCGCCCAAATATCTTTTCGTCGAGGACGATACCGTCGAACTGCGCGATGCGGACCGACAGTGGGGAAAGGACACCTATCGGACCAACGACGATCTGCTGGCCGAACATCGCTGCGATACGGGAAAGTCGGGACAGGTTTTCGCCATCGGTCCCGCCGGGGAAAATCTCGTCCGTTTCTCCTCCATCGTGCACAAAAAGGGGCATGTCGCAGGCCGCACCGGTATGGGGGCGGTCTGGGGATCGAAAGGACTCAAGGCGATTTTCGTGCGCGGAACCGGCAAATTGCGGGCGGCACATCCCGACAGGCTGGCAAAACTTCGGCAGGATATCAAGAAGGTGCACGCGGACGGCATTACCATCGAGGCTCTGCGCTCCTACGGAACCCAGTCCCATATCGATATCGGCATTCTTATCGGCGACGTACCGATTCGCAATTGGCAGACGAACGAATGGGAGGAGATCGACGAAATCGGACCGATCGCCTACAGCGAAAGGATCGGAGTGAAAAACGGCACCTGCTACGCCTGCGCCGTGGCCTGCAAGCGCGTCGCCGAATCGAAGGAGGGGGCGTTCCGATTCGAAAAGGGGCCGGGACCCGAATACGAAACGGTGGCCTGCTTCGGAACGATGTGTTCGAACTCGAACGTCGAATCCATCGGCAAAGCGAACGATCTCTGCAACCGATACGGAATGGATACGATCAGCTGCGGGGCGACCATTGCGTTTGCGATCGAATGTTTCGAAAACGGATTGATAGACGAAAAGGATACCGGCGGTTTGCGGCTGACGTGGGGAAATTCCGCAGCGATCGTCGCCCTGACGGAAAAAATCGGCAAATCGGAGGGAATCGGATCTCTGTTGGCGGAAGGAAGCGCGAAAGCGGCCGAACGTATCGGAAAAAACGCCCGCGACTTCCTGACGACGGTAAAGGGTCTGGAGGCGCCCATGCACGATCCGAGAAGCGCGCACGGCCTGGGACTGGCCTACGCCGTCTCTCCGAGAGGGGCCTGCCACATGGCCAGTCTGCAGTATCCCATCGAGGGGGGAGGGATGTTTCTGCCGGAGTTTCCCGAGTTCGAAAACGAAATAGAGGGGATGACCAGCGAAGGCAAGGCGCGAATCAATACGATCAGCCAGGATTTCGGCACCTTCTTCTCGCAATGCGCCCCCTTTTGCAACTTGGGAAGCATGGTACTGAACGCCACTCAGGCCCTGGAAATGATCAACTGCGTGACGGGTTTCGAATACTCCCTGGAGCAGGTCATGCAGCTTGGCAGACGCATCTGGTATCTGAAGCGGGGCCTGTCCAACCTTTTCGGCGCTCGGGCGGAGCATGACCGGCTGCCCAAAAGGCTTCTGACAGCCATCGAATCCGGGCCGACCGCCGGTAGCGTTCCCGACATGGCGCGGATGATGGACGAATTCTACCAAATGCGGCAACTCGACGGACGCGGAATTCCCCAAAGAGGGGTGCTCGAAGAGCTCGATCTGCCGGATCTGGCGGAAATGCTTCACTGAAGTTCCCGCAAACCGTGCCCAACCCCTGCAAGACCCTCTCCCTATTCCGCTTCCGCCGGACCGGGAGAGGAGCTTCCTCCAAAGCGATCCATGAAAATCAGACTGCGGCTGTTCATCACGCTGGCCGGATATCTGCCTGCCGGTAGCAAGGGCAACGAAATAGAGCTGACGATCGAGGAGAACACGACGCCGATTCAGGTTGTCGACCGCCTTAAGATTCCCTTCGGACCGCCTCTTTTGATCATCGTGGACGGCGTCAAGTTGACGCCGGAGGAGGCGAAAACGAGACTTCTCAGGGAGGGGGAAACCATGGCAGTCACTCCTCCGATGTCGGGCGGCTGATTCGCCTTTCGCCAATTTCGGCAGGCGGTGTGCGGCAGATAGGAAAAAAAGGTTTGGGGGCCAGTTTTTGATTGCCTTTCCGCATCCTATCCCCTATTCTCCCCTTTCGACAAAAACGGAGAATTAAAAAAAAACTATTTCGCTTGCATAAGCATAATTCCGTTGATAAAGTGGCGAATTGTTTTGCGCTAGGGGCCGCCATGCGCGACACCGCTTTCGACCGCATGGATTTCGGCGCTTCCGCAAGACGGGGATATGGCAAACGGCGAAAAAAACCATCACCATCAATCGCGTAGCACTTCGATATGCCGACACTGAACCAGCTGGTACGAAAGGGGCGAAAGCGCATTCAGGAAAAAAACAACGTTCCTGCGCTGCAGGGCTGCCCGCAAAAACGCGGAGTTTGCGTCCGCGTCTATACCACGACGCCCAAAAAGCCGAACTCGGCGCTTCGGAAGGTTGCCAGGGTCCGTCTTACCAACGGCATGGAAGTGACCTCCTACATTCCGGGAATCGGGCACAATCTGCAGGATCATTCGGTAGTGATGATCAGGGGCGGCCGGGTGAAGGACCTGCCCGGAGTTCGCTATCACGTGATTCGCGGAACACTTGAGGCGCAGGGAGTGAGCGAGAGAAAAAAGAGCCGCTCCAAATACGGAACGAAAAAGGGATAGGGAGCAGGCAATGTCGAGAAGGCGTTCCGCGGAAAAGCGGCAAATCATGCCGGACGCAAAATACAACAGCTACGAACTCAGCAAGTTCATCAACAACTTGATGCGCGACGGAAAGAAGAGCATCGCGGAGACCATCGTCTACGGCGCTTTGAGCAGGCTGGAGGAAAAAGTCGAAGGGAAGAGCGGAATAGAGATATTCAACGGTTCGCTGAACAACGTAAAACCCCACCTGGAGGTCAAGTCGAGACGGGTGGGCGGCTCGACCTATCAGATTCCGGTCGAAGTGAGGGACGAACGGAGGCTGGCCTTGGCGATTCGGTGGGTTATCGAGGCAGCCAGAAAGCGAAACGACAGGTCCATGCAGCTGAATCTCGCCGCCGAGTTGCTGGATGCCTACAATCAGCGCGGCGCGGCGGTCAAGAAGAAGGAGGACAGCCACCGGATGGCCGAAGCGAACAAGGCGTTCGCACACTACATGTGGTAGACCCGAAGCGGCGTCCGGTCGATGAAAAGGAGTCTTGATCTCTCAGCCCTGCGCAACATAGGAATCATCGCGCACATCGATGCGGGCAAAACCACGACTACCGAAAGGATCCTCTACTATACGGGAGAAAGCCACAAGATCGGCGAGGTTCACGACGGAACGGCCATCATGGATTGGATGGCCCAGGAGCAGGAGCGGGGCATAACGATCACTGCCGCCGCGACAAGCTGCTTTTGGGAAACGGGCGGCAAAAGGCATCAGATCAATATCATAGACACTCCCGGCCATGTCGACTTCACCGTAGAAGTCGAACGCTCTCTAAGGGTTTTGGACGGTGCTGTCGTAGTCTTCTGCGGAGTGTCCGGGGTGGAGCCGCAGTCAGAGACCGTATGGAGACAGGCGGACGCGCATCGAGTGCCGAGAGTGGCGTTCGTAAACAAAATGGATCGCGTCGGTGCCGACTTCCACCGTGTCGTCTCCCAGATGGAGAGCGTGCTTGGAGCCGTGCCGGTCTGCGTCAACATCCCTTTGGGCAAAGAAAGCGAACTAACGGGGGTGATCGACCTGGTACGGATGAAGGCCCTGACCTTCGGGGGCGAAAGTTTCGGTGCGGACAGGAAGGCGACCGACATTCCGCAGGAGTATGCCGAAGAGGCGGAGCGGGCCAGAGAGGGGATGATCGAAACGTTGACGCTGTTCGACGACGACCTGCTGGAAAAGGCTCTCGGCGAGAGACCCCCGACGGAAGCGGACGTGCTGGCAAGCATACGCAAAGGATGCCTAAGCAACCGAATCACGCCCGTCTACTGCGGATCGGCATTCAAGAACAAGGGCGTGCAGCCTTTGCTGGACGGGATTGTGGATTTTCTCCCCTCTCCTCTGGACATTCCTCCGGTGGAGGGCGAGGACCTACGGAAGAGACCGGTGTCGTGCCCGGCGGACGTAAATCGGCCTCTAGCGGCCCTGGTATTCAAAATACAGTCCGACAGTTTCGCCGGGTCGATCGCCTATCTAAGGATCTATTCGGGATCCGTAAAGGTCGGAGAGCAAATTTTCAACCCGTTGAAGAGCAAGAGGGAGAGGATCGGCAAGATTTTCCTGATGCACGCCAACAAAAGGGAGGAGATACACCGTGCGATGGCCGGAGACATCGTCGCCGTCGCCGGATTCAACTTCTCCACCACCGGAGATACGGTCTGCCGAAAAGGGGATGAGATCATACTGGAAAGAATCGCAAGTCCGACTCCAGTCATATCCATAGCGATCGAACCCAAAACTAAGGCAGATCAGGACAAGCTGAAAGACAGTCTGAAAAAGTTGGAGAAAGAGGATCCCTCCTTCTCGACCGGAACCGACAGGGAGACCGGCCAGATCCTGATATCGGGGATGGGCGAACTCCATCTCGAAGTTCTGGTGGATCGTTTGAGGAGGGAGTTCAAACTCGATGTCAACACGGGCAAACCGCAGGTCGCCTATCGGGAGACGGTCTCCGCAAGCGCTACGGAGTCCGGCGTTTTCGACAAGCCGATACTGGGAAAGCCCGCTTTCGTCGGTTGCACTTTGCAGGTCGATCCTTTGGAAACGGTGGGCCTGAACGAAGTGGAAATCGACGGCTCTCTTCAGCTGGAAGAGGGTGTCAAAGAGATGCTCCGCGAAGGGATCGAAGAAGGGTTGGCGTCGGGAGTCCTGTCGGGCTATCCCGTTTTGAACGTTCGGGCATCGGTGAAGGAGATTCGATGCAACGAGACCGACGTTCACCCTACGGCATTCAAAATCGCCGCTTCGCTGACGGCGAGAAAGTGCCTTCTGGCAGGGAATCCGATCCTGCTGGAGCCGTTTATGAAAGTTGAAATCAGTACGCCGAGCGAATTCACCGGCGACATCATAGGAGATCTGAACTCCAGAAAGGGGCGCGTCCTGCTGATCGAGGAGGAGAATGGACTTCAGATGCTTTCGGTTTGCGTAGCGCTTTCCGCCATGTTTGGCTATTTGACGACGCTAAGATCGTTGAGCCAGGGTCGGGCTACCTTTTCCATGGCGTTCGACCACTACGAAAAAACTCTGCCTTCGTAAGCCTGTTTCAAAGGCACTCGCTGCTTCGATCGGAAAGATCGGCCACCTGTTATAGATAGGAGACAAAATGGCAAAAGAAACCTTCAAACGCGACAAACCCCATGTCAACGTCGGAACGATCGGACATGTGGATCACGGCAAAACGACCCTGACCGCCGGAATGACGAAAGTCCTGGAAATGGAGGGGAAGGCGAAATCGCAAAACTACGGCGAAATCGACAATGCTCCGGAAGAGCGCGAAAGGGGAATCACTATCGCAACGGCGCATGTGGAGTATCAAAGCGATTCGAGACACTATGCGCATGTCGATTGCCCGGGCCATGCCGACTACGTAAAGAACATGATTACGGGTGCCGCCCAGATGGACGGCGCGATTCTAGTGGTCTCCGCAGCCGACGGACCGATGCCGCAGACCAGGGAGCACATACTGCTGGCCAAGCAGGTCGGAGTCCCGTACATCATCGTATATCTCAACAAAGTGGATCAAGTCGACGACGACGAGCTGCTCGAGCTGGTCGAAATGGAGGTGCGCGAACTTCTCTCCCAGTACGACTTTCCCGGCGACGACACTCCGTTCATTCGGGGAAGCGCACTGGAAATCGAAAAGTGCGAATCCATGGATCCGAAGGATCCGACCTACAAAAGCATCCACGAACTGATAGAGGCTCTCGACAGCTATATCCCCGTACCGGAACGGGAGATAGACAAACCCTACCTGATGCCTGTCGAGGATGTCTTCTCCATATCGGGACGCGGTACGGTAGCGACGGGAAGAATCGAACGCGGCGTGGTCAAGGTGAGCGACAAAGTCCAAATCGTCGGCATACGGGAAACGCAGGAGACGGTATGCACCGGCGTAGAGATGTTTCGCAAGCTGCTGGATAGAGGCGAGGCGGGAGACAATGTGGGCATCCTGCTGCGGGGCATCAAAAGAGAAGAAATCGAGCGCGGTCAGGTCATCTGCAAACCCGGTTCCATCACGCCCCATACGAAGTTTTCCGGCGAAGTGTACGTGCTGACCAAGGAGGAGGGGGGACGCCACACGCCTTTTTTCACCAACTACCGTCCGCAGTTCTACTTTAGGACTACCGACGTCACCGGCGTCGTCAATCTGCCGGAAGGCGTAGAGATGGTCATGCCGGGCGACCACGTCACGATCACCGTCGAGTTGATTACCAGCATTGCGATGGAACCGGGACTTCGCTTTGCCATTCGCGAAGGCGGAAGGACCGTCGGCGCGGGGACGATCTCCGAAATCATCGAATAATGCCGAATTCCGAGAAACCGGATGACACAGAAGATACGCGTTAACTTCAAGGCCTACGACCCGAAGCAGCTGGACAAAGCCGTTAGTGAAATCGTCTCGATCGTCAAGAGGTCCGGTGCCAACACCATCGGACCCATTCCTCTGCCGACCAGGCGGCAGAAGTTCTGCGTGTTGAGATCGCCCCACGTGAACAAAAAATCGAGAGAGCAGTTCGAGATCAATACGCACAAACGGCTGCTGTACATCACCGAAACCACTCCGCAGACGATGGATTCGCTGATGAAACTGGAGGTCTCGGCCGGAGTGCAGGTGGACATCAAGCTGAAATAGAATAGGGACGAAAGGTCGAAGATCGAGAATACGGGGACGAGATGGCAACTCTCAAGGTGTACAATCTTCAGAATCAGGAGACCGGAACGGTCGAACTCCACGATCAAATCGCACAGTCGAAACTGAACCCCTTTGTCGTCAAGGATGTCGTCGTGGCGCATATGGCGGCGTCGAGACAGGGGACGCACAAGGCGAAAAATCGTGCCGCCGTCACCGGATCCCGAAGAAAGCTGTACCGACAGAAGGGAACGGGGAACGCGCGCGCCGGTTCCGCCCAATCCCCCATCAGACGGCACGGAGGCGTGGCTTTCGGACCCGTTCCCAGGGACCATTCGATTTCGATCAACAAAAAGGTGAGAAAAAAGGCGCTGGCTTCCGTCATCGGCGCGAAGATACAGAACGGACGGATGATGGTGCTTGAGAACCTGAAGCTGGAGAGTCACAAGACCAGACATCTCGTCAGGCTGCTGGAGGGACTGAAGGTCGATAGAGCCGTGATCGTATTCTCCGAAAGCGAAAGGAACTTCGAACTGGCGAGCAGAAACCTGCAGGAGATCAAGCCGGTCCACAGTTCCGGCCTGAACGTATACGACGTGGTCGACGCGCACTTTTTGATCATGACCAAAGAAGCTCTGCTCGATGTCGAAGGGAGACTGCTAAAATGAGAAGCCGGTTCGATCTGATACGAAAGCCCTATATTACCGAAAAGTCGGTATTGCTGAAGGAGCAGGGAAACAAGGTTGTTTTCCGCGTCGCGAAGGACGCCAACAAGGTGGAGCTGAAAAATGCGATCGAATCGATCTTCAAGGTAACCGTCGTGAAGATCGCGACCATCAACGTCAAGGGAAAAAGAAAAAGACAGGGACGGTGGGAAGGCAGGCGGCCCGATTGGAAAAAGGCGATCGTCACGCTGAAGAAGGACGATAAGATCGAGTATTTCGAAGGCGCTTAGCTCCGTTTCGCAAACAACGAACAAGTTTCGCAACATGTCCATCAAAAGGTACAAGCCGACTTCTCCCGGCCGCAGGGGAATGAGCGTTTCCGGTTTCGATTCGATCACGACGGACAGACCGGAAAAATCCCTGCTTGCCCCTTTGAAGCGTACGGGCGGAAGAAACAACAAGGGCCGCATAACGACCCGCCACAGGGGAGGAGGCCATAAAAGACGCTATAGAATCGTAGACTTCAAGCGGGACAAGTACGATGTGCCGGGAAAGGTGGCGACGGTGGAGTACGACCCGAATCGGAGCGCCAGAATCTGCCTGATTCATTACGTGGACGGAGAAAAGCGCTATATCGTTGCCCCGGAGGGAATATCCGTAGGCGATACGATCATTTCCGGCGATGCCGTCGACGTGAGAGTGGGAAACGCCATGCTCCTAAAGAACATCCCGCTGGGGACGTTGATTCACAACGTCGAGCTCAAACCCAAAAAGGGAGGACAGATTGCGCGCAGCGCAGGCGCGTCGGTGACCATCATGGCCAAGGAGGAGAAATACGCTCAGGTCAAGATGCGCTCCGGCGAAGTCCGCCTCATTCACCTGGACTGTAGAGCCACGATCGGTCAGGTGGGGAACCAGGACCATTCGCTGATTAAATTGGGTAAGGCGGGGAAGTCCCGTCACAGGGGGCGAAGACCGACGGTTCGGGGCGTCGCTATGAATCCGGTCGATCATCCGCACGGCGGCGGCGAAGGCAAGACCAGCGGTGGGCGCCATCCGGTGACTCCCTGGGGAAAGCCGACCAAAGGAGCCCGAACCAGAAACAACAAACGGACCGACCGCCTGATCCTGTCTCGGCGAAAGAAATGATTTGCCTGATACGAACAGCTATCGAATAGGAGA
>CAZLTI010000008.1:17554-27275 GCA_964562335.1 uncultured Pseudomonadota bacterium | reverse complement strand
CGGCGGAGATGTCGGAGCATGCCAAATACCAGATATTGTCGCAGACCACGGTGGCTATGCTGGCTCAGGCGAACCAGACGCCGAAGAACGTGCTCAGCCTGCTGCAGCGATAGTACGGCATCGAGTTTACGGAAAATGGAATATTGATCCAATAAAACGGACAGGGAGGATTATGAACCCAAATTGTAATCCATTGAAATTCAGCCGCAGAATACAAAACCGAAACAAGCAGTGCGGCCTTTTCCCGAATATGGACAAGGGAAACCGACAGGGTGGAAGTCTGCTGACGCAACCTCGCCCTTCCGGTCGATTCAGAGTCATTGGCGAACTGGAAAGCAGCGTAACGCGTTTGCAGATAGCAAAAAACGGCATCGGGAAAATAAGGGACGAACTCAAAAGCCTAAGAGCGTTCCTGGAGAAGGAGGTTGTTTTTCTCCCAAGATCCAACATACCCGAATCGGTCATCAACCATTTTTTAAAGGAGCGGTTATCCAAAATCAAAGTAGTCTCGGACACGGTCAACTTTCAACGAAAAGCCCTTTTAAACGGGAACAGCGGCGTCAAGGGAACCGCCGTCGGCAAAGGGTTGAATTTTGTCAGGGGATCGGCCCGCGTCGTCTCTTCGTCGGAAACCGGCTATCCGGTGGCGATTTGCCGGGCTCCCAGCTCAAGCATGCTGCTGGGCAGGGAACCTTTGACTTCGCAGACGATACGAAACGAGCGTCTCATTGCGATTTCCGCCGAGTCCCAAAAGATTCACTACCGCATTAAAAGGGAGGAGGACGGCGAATCTCTAGTGGCTAATTTGCAGGAGTGCATCTCCGATCACGGACTTGACATCGGCGTATACAAAACATGCGGCAACTGTCTGCTGTTGAAACACAATCAATTGGGAGACGGAAAGACGTTTCAGGGGATGAGTCAGAAAACGGGCCTCGTTTCCAAATTTCCGGGGAAGTACAAACCTTCCACACGCGGCGAAAACGTTTCCGGTACTATTGCGTCGGAGCCCGCCCACGGATACGGCGGCTTTTTAATAGGCAAGGAGGGCAATTCGAGAACGGACGGATTGGTTCTCCACTATAGCGGAAGCGAGGCAAACCCCAAAGTTCCCGTGGGATCCGTCCGAGTCAAACAAAATGGCGATATCGTGCGCCTGGATCTGACGGGATCGAAAGCCGAAATGCTGAGTCTGCCGGGACTTTCGCCGGACTTGCTGTCTGTCGGCGTGGGCAACCGGTCGGGATTTATCAACCTGAATTCCATTCGAGTGAACTCGAAGGAGGAAAGGCACGATACGCTAAAACTGATCGACTACTCGGAGTCGGAACTGGACAGCCTGACTGCGGAGCTAAAGAGAAAGGAGGAGGACTATATATCCCTGGCCATCAGCCTGCTGCAATCCGGCATGGAGCCGAAAACTGCGGAAATCGATCTATTCTCCTACTCCAAAGAGAAAGCGGGAGAGATGGCCCATCAACTCAAAACTGCGATTACGCCGACGATGGTGCAATCCATGTTGTATTGAGAACCAAACTGCAGAGGGGAGACCTCCTTTGCAAACGACAGTTCGAGGGCACGGACGCCCCCGGCAAACTATCATGGACGATCCGCAGGAAGCATTGGGCACCGGTCCGTTTCGTATGCGGACCGGTACCCAATGCTCGCTATTTTTAACCATGCCGCAAATCCCGCCCGCAATGTGGCGCGAGAGGGAACTTGCGACCGTCATCCAGGAGGGAAGAATGCCTCATGCAGCGGGTAGCGGCGCTATTGCCGCCAATCCGATCGAAAAGACCGGAAAAACGGCGGTGGCACGGAAAAAACGCGGCAAAAATCTCTATCCGGAATGAGTGCCGTCGAGCGGCGAATCGAACGGGAGGGTTCACCAATCCGGATAGCGGCTACGAGCAAAGAGGGTGGAACCGGTACGTTCTTTTTTCGGGCAACCATGGAAGTGTTGCCGTTCATCCACATGGAGGTGCCTTGCCGTATGTGTCCAACGACTGGACATATTTTGATAGCCTATGGCCGTAACTTGGCTGAAATGGGCTTTTTTCAATTTGCTACACGGAGGTAGTTATGAGTATGCGAATAAATCATAACATCGGATCCATCAACACCCACCGCAATTTGCAGGAGGCGCAGCACAAGTGGACCAAGACCCTGGAGAAGCTCTCTTCCGGGTTGAAGGTCAACCGCGCTGCCGACGGCCCTGCAAAACTGGTGATTTCCGAACAGATGCGGGCTCAGATCGCAGGATTGAACCAGGCGATCGACAACTCCGAAACGGCTGTATCCTTGGTACAGACGACGGAGGCGAACATGTCGGAAATCAACAACCTGCTGATATCCATTCGTCAACTGGCGATTCATGCCTCGAACGAGGGCGTCAACGACGAAGTGATGCTGGAGGCGGACCAGAGAGAGATCGACAACGCTCTGGAGACCATCAACCGGATTGCTCAACAGGCCCAGTTCGGTACGAGAAAGCTGCTGGACGGGTCCAACGGAGCGACCGGGAGCGTTACGGGAGCCAATCTTGAGTTCTTGAGTGCCACAATGGAAACCGGGGATTCCCGCGAACACGGTTTCGATGTGAAAATCACTCAGGCGGCTACCCAGTCGACCACATCCGGCACGACCGCTTTGACGGATGAAGTCGTCAATCAGGGAGAGACGATCACGATATTCGAAAACGGCAAAATGGTGGGATATACCGCCAAAGAGGACGATACTGCCGAAACCATGATCAAGAACCTGAACAACGAGATCGCTCGACATGGTTTGAATGTGACCATCTCTCTCGGCGAAGGGAATATCGTAACGGCTACCCACGACGAGTACGGTTCCGGTCATCGATTCCAGGTTTCCAGCACTACGGCGGGCATAATGAGCAAGGAAGCCGGAGTGATCGAAACGACGGAAGCCGGCCTGAACGTCAGGGGCAGCATCAACGGCGAGGCGGCCTACGGCGACGGTCAGGTATTGACCGGTGCGAAGGGAGCCAAATGCGTGGATGGACTGTCGATTCGATACACTGGCGGTGCCCATACGGGATTCCCTCAAGAGTGCGTGATCGCAGACCTGGAGGATCCCGACGCGGCGACCAACGAAAAGCCGGCACTGGAGATACCGGATGGAGGCGTTTCCGTCGGTCGTGTGTTCGTGGCGCAGAATTCCATGAGATTTCAGATTGGCGCCAATCAGAGCCAAACGGTCGGTATTTCGATCAGGAGCGCGAATCCGGAAAATCTGGCGAAAGGCATAGCCAACGTCTCCGGGTTCAAAAGCTTGGCGGACGTCAACGTAAAGACGTTCCAAGGTGCTCAAGACACCCTGTCGCTGGTCGATGCCGCCATCAATGCCGTTTCGGCAGACCGGGGCGTGTTGGGAGCATTCCAGAAGAATACGCTGGAAAGCAACCTGGCGAACTTGAGAATCCAGAACGAGAATCTCATTTCGTCCGAATCTGTGATCAGGGATGTGGATATGGCTCAGGAAATGGCCGAATTTACGAAGAACCAGATTAGAACTCAATCCGCCACCGCCATGCTGGCGCAGGCGAACCAACTGCCAAGCATCGTACTGAGCCTACTCGGATAATCGATAGGCGCAGTCCGACAGAAATCGGCGCGTTTCGGTTAGTTCGGAAGACGACAATATGGATATTGCACTTCGGCGCCATGGAGGGCGCCAAAACCGGAAAACGGGAGGCCGAATTTCTTCCCGTCCCTAATTTGGATCGCGTTGAACGGGGGAGTTGCGTTTTTCAATCGGCCATACAAATTGCCTCTACGTTTCGTAGATTGGGTTCCAAGCAATTGTGTAGGGCCAAAACAGGGAGTTCGAAATGGCATTCAGAATAAATCAAAATATTCCTGCCATTCAAGTGCACAGAAATCTGAGCAAAAACAATCAGGACCTGCAAAGCAGTCTGGAACACATTTCGTCGGGTACGAGAATTAACAGGGCTTCGGACGGTCCGGCCGCTTTGACGATCTCGGAACAGATGAGATCGCAGATTGGCGGACTGAATCAGGCCATTGATAATTCGGAGGCCGCGGTATCTATGATGCAGACGACCGAAGCCAGTATGGAGGAGATTAGCGCATCGCTGCTGCATATGCGCCAATTGGCCCTCCATGCGGCAAACGAGGGAATCAACGATATCGCCGCCTTGGAAGCCGACCAGAGGGAGTTCGAATCCGAACTGCAGACTATCGACCGCATTGCGGATCAGGCTCAATTCGGAAACGACAAACTGCTGGACGGCTCCAAAGGCGTAACCGGCACGGTCAGCGGCGACAATCTGGAATTTCTGGAGGCCACCGCCGCTACCGGAGACAGTCGGTACAAAGGGCTTGAGGTTGCGGTTAGCCGGGTGGCTACCAGAACCCATCTTCAAGGTACGGAACTCCTGACGGATGAAATCGTCGAAGCGGGAGAGGAGTTGACCGTGATGGAAGAGGGCAGAATAGCCACCTACGTAACCAAATCCGACGATACAGTCGAGAGTGCCATGCTGAATCTCCAGATTGTAATGGATCGGAACGGAATTCAAATTGAAGCGTTCGTCGACGATACCGGTAGGATGAGTTTGAGGCATCGAAAATACGGTTCGGATCACAAGTTTCAAGCGATGAGTTCCACTTCCGGGATATTGAGCGAAATTGGCGGAACCATAAAAAATGCGGATGTCGGTCAGGATATTGTTGGGACGATCAACGGCGAGTTCACTATCGGCAAAGGCCAGATAATGGAGGGAGTCCCCGGATCCGACTGCATCGAAGGGTTGCGCGTTCGCTATGCGGGAACTGACGAGGATTTGTTGGATGCCGAGTGCGTGGTAAACGACAAGTTTGTCGAGAATGGAGGATATGCCGAACCGGGAGATTTCCCCGAGGAGGGAAGATCCGTCGGGCGGGTCTATGTTATGCAGAATGCGGTTCGATTTCAGGTGGGATCCTCTCTGGATCATATAGCCACGATTGCGATCGGAAACATGAAAACGGACCATTTGGGCAGAAACATTCCCAACCTAAGCGGTTTCGAGCATTTGGCGGACGTCAACCTGCGGAACTTTCAGGGGACTCAGGATGCGATCAAGTTGATAGATACGGCGTTGGCCAAGGTTTCCAACGATCGGGCCAATCTGGGAGCGTTCCAGAAGAATACGCTGGAAAACAATCTGTCGAATTTGCGCGTTGCCAACGAAAATCTGATTTCTTCGGAATCCATCATTCGGGATTCCGATATGGCCGCCGAAATGGCAGCTTATATGAAAAATAAGATCAAGGCCAATTCGGCCGCAGCCATGATGGTGCAGGCCAATCAGAAATCGGAAAACGTGAGAGAACTGTTGGGTTAGACCGCAAATTCCCGAATCGCTACCGCCAATTCGGGATTCCGATACGGCTGCCGAATCGGTCGTCCGCCCGTTGAACGGCGGCCGGCTCGGTAGCGGGAGTCGGTGCGAACCGACCGGAAAAATGCGGAAACCTTTCGACATGGGCTGCGGCGTCCCGAGCCGCACCTGTCAGTGCCGATTTGTCGATTGCCCGGCAAATCGGCTGGTTTACATGGATGTTAACTCTTTTTTCAGGAGGTGAAACTGATGGCAATGAAATTTCCATAATGGTGTAAGGAGAAATCCTTAACAAGGAGGTACGCAATGAGTTTGCGAATTAACAACAATGCGAGTGCAGTGAACGCACATCGGAATTTGAAGAGCAGCGACGATAAGTTGAGCCGAACTCTCGAAAGGCTTTCGTCCGGACTGCAAATCTCCCGTGCTGCCGACGGACCTGCAAAACTGGTAATTTCAGAGCAGATGCGAGCGCAGATCGGGGGATTGAAGCAGGCCATCGAAAATTCCGAAACCGCCATATCGTTGGTGCAGACAACGGAGGCGAATCTGGCCGAGATCTCATCTCTACTGACAGGTATCCGTCAGTTGGCCATTCATGCGGCAAATGAGGGCGTCAACGATCAGGTGATGCTGGAGGCCGATCAGAATGAGATCCGAAATGCGTTGGAAACGATCAATCGCATTTCTCAGCATGCGCAGTTCGGGAACAAGCGGCTGCTGAACGGCTCGAACGGGTCCACTGCATTCATTACGGGAGACAACCTGGAAGTACTCGGAATCTCCCTGGCGACGAAGGATTCGAGCACGTACGGTTTCGACGTGAAAATCACTCAGGCCGCAACTCAGTCGTCGGTTCGGGGAGAAGCCGTCCTGACCGACGAAATCGTCAAGGCCGGCGAGAAACTGATTATCATTGAAAATGGTCGTATGGCATCCTATACGACCACTCTAAACGATACTCGGGAAACCGCCGTGCAAAACTTGAAAAACGAAATCGAGCGAAACGGTCTGAATGTCGACGTCGCATTGGACGAATCGAATCGCATTCTGGTCAAGCACCGTGAGTACGGTTCCGACCACTCCTTTCAAGTCTCCAGCTCGACCGAAGGCATACTGTCGAAAGTCGCCGGAGACATTGAGGCAGCCGAAAGGGGAGTGAACGTGAAAGGAACCATCAACGGGGAGCTGGCAACCGGCAACGGTCAAGTTCTGACCGGTGCCGAAGGAGCCGAGTGCATTGACGGTCTGCGCGTCATGTATACCGGAGGAATGCAGGAGCTGATAGACGAGGCGTGCAATGTCAGCGACCGCTTCGAGGAGTCGTCGGAGACGCAAGAGGAATTCGTCATGCCGGAAGAGGGCCTCTCGGCGGGTCGTGTGTTCGTTTCCCAAAAGTCGCTTAAGTTTCAAGTTGGAGCCAACCAGAACCAAACGGTGAAGCTCTCTCTCCAGAATACCGATGCCGAGCATCTTGCACGCGGTATTCTAAACGGCAGCGGCTTCAAGAGTCTAAACGACATCGACGTGCGGACCTTCGAAGGATCATCGGATGCGCTGATGCTTGTCGACAAAGCCATTGACGAAGTGACGGCCATTCGCGGCAATCTGGGAGCGTTCCAGAAGAACACTCTGGAAAGCAACCTGTCCAATCTGCGTGTAGCGAACGAGAATCTTATCTCGGCCGAATCCACCATTCGAGATGTCGATATGGCATTGGAACTGGCGGAATTCACGAAACACCAGATCATGACGCAGGCTGCCAATGCAATGCTGGTGCAGGCGAACCAGATGCCACCGAAGGTGCTGCAGTTGCTCCAATAGTGCAAAGCCGCACCCGCACTTTCGTTCTTCCGCCGGTACGATCGCGCGGCCCAGAGGAGTGGAAACAGCATTTCGATCTCCTCTGCGATCCACCCGTCGGAAGAGCGGAAACGGGAAACAGTTCCGTAGATCGTGTTCGATTCGCAAAGTTTTGCGCCAAGCTTTTTTTTCTCTTTTGAACAAACCGAAAAGGAAGACAATCGGAGGTAACAATGAGGACAATGCAAAAAGGAGTTTTTCTTATTCTACTGGGAGTATTCGTGGCGGCCATCCTATCCGGATGCGGTCTGCACGAAAGTCGAAACGCTCCCTGCCTTCCCTGCGGAAGCGCCGCAAATACGCTGCTGCCGGAAACCGAGCAGATCCCCGATCGACCGCTGGCGGCATAGGGTCGGAGGAGTTCTGTGGATCGGAAAGACCCAGGCCGGGCGGCTGTTTGTCAATAGCTATGGTTCGACAGGGTTCGGCAGGGGAAAAGCCTCCATTGCAGATGCTCTTTCAGTTTTTCATATGCCCGATTTCGGGCATCCTCATCGGAAAAGACCGCATAAAGAGCACTCCCGGAACCCGATAGCCCGGCGGCAATTGCCTTTCGGTCCAGCAGGGCATCTCTGGCTCTTGACAGTTCCCGATAGCGGCGCTGCAACGAAGTCCAAAAATCGTTTCGATCCGCCGTGTGGTTTCGAAATCCCTCCAGCGAATAGTCCTCCAACCTCTCCGGCCGTCCCGATATAACGCACCGACCGTATGCCTGCCTTGTGGCAATGGGAAATCCCGGAAACAGGATCAATAGCTGCAACGGACGGAAAGAGGGCAGTTCGCTCAACCGATCTCCGACCCCTTCGGCAACGGAAGGGACGGGTGCCAAAAAAAAGGGAACGTCGGCTCCCAACCTGGAGGCCAAACGTCTCAGCTCATCTATCGAAAGGCGCAAACCGAACAGCCGATTCAGCACTACCAAAGTTCCTGCCGCATTACCGCTTCCCCCGCCCAATCCCGCACCGACGGGAATGGTCTTGTCCAACCGAACGCACAAATCGAAATTGCTGCCGGATTCCTGCTCGATCAGCCGAATCGCCTTGAAAACTAGATTCTCCTCCCTTTTTACGCGGAGCGAAGGGGATATCAGCTCGATTCCCGGCCTCCGGGGAGGCGCGAAGGTTATCCTGTCGAAAAGGGAGATCGGCACCAAATCCGTAAGGATTTCATGAAACCCGTCGGTCCGTCTTTTGAGAATGTTGAGGAAAAAATTGACTTTTGCAGGGGTGCTGATCTGGTACGTTGAGTTAAGTTCCATTCACCGGGTGTCCATGGGATCGAATTCGCAGCCATCGTCCGATCTCCGTTTTATCGCTCTGCCGGCTGCGGCTGCGCAATCTATTCTACATATACTTCTTCAGGAGACTTTCGAAAGAGGCTAGCGGCAGTCCTCCCGTCATCAGCTCCCCCTTGAGCGATCGGGTCTTCGGGTCGTACCTGCCGACGATAAAGGCCGGAGTCCCCCCGATGCCGATTGCCAGCCCCGTCTTGATGTCGTTTTCGATCAAATCGCGATACTTTTCCGTTTCGACGCAGCGGGCGAATCTACGCCGATTTTCAATGCCCAACTTCCCGCCCAGATTTTTCAAATAGTCGAGAATCCCGCTTTTCCTAAGAGACAGTTCGGTCTGATTGGCAAAAAGATATTGGTGGAGGCTTTCGAACTTCCCCTGCTCGCGCCCGCATTCGACCGAAATGGCAGCCTCGTCCGCTTCCGTATGAAATGAGAGAGGAAAGTGCCGATAGGCGAAAAGCACCTGCCTGTCGTACTTGACTCGCAACTGACTGATTACCGGCTGGACCATCCTGCAGGCGGGACACTGATAGTCGGAAAACTCCAGCAGCATGACACGGGATTTGGCTCTGTTTCTGACATATCCCGTTTCGATCGGAACGGTGACGAGAAAATCGTTCGGCTGCCGAATATGCTGCGTCACCAAACCCTCCTTGACCGCTTCCCGATAGAGTCCGTCGACTACGATTTGCAGCTGCTGCATCTTGAGACGCTCCATGTAGTATCGAATCTCCGGCGCAAGCTCCTTCAAAGTCCCTTTGGAGGCCAGTTTGTTGTTCTCGTAAAAATCGGCAATCTCCCTGTCGGTTACTTCCGGTTTCGTTTTTGCGGCATATTTGGGATAGGATTTCCCCAGTCGGCGGATAGCGTCCAATTTTAGCTTCCGGGAGATAGCCTCGTAGAGCTGCTTTCTCAGATCGTTGATCTTTTTGTCCTCCAGGCTTTGAAGCCGTACCGAATGTTTTTCGACCGTGCCGACTATAGGATTCTGGCTGTTCAAATAGCTGCCCTTCTCTGCCGCACCGACCGAACCCAGAAAGAAACACTGGAAGACCGACAGTACGACGGCTGCCCTACGCAGGTTGCAAACGAATGGTTTCAACATGTTCGAGTCTCGTTTATCGAGTTCACTCTTGATTGATGAAGCGGCAAAAAGTCGAAAGATTGCACGGAAGTGATTCAAATTTTCCAGTTGG
>CAZLTI010000008.1:0-17544 GCA_964562335.1 uncultured Pseudomonadota bacterium | reverse complement strand
CCCGCCTTCGCGGGAATGACAGTTCGTGCAATTTTCGACTTTTTACCGCTTCGTCTTGATTGGAAATCCAACAAAAGGGAAAAAAGGCGATCGGCACCTGCAAGGCTTGCGAGAGTCTTCGTCGAGCTGCCCGGATCAAGTCTCCATATGCGCCAAAATGGCATCTCTGTCTTGCAGATGGGCGGATATCTCGTCGCAGGCTTCCGGCGGCAACTTCTCCTCCGCTCTCAGGAACTTCGTAAACATAGCGATGGAATCGATCATCGTTTCCAGATCCTCTTCCGTCGGATGCATGTTGCGGATAAACCAGCCCTCCAGGAAGCTCTTGATCCTTCTTGGCTTTAAACCCGCCAAACTCTCTATTTCCCGTTCCGCGCAAAAATCGATCAGAAGGACCTCGATATCCTCTTCGGTTCGTTCCAGCGTCGTTTCCTCCAACCGCAGCACATCGGAAAGGTAGGTTGAAAACTGCCCGATCAGGAGACCGAACGGAGATCCGGTCGGCTCCGCCGTCTCCGTTTCCGGAACTACGGCTGCCGTAGTTTCCTCCTCCCCAGGCTCCAAACTCCGCATTCGTTCCTTCAGATAGGGCATCCAGTCCCTATCGTACTCCCTCAACTGTAGATTCAACCGATCCAGAGTAAGCGCGGAATTCGGCGAGTCGAGGTTATGGGCGGCAACGAGAAACATTGCGACGACAATTTGGTTCATCACCGGTTGACCGTTTTCCTGGTCCATAAAATACTGAACGGCATTTACCATCATTGCGCGATTCTTGTCTCCGGCATTCTCGTATCTGGCTTTCAGCAGTTCCAACCGCTCCTTTAGCCTTTCCTGAAACTCGCTTGTGGCAACCGCCTCTATCTGCTCGGGCAGCTTCTCGTACTGCGACCGAACTCGTTCGATCTCCTCTCCGCCGAACTGGATTTCCTGAAGTTCCGGCTCAAAAACGATCGAGGGCAAATTTTTCAGACTCCTTTTCACCTTCGCCATCGAGGGCTGTTTTGGCGCAGGTCTCTTCCGCGCCAGCAGCTTCTTCTTCAAAGAGCGCTTCCTATTGAGTTTCTCGCGCTTCCGTTGGACCAAACCTGCCTTTTTTCTCTTTTTCTGCTTCGCCATAGAGCGGGATTCCGATTGAAATAGGATGGACCGACAAAGTGCCGAATATGCCGTTAGGAGGCGACTTTTGCCGTAGTGAATGGCCGTCGTGCGGATTCGAATCGCGAGCTTTGCGATGGCTTGCGCGGAGGCGAAACGGATCGGATTTTTGCCTTTTGACTTGAGGTATCCGGCCTAAACGACTAAATTTCACCCTACTGTATCGAGTCTGTCGAGATCAACACAATTCGCGCAAAACCTTGGCCAAAAGACCGACCGAATATTCCTGCCGCTCCTGCGGCGCCCGCTTCCCAAAATGGACCGGTCGCTGCGGGAATTGCGGAGAATGGGACACTCTACACGAAGAGATGCCGGCAGCCTCCGGCCGTTCGAAATGGGTCGCATCCGGCAAGCCGCTGGAAACTTTGAGCGACATCCGAACGGATGTCGCCGCCGAACGGTGGCAAACGGAGGTCTTCGAATTCGATCGGGTTGTCGGAGGGGGTATCGTCAAAGGCTCCTTCGGGCTGCTGGGAGGAGCCCCCGGCGTGGGAAAATCGACCTTGATTCTGCAACTGTTGGCCCGCATTGCCCGTTTGAACAAAAAGGTGCTCTATGTATCCGGAGAAGAGTCCGCCAACCAGATCAAACAAAGATCCGAGAGGCTGGCGATTCGGCAGGAGGGAATTCACGTCCTGGTCGATGCCGATCTGGAAAAAATACTGGCTGCGCTGGTCGAAAACGAACCCGATTTCGTCGTCGTCGATTCCATTCAAACGCTGTACATCGACACGATTTCCGCCAGTGCGGGAAGCGTGTCCCAAGTGAGGGAATGCGCCTCCCTTTTGATGCGGCACGCAAAACGGACCGATACCTCCGTGATGCTGATCGGGCACGTGACAAAGGGGGGAGACATCGCGGGACCGCGAACCCTGGAGCATATGGTAGACTACGTCCTCTATCTGGAAGGGGAAAAACGGGAGCGGAGCCGCCTGCTCAGAACGGTCAAAAACCGTTTTGGCAATATCAACGAAGTGGGAATATTCAAAATGACCGGAAAGGGTCTGGCCGAAATCAAGACACCCAATGCGATGTTCATGGACCGGTTTTCCTCCGTACATCCCGGCACTGCGGTGTTTGCAGCCTTCGAGGGAAGCCGTACCATTTTTCTGGAGGTGCAGGCGCTGGTGGGGGAGACGCAGCAGAATCAGCCTACGCGAACGGCCATGGGAATGGACCGCAACCGGCTGCAAGTCATCGCCGCCGTTCTGGAAAAGCATCTGGGAATGGATTTCAGTCGAAACGATATCTATATCAACTTGGCCGGGGGATTCCGCATCGGCGAACCGGCGATCGACATGGCGGCGATCGCCGCAATTCTCTCCAGCCATCTGCGAAAACCCCTGCCGGCCAAGTCCGTATATATGGGAGAGGTCGCCCTGACGGGAGAGTTTCGCCCGATCCCCTCTCTTGAGGATCGCATTTACGAGTCGAACCGGTGCAATTTCGCACACATTGCGGCACCGGCATCCGCCATCAGGACCGTAGGAAAAGGAAAAAACACACCGGGCCTGTTTGGCATCCGCGACGTCCGGCATCTGCTGGACACGATCCATTGAGCCACTCAACCCCTCTTCGGCGAAAACTATGCCGTTTGCAATCAACTGGAAGCCCCTGTACGGCAGGCGGCTCGTTTTTCTGTTCGCTCTGCTGTCGGCGCTGCTGACAACTCTCCCCGCTCCGGCCGAAAGCGACATCCGGAAAGTATCGGAAATCGAAACGGAAGACTACCGACTGGTGAAGCACCTGTTTGCGGACAAACGCTATCGGTTCGCCAAAGAGGAGGCGGAAAGCTATCTGCAAAAGTATCCGCAGGGTCCGTTTCGTGCCGAGATGCTATTCATTCAGGCTCAAATTGAGGCCGTTCAGGGAAATCTAGCCGATGCAGGAGACCGATACGGCCGAATCGTAACGGATCATCGGGATTCTCCCCTTTTTGAGGATGCCCTCTATCGCGGCGGCATCGTCTCTATCCGGCAAGGGGATGCCGAAACTGCGAAATCCTATTTTGCACGGCTCGAAGAGAAGTTCCCCGCGTCTCGATACCGTCCCGAAATCGAGTATGCCCTGGGGAAACTGGCCTTCGACGAGGCGCAGTGGGGGACTGCGGAAAAACACTTCCAAACCGTGGTCGATCGGCGAGAGGTTTCCGAGGAACGGATACTGGATGCCGAGCGGCTGCTGGCGTGGTCCTATTATTTTCAGGGAAAACGGGAAATGGCGGTCAAGCGGTTTGTCGTTTTGCTCGATCGGGAAATAGACGACGATTCCAAAGCGCGGATCGGCTTCCAGTTGGGAATCGAAGCGTACAAAGACCGACAGTACGACAGAGCGATCTACTGGCATGAAAGACAGATGAAGCAATGGCCGCACGAAGAGTATCAAAACAGGTCCCGCTTTTGGATCGCGGAGGCGATCTATGCGATCTATCAGCAGCCGGACGGAAAGGTCGGGAATGCCGATAGACGAAAGGCCATCGAACTCTACGGGATCAACCTGTCGGAAGAGAAGCCGATCGAACCGGAGACAAGCCGGCTGCACCTGGCATGGCTCCATCTCTCGCTGAAGCAGTACGAGTCGGCGGAACGGGAATTCGAAACTCTGCAAAAAAACAGCCCGGCACATCGGCAGGATTTCGAGATAACTTTGGTCCGGGCCGATCTAAACCTCAAAATGGAGCGGTGGGCAAAGGCGCTGGAACTCTATACGGCCGTGCAAAATGGCGATCAAGCCTATCAAAACGATCTCGAAATCCGGCTGGTCCGGGCGGACCTTATGTACAGACTGAAGCAGTGGCCAAAAGCCATAGGGCTGACAAAACGAATTTTCGCGACGACTCCGGAAAAAAAGAAGGACTATCGGCTGCTGGCGAACGTTGCCAAAGCCAGCGAACATTTGAACGAACGCGAGACCTACGACAGATGGAAGAAAGAGATGCCGAATTTGAAGCCCATCGGCTTTTTCGACAGGCAGGCCACGCGCTATTACGAGTCCGCCTACAAACACATTCCGCAAAACGATTCGGAAACCAGGCTTTCTCTTTTGACGATTTTGATCGGAAGATACGAAAAAACGGACAATCCCAGACGAACGATCTTCTACTACGGCGAACTCGCCGAACAGGTAAAGGAACCGGGCAAAAGGAACCGCATCGTTTTGCATATCGCCAAACTGTACCTGAACCGGCTGAAGGATGGCAAGAGCGCGAAGATCTGGCTGAGCAAACTGCATGCGAAAGGAAACGGTCCGGTTTTTTACGAAGCCTCCTCCATGCTATATACGATCGCTCTCGAAGAAAAACAGTACAAAACGGCGACGGCGATACTGCAATATCTGGTCAAACAGCCCATCAAAGAGACAAAATGGTACCTGCCGGTCCATTTCAAACTGGCGGAACTGTACCAAATGCAGGAGTTGTGGCAAAAGGCGATGCAATATTATCGGGTGGTAGCGGACACAAAACAGGATTCCCGCTACCGAAAGCTGGCCGAAGAGCGGTTGCAGGAGATTCGAAAATATCTGAAGCAGGTAACGGCTACCAAAGCGGAAAAAGGCAAATAGCGTACTGCAACGGAATCCGAAAAGCCGCTCGGTGTATCGTACGCACGCATCGAATCGAAAAATTCCGTTTTTTTGAAAAAGGGAGGGGCCGACACTCTCTTCTTGACCGCATTCTTCGGCCAATACTAAAATTGAGGGTCCGTGCGCTTTTGGCGGCAAAACGCCGCATCTCTCCGCAGCAGTGCGACGGAGAAGGAGAACTCCCCGAAAACAGCGACTTATGGAAAACAGCCATCAAGCGGATAGCGTTCGTCTGGCCGCTCTGCAGGAAAGCCTCGGGTATCGGTTCAGGGACGAAAAACTGCTGACTCAGGCTCTAACCCACAAATCCTATGGATACGAGCACAAGCTGGACAACAACGAACGCCTGGAGTTTTTGGGGGATGCCGTATTGCAGTTCATTATCAGCGATCATCTGACGGAGCAGTATCCGCATCTCTCGGAAGGAATGCTTTCGAAGTTTCGGGCCGTATTGGTTTCGGAGATCGGATTGAGCACGCTGGCCAAGAAAATCGAATTGGGGAGGTTCATCCTAATCGGCAAAGGGGAGGAGACGACCGGCGGACGGAATAAAAATTCGATTCTGTCGGACGCTATGGAGGCTCTGCTTTCGGCAATCTACCTGGACAGCAAAACGGTTAGCGGCATTGGAGAAATCAAGAGAATCGCGGTCGAACTGTTCGGAAGCGAAATCGCCAAAGCGGAGCAAACATACGCCTCTATCGACTACAAAACGGATTTGCAGGGGCTGGTGCAGAAAAGGAAGATCGGCAACATGGAATACAGGGTGATCAAGGAGACCGGACCGGACCACGACAAGACGTTTGTCACTGCAATTTTGATCGACGACGTGACGTACGGTGTCGGAAGCGGGAAAAGCAAAAAGAGCTCCGAACAGAACGCGGCGATTGCGGCACTAAAAAAATTGAAAGGCGAAAATGACAGTTAGGCTGCAAAAGGCGATCGCGGATGCGGGAGTGACCTCCCGCCGCAAAGCGGAGAAGTTGATCGAAGAGGGACTGGTTTCGATCAACGGCAGGATCGTGACCCGGCTGGGGACCCAGGTCGATCCCGAAAGGGATGCGATCAAAGTGGACGGCAAAAGAATCCGAACCTGTCGTCAGCTTCCGGTGCTCTACGCCCTCTACAAACCGAAAAACTGCGTCACGACCATGAACGATCCGCAGGGAAGAGATACGATCGCCAACTACTTCCCCAGGGGAAAAAAACGTCTTTTTCCCATCGGCAGACTGGACTACGACTCCGAAGGAATGGTCCTGCTGACGAACGACGGCGATTTGGCCCAGCGCATTTCGCACCCGAGTGGACATATCTGGAAGCGATATTTCGTGAAAATCAAAGGAAAGATTCTGCCGTCCGATATCGCCGCTCTAACCGGCGGGCCGACGATCGACGGGAAGAGACGACAACCGGTCAGGATCAAACTGCTGCACTATGTCAACGAAAAAAGCTGGTTGCTCGTCTCCCTGCAGGAGGGAGTAAAGCATCACATCAAAAAAATGTTCGCATCCGTGGGATTTCAGGTGCAAAAGATCAAGCGATACAGCGTCGGCGGCATCGAGCTGAAAGATATGAGACCGGGAGAGATCAGGCGAGTATCCCAAAAAGAGATCGACGCCACAATCTCTTCAAACGACCCGCGTCGGGCCGAAAAACCATGATCCTCAAACTTCTCCCTCTCTTCGCCATATTCCTGTTGGCGGCTCCCGCAGTCTCTTTGGGCGAATTCAGAGCCTACCTGATGGAGGTCCACGACCACATCGAAAAAAAAAAATGGGAAACCGTAACGGGCTTCTCTCCCGACGACTATATTTCGACCCACGGAGGAAGAAACCGTCTATCGGTTCTCGTCAAGGCCACCTGGCACTGCTACGGCGATACCTCCGGCTTTAGAAGCCCATGCGCCATGCCGGAACCGGTCGACCCCCTGTTTCAAAAGGGGGATCGCGTCCTTATCGACCTGGAAAAGCACATTACGGACGGATGGATGGGAACGGTCGAGCTGTCGCTCTACCGCAGGGAGCTGAACGGCAACGTCTACGGAGTGCGATTCGACGACAGAAGAAAACTGTACAGCCGCTACTTCGAGTTCAATTTAAAAAAGATAGCGGCTCCCGGCGAAAAATCGCCCGACGGGACGCCCGAAGCGGATCGACAGTAGATGGCGGTGCGTTTTGCCAACACCCACCAACTCGGATAAACCATGTCAGGAGCCGTTCCCGTCGGCAAAGAGAGATCGGACTACGTAAAGGGGAAATTCTCCCTAATCGCAAAAAGATACAATCTTTTCAACGATCTGATTACGCTGGGAATGCACCGATACTGGAAAGGCTTTCTGGTGGAAAGGATGCGTGCCGGAGAGGGAAGCCGCGTACTGGACATCTGCTGCGGAACCGGAGACATCTGTCGGAGATTGAGGGCGAAAGTCGGCAGCCGAGGTCTATGCGTCGGGCTGGATTTTTCGGACGGCATGCTGAAGGTCGCCGCTAGCCGAAAAGGCACCGCCGGAGTGTCGTTCGTCAAGGCGGACGCGACGAAACTCCCGTTTCGGGACAGCTCCTTCGATGCCGTGGGCGTGGGCTACGGTCTAAGAAATCTTGCGGATCTGGACCAGGGACTAAGGGAGGTGAAACGCGTGCTAAAACCCGGGGGGAGGTTTCTCAGCCTGGATGTCGGCAAAGTCCGGCTTCCGGTTGTCGGACGGCTCTTTCATCTCTACTTTTTTTTTATGGTTCCCGCCATCGGCAAAACGATCTGCCCCGGAGAGGACCTGTTCGACTATTTTCCCCGTTCGACGGTGGACTACCCGTCTCAAGAGGAGCTTTCGGACAAACTGACCACCGCAGGATTCGAACGGGTCGGCTTTTTTCCATTCCTTTTCGGAGGGAGCGTCGTCCATTGCTCAAGGAAACCGCAAGAGAACCAAAATGCCGACCGGGCGGGGGGCCAAGTCTAGCGCCGCGTCGATAAAAAGTCGACATGACGCTAAGCGTCGTCCTTACCGGATTTTTCCCTGTCCTTCTCCTTTTGAAACTTCCTCATCTTCTCTTCGTGTTCCACCATCTTTTCCCACCGCTGCACGAGACTCTGCAAATCGGTATGCTTCTTCAATCCCTTGTATAGCGCCGCCAGCTGAATGAAGATGTTTTTGTCGACCTTCATTCTCAATACCGACTCGAACACGTCGATGGCCTTCAGATAGTTCTTTTTCTTCAAGTACTCCTTGCCGGCGACGATCAACTTCAGCCGCTTCTCTTCCAACTGGCGCCTGTGGTTCTCCGCTTCGATCTCCTGCACCTCCTCCTGTACGGCTCTCTCCTTTTCGATGTTGTTCATCTGCCTGTAGATGATGATCAGGTGTTTCAACGTCTCCAGGCGGCGCAGAACGGAAAGCGCCTTCAGCATGTAGTCTTCGGCCGGTTTGAATTTGCGGTTCTCAAGCAGATCCTTTCCCTTTTCGAAGTAGTAGTTGTGAATGTCCAGCAGCTTCTCCTCTCCAATTTTGGACTTGGGATCGATTTCGAGCAGGGAGCGAAACGCGGAGATAGCTTCGTCATACTTTTTTCGTTCGATGTAGATGCAGCCTATTTTATACCAAGTGTCCGCATCGGGAATCTCGGTGGAGGCGATCAGAAAGTAGTTGAGCGCCTTTTTGTAGTTCCCCTCGTCGAACAGCCCGTTGGCCAAATCGACCAGGTCCGCCATGCTGTAGATTCCGTTGGACTTCTCCAGCAGACTTGCCGTTTTAATCAGATATTTGGTGGCCAGAAATTTCTTTCCTACTTTGCGGTACATCAATCCCAAATTCACGTTGCAGTATCTATTGTACTCGTTTTGACCCAATAGATTGACCAGCTTGCCGATCGCCTCGTCGGCTTTTCCGCTCTCAAACAGCGCGATGGCACGAAGCAGATCGACCGTATCGAAATCGGCGGACGACATGCCGCGCAAGCCCTCGATTGCCGCATTCGGCATGTTTCTTATGAGTGCGTATAGCGTCATATTGTACTGGTAGATCTTTTCGTTCTCGGGATCCTCCGCTCTCTTTTTCTTGCATTCTTCAATCACCTCCTCCGGGAATACCTTTCCCATACTGTCCTTCACTTTCTGGATCTCCAAGGCGATTTCGGCTGCCTCCGTCGGATATCCGGTCTCAAGTTTCTGCTTGCGCTCATCTGTAAGATTCGCGACTGTCTCCCGGCCCTCCTCCCGCTTCCGCTCCAGTATCCTCTCCTCAAGCTCCTCCATCGTTTCGGAACCTTCCTGGTATTCGGGAAGAATGAACCCGTCGACTCCATCGAAAATGGAGAGGGAGTTTTTGACGGCATCGTCGAAAACATTGACTTTCGCGGTGGACGCCGCCAAATTGTAGAAGGCGTTTTCGTAGTTTTTTTTGATTTTCAGGGCCGTTTTATACAGTGCGTCGGCCCGCTTGTAATCCTTCAACTCCCTGGCATAGTTCCCCAGCCTGTTCGCCAGCTCGTAGTCTCTATTTTTCTCCTTGATTAAATTCAATCCGATGGCCAAAGCGGATTCCAGTTCCCCCGATCTTGCGGCATTGTCAAGTTCCTCGGCCAGACGAGGATAAACCTCCTCCGGGCTCAGCTCCATCGCCTTGTCGAATTCGATGAGGGCTCCGTTGTAGAACTTTTCCGAAAGAAGCCTCATGCCCTCGGCCAAGTACTCTTCCACCCGTTCCCTGACTTTGTCCTCTTTGCTTTGAAATATCTTTTTCAACATGGCGTTTTCCAGCCTTTACCAATCGAAGCGGCTCGTTTTCGGATTTTCTCCCTCTTTTGCCCTATTCATTCCGGATACGGCGACCGCCGAGCAATCATTCGGTCAGTCGGGTTGCTCTCCCAGAAGATTAGCGGAAACAGGGAAACATCCGTGCCATTGACAGCGGATTTCCCCCAAAAATTCCTCGAATCATACCACTTTCGATAAAAAAAAACACGCGAAACCACTTTCAAATCCTCTTTCCCCCATTTTTCGCATCCGCATCTTTGACGAAGCGGTCCGGTTCGCACTCAATTTCTTCGAACCACTATTCCGAGACTTTTGATCTTCCGATGGAGATTGCTCCGCTCGATCTGAACGACTTCCGACGTCTTGGAGATATTCCAATTGTTCTTCATCAGCATATTTTGCAGGAACTGCTTTTCGAACTGACTCGTCGCCTCCTTGAACGTATGCGGATACTCCTGCACCTGCAGCAGGTCCGTATTGGGCATCCTTACGACGGGAGGTATGTGACGGACTTCGATAACCGGTTCGCCGATCATGATGACTATGCGCTCCACGATGTTCTTCAGTTCCCGAATGTTGCCGGGCCAATGGTAGGCGTTCATGCACTCCTGAGCCTCCTTCGACATTTTTTTGGCCGGACCGCGGCCCCGCTCGTTGAAGAAGGAGAGAAAATACTCGACGAGTAGCGGAATGTCCTTTTTCCTCTCTCTCAACGGGGGAATTTCGATGGGAATGACATTCAATCGATAGTAGAGATCCTCTCTGAAACTTCCCTTGGCGATCTCCTCTTCAAGATTCTTGTTGGAAGCGGTGATAACTCTGACGTTCACGTTGAACATCTGGGTGCCTCCGACGCGCTCGAACCTTTGCTCCTGCAGCACTCTCAAGATTTTGGCCTGCGTTTTGAGGCTCATGTCCCCTATCTCGTCGAGAAACAGCGTACCGCCATTCGCCTGATCGAACTTTCCCAGTTTCTGATTGGAAGCCCCCGTGAACGATCCCTTCTCGTGGCCAAACAGCTCGCTTTCGATCAGCTCTTCTGGAATGGCGGCACAATTGAGTTCGATAAACGGTCCCTCTTTTCTGAGGCTTTGCTTGTGGATTCTTCTGGCAATCAGCTCCTTTCCGGTTCCGTTTTCTCCCTTAATCAGGACCCATCCGTCGGAAGGGGCCGCCATATCGACCTGCTCCAGCACGGCCGCTATCTCCTTGGATTCGCCTACAATCTCCGTATTCTGCTGCGGGAACTTGCGTTTTAGCTCCTCGTTCTCCTTTTCGAGCGCCGCCTCCTTGAGCGCGTGCTTCAAAGTGATGAGTATCTTCTCCAGAGAAAGCGGCTTTTCGATAAAGTCGTACGCTCCCTTTTTCGTGGCTCTGACGGCAGTCTCGATCGTGCCGTGACCCGACATGACGATCACAGGCAGTTTGGGGAAATTCCGATGCAGCCAGTCGAGCAGCTGGAGACCGTCCATATCCGGCATCCAGATATCCACCATAGCCACCTGGATAGTGGCGCCGTTCGTTCGGCGCATGATCTGCATGGCCTTTTCCCCCGATTCGGCCGTAACCGCAGAAAACCCTTCGTCATCCAGAATTCCCTTCAACGAAGAGAGAATCGATGTCTCGTCGTCGACGACGAGTATTTTTTCAACCATATGGACTAGGTGGTCGGGATTGGAGAAGGGGCGAACAAACGGGGAGGCAAACGACCTCCGTTCCCACTGCCAAGGGAAATATCTACAAGTTTATCGAGCAATTTTCAAGCAGGCAATTCGATAGTAAATTTTACGCCGGCTCCCTTCTCGTTTTCTACTCTGATAAAACCATTGTGATCCGAAACGATCCTCTGCACGATAGCCAGTCCCAATCCCGTGCCCCGCTTTTTTGTCGTCACGTAGGGATCGAATATGCGCGGAATCATCTCCTCCGGTATGCCCGGTCCCGTATCGGCAACCAGGATCGTGACCATCTCGAGATTTTTGGCATAGCTGCTGGCGATGTCGATGTTGCCCCCAAGTTTCATCGCCGCAGCCGCATTGTCGATGAGATTGGTGAATACCCGCTTCATCTGTTCGCCGTCCAACAGAATATGCGGAATCTGCGGATCGGTCTTTAGCGTAAGGCTGATCGTCGGCGGCAAACCGGAGGTGAAAAGTCTGCAAACATCTTCCAGTATTTGATTGATGTTCATGGGAGAGGAATTGATTTCCGGAAGACGGGCGAATTTGGAAAATTCGTTTACCATGTTCTTCAATCCGTACACTTCGTTGATGATCGTCGCCGTGCAGTTGTCGAGGAGATCGCCGTCGGCAACATGCTCCAAATACTTGCGCCGAATGCGCTGTGCGGACAGCTGGATGGGAGTCAGGGGATTTTTGATCTCATGCGCGATGCGTCTGGCCACCTCCCGCCACGCTTTGGCCCTCGTCGATCGGTCCAGTTCCGTGAGATTGTCGACTACTAGCAGCTTTCCCAACGGTTCGCCTTTGATGCTCTTCAGTTGAAACAGCTCCATCGAAATGTGAATCGTCTTTTTGTCCAGTTTGATGTGGGCATCCTTGTAGACGGACGTGACGTGAGGGCCGGACAGCTTTTTGTCGAGATCCTCGAAAAGTACGATCTGCTCCTTGTTAAACAGGCTGCGGTAGTGCTTCGTGACCGTTTTCGGCAGTTTGATCTGAAAGAGTTTGATCATATAGGGATTGATGCCCTTGGCGAAACCGGAGTTGTCGACGGAAAAGATGCCGCTTTGAATGTTCTGGAGCACCAATTCCACGAATATGCTGCGCTCTTCGAGGGTCCTGTTTGTATTCAGCAGCGCCTCTCTGCTTTGCGCCAGTTTCTTGCGGTTCTGCTGCAGCTCTTTCGTCATCGCATTGAAGGAGTCCAGCAGCATGTTGATTTCGTCGTCGACCTGCAGATCGATCTGAAAATCCAAATCCCCTTTCGATATTCTGCGCGTTCCGTCCACGAGCGTCTCGATCGGTTCCACTATGGACCGGGCCAGGTAGTACCCAAACCAGGTTCCTCCGAAAATTATCAACAGCGTAAACAAAAGCAGATAGGTGGTATAGTTGGCTCGAATCGGACGTTCCAATGCAAGGAAATTGCGATAGTCCTTCAGATTTTCGATGATGACGGTTAGATCGTCGTAACCCGGACCCGTCATGATTTTTACGGTCTCCAGAAAGTAGGTCTCTTCCGAGATGCGCAGCGGTACGAGGGCTCGCGTGATCAAACCCGCCTCCTCGCGGTTGCTGAAGGTTGTCGGCGAGCCGTCCCCCGCATTGTGCAGGACCTCCGCCGTCAGCGGCCTCCATATCTTCCTCAACTCCCCGTCTGCAAACCGGACTTCGATCGGTACCCGTTTCGGACCGTAGAAAACGATGCCGCTTAGAGCGAACCGGTTTAGCGAATCTTCGAACCACTGCTCCTGCTTCCGATAGATCTCATGCCGGGACTCGAGTTCGTCCGTTGTCTCCGAAGCGGAATTCGGCATCCGCTCTCCGGGGTCGGCGACGGGAGGATTTTCGCTCACATCGCGCAAATACTCGTTGGCAAGAATCTGGCCGAAATGTTTCAGCTCCCTGTGCCTAATGCGATCGTAGTTGTTGATGACGGTGGCCGAGTTTTTCAAGGCGACGGAAAACTGCCCCTCGAACCAAAAATCCAGCGTGTTGGTCAAAAATCCGTTCGCAATGAAAAAAAGCAGCAGCATGGGAAGAGAGGAAATGAGAATGAAGGCCAGCGTAAGCTTAAACTTCAGACGAAATCCCAGCTTTCTCTTTTTTCTCTCGTAAACCAGCTTGATCAGGTTGCGGATAATCAGCAGAACGACCGTTATCAGCAGTATCAGGTTGATGTTGATCAGCAGGAAAACATTGAGATTGGAATCGATGCTGCTCCAGGTTCTCGATTCCTGCTGATAGAAGTTGAAGGAGACAAGGGCGATGATCAAAACCAGGAAAAAAAGAATCAGGCTGATCCGGTTGCGAATTTTTCTCTGGTGTTCCGGGGTCGTGACCAGCTGCTCCTTCTTCTGTCTTCTTTTCATCGCTACCATGAGGAACAAACGGATAAAGTGGCATTTGCAGGGACGGCACGCCCGGCGGACAACCGGAGGAGCCGCATACGGAGAAACGGAACGCAGACAAAAACTACCCTGAAATCGGGAATATAATCAACAGCAGAATCGGAAATGCAGACCGAATGCAACGGCGGACGTGCACGCTGCCGCTTCCGTCGGTTCGGGGATCGATCGGTTCTTTGCGGAAACGGCACAGGCGCATCCGGGGCAGGGAGCCGCAGTAACGGAGCCGACCGAACCTCGGCGGATGCGATCAGGTCTATGTATGAAACTTCTTGGGGAGTACGACGATATCGTCGGAAATAAAGAAGTGTTTGGCGTCCTCCTCTTTGTCGACGCCGATGGAAATTCCATCGCCGATTACGGCCTTCTCGTCCAATATCGCTTTTTTCACAACGCAGTTTTTGCCGATATGGCAGTTGGCCATAACGACCGAATTTTCGATTACGGAACCCGCATCGATGCGGACATTGCGTCCGACAAGCGAATTGACGATTTTGCAGTCGTAGAGATAGGAGCCGATGCCGACCGACGAATTCTTCAGAAAGACGCCCTTTTCGGTTCCCATATAGGTTGGAGGGAATTGAACGCCGACGGTCCAGATGCGCCAGTCGGGGACGCACACGGTACTGTTTCCCAATTGCGTCAAAAACTCCATGTTCGCTTCGTAGTAGCTTTTGATGGTCCCCACGTCTCTCCAGTAGTTGCCGAATCGACTGTTTTCGAAAATGTAGCCGTGCACCTTGTAGTTCTTCAGCATACTGGGAATGATATTCTTGCCGAAGTCGTGGGAGCTGGTTTTTCTGGCATCCTCCGACAGCATGCGGACGAGCGCATCGATCTTGAAAACGTAGATGCCCATATTGATATGGCAGCTCTCCCCGCTACCCGGAATCATTTTCGGGTCTTCGGGCTTTTCGATAAAATCGGTAATCCGAAGATCCTCGCCCATGGACAGCACCCCAAACGGCGAGGAGGCATCCTTTCTGATCGTCAGTACGGCGGCAGTAAGATCGGAATCCTTTATCAAATGCTGATGGTAGATTTCGTTGAAATCCATGTTGTAGATGTGATCTCCCGACAGGATCAGCACATGCTTCGGACGATGGTCCTCCAACAGATGCATGTTTTGATATATGGCGTCCGCCGTGCCCGTGTACCACTGCTCGGAGATTCTCTGCTGCGCCGGAACCGTTGCGATAAACTGGCCCAGCTGGTTGGGCAGAAAATTCCATCCGTTTCTGATGTGCTGCGCCAGCGAAAGACTTTTGGTCTGCGTCAGAACGTAGATGTGACGCAGACCGGAGTTGATGCAGTTCGACAGCACGAAATCGATGATCCTGAACCGCGCCGCAAAATGGACGGCCGGTTTGGTGCGCGCCTTCGTCAGCGGATAGAGCCGGGTCCCCTTGCCGCCTGCCAAAATGAAGGTAAGGACCTTTTTGTCTTGAAGTAGCATATTCGCCCTCCTCTATTTCGGATTGTCGAAAATGGACTTCACCGTATCGATCAGTTCCTTGGGATCGGCGCTTTTGACGACATAGGAGGTGGCGCTCCAGGTAAGATAGTTCTCTTTGAAATGGCTATAGGCACTGTGGATTACGATGGGCAGATCCCTTTTCAGGCTGATAATTTTCTCCAGTGCCTCGATTCCGTCCATTCCAGGCATTTTGACGTCCAAAATGACCATATCCACCTCTTCGCCCTTCAGCAGCTTGAGACCTGCAAAGGCGCTGTCGGCCGGAATCACGCGATATCCCAAATCCGAAAGCTCCAGTTTCAGCAGCTCCCGAATATTCTCGTCGTCGTCGATTACCAATATCCTTTTACTCATAGGGAACCCTTTTGAAGCGCCATTGATTTCGATGCGTTTACGATATCACCTCTTGACGGGAAAAGAAATAATGAACTTGGTTCCTTCGTCGGCAAACGATTTCACCTCCACGGATCCGCCGCTCTCTTCCACCAGCTTTTTAATCACGACCAGTCCCAAACCGGTCCCCTCCTCCTTTGTGGTATAGAACGGCTGAAACACTCTGTCCAAATCGCCGGGAGGAATTCCGGGTCCGGTGTCCTTGATTGCCAGTTCCACCTTGTCGTCAAACGATTTCGCCCGTATGTGCAGCAGACCGTTCTGCCCCATTGCCTCTAGAGCGTTGTTCACCAGATTGTGAATGATCTGAAAAAGATTGTGCTCCTTTACCGTAATTTGGGGCAGCCTTCCCTGAATTTTAAGATTTACGGATATTTTCCGTGCATGGATCTCCTCCTCCAACAGGTTCAGTACCTTATGGATCGCCTTCGTGCAGTCGCACACCTTTTTCCGTGCGGGAGCCGGCAGCGATCCGTCCAGTATGTCGTTGATCACCAGAGAAAGCGTGCCTACGGTTTCGGTGATTCGGCGAAGCGAATCGTAATGCTCGTCCCCTTTTTTCAGCTGCCGAAAGGTCCGGGAGGCGAACCCGCCGATAATCGCCAGCGGCCCCCTCACTTCGTGGGCCATATGGGCAACCAGCTCCCCCATCGCCGCCAACTTCTCGTTCTGCAGCAGCTTGGCCTGCCCCTCGCGAATTTTCAAGTTGGCCCTCTTCACCTGGGAGATGCTTTTGTCCAGATTGAGGAGCAGCTTCACCGACTGAATCGCATTCGCGGCCATAGTCCCCACGCGAGTCAACGCGCTGACGTCGGAATTGGAAATTCTGGATTTGGTCACCTGATTGTCGGCGACAATAACGCCGATGGACTGACCATGCCAAACGAGAGGAACAATCAGGCACTCCTCCACGCTCAGCAGCTTCTGAATCCACGAGGCCCCATGGTTGACCGTCTGGCTGTTGACGAGAATGTACTTCCGACTGTTCAGCGCCACAATCAGGATATTGTCCCTGTCCGCAAGCGGAATGGAGACGCTCTTGACCAGCCGATTTACGGTACTGTCGGTATTGTGCAGCCTCTTGTAGTATTCGATCATTTCCTCCAGGGTTTTGGGCGCGTCCTGGAACTCGCGATAAATCACCCCGGCCTCCTCTCCCGAATTCGGCCCGATCGCCTGTACGCCGACCAGCGACCTCTTCTCCCGATCGACGAAAAAAAGAAACGACCGGTTGAACTTCAGGCCCTGACCGGCCGTGATGGAGACCAAAACGGCTTCAATGATGTCCTGCAAGAGATCCGTCGTTTCGGAGTCCTGGAGACGGAACTTGTCGGACATCTGTTTCATTTTGGCATTGACCATCTTTCGCAGCTCGACCACTTCCGTAATGTTGTCGTATGTGAACAGCCAAAATTCCCTGTTTTCGCACCGCAACTGCCGCATGGTGAATTCGACATCGATAATGATTTCGTTCTTTTGCTTCAATTTGGTCCGTCGGTTGATGACGGCACCGGAATGGCAGTCCTTGATCAGATTCTCCAGAAATCTCTCCTCCTCCATCTTGTTGCACGACAGCAACGAGGGAAACGGCTTCCGCACAATCTCGTCGGAACGGTAGCCCAGTTGTTCGTAAACCGGAGCGCTGCAATCGACGATGTCGCTCTTGGAGTCGATCAATATCCAATACGGAAGGATATCGTCCAAATTGTCGACAATGAAATTTCTGATTCCGCTTTGCAATGTCATAATCTTGGTCGGGCTGGCAGGTGAAGATGTATTCCACCCCAAACTACGCCATGGCCGACAATAGATCAAATAATGTTTGGGATCGGACCAATTTAAACTATTGATATTATTTTATTTTACTAGTAAATATAGGCAAATAATATCTTTAAAACTTGATTTTTTATACAAAATTACTGTTCTACCAACAATAGACTTCAGATTCGCTAAGTTACGTTGCCGAACTCTCCCAAAGCATCGAGTATCGTTATTCGATATCTCGCAGCAATGCTCATTCTTGACGGAGTGGTAAAAAGTCTTGCTTCTGTCATTCCCGCACTGAATTTGCGATACTCTGAGCAAAGAACGGGAA
>CAZLTI010000007.1:0-27329 GCA_964562335.1 uncultured Pseudomonadota bacterium | reverse complement strand
AACCCACCTCCTAAAGCCAACGAGACGCAGGGGAGTTCTTTCGAGCGGCTCCCTTGCGGCAACACAACGGCTGCCCGGCAGTTCAAAAGTTGGAGCGATACGCTTCTAACATCCGGAACTGTCGGCAACTTGCGGACCGGGAGATTTTTGGCTCAGCCAGACGCCAATAATCACGCCTGCGGCGGCAATGCCCTGAAGAGTGTTCAGGGTCTCGTCCAAAGCCATCCATCCTATACATACGGCTATCACAGGCACAAGATTGATGAATGCCGATGCTCTGGAAGCGGAAATCTTACTGATAGCCCAGTTGTACAGACCGAAAGCGGCCAAAGTCACGAAGGCACCCAAATATACGATGGCGGCGATCGTCTGCCACTGAATCGAGGAGTACTCGATATGTATCAAATAGTAGATTCCCGGACTGAAAAAGAGCGTTCCGCCAATTATCTGTAAAGCGGTTAGACTCCATGGATTGTAGCGCAGACTCATTTTTTTGACGACGATCATGTAGGCGGCGGCGCTCATCATGGCAAGAACCTCAAGGGAGTTTCCCAGCAATGGATTGGATGCTACATCGCCGGCACCCGACAGAAGAGTGAGCGTAGCGACGCATGCGATCGATAGGACTATTCCGCAGATCGCCCCGGTATGTAGCGTTTCGGAGAAAACCATCCGGGCCCCGATCAGTACCATGATGGGAAGGGTCGCGGCGATGATTCCGGCTTGGGAGGAGGTTGTATACGTCAATGCATACGATTCAAACAGAAAGTAGAGGCAGGGTTGGAAAATCACCATAGGAAGCAGCATTTTCCAGTCGCCCCTTTTACTGTATTTCGGCATCAACTTCCCGGCAAAGGGAAGCAGTACGGCTGCGGCAACTGCCATGCGCAGCCACATTACGAGCCATGGATTGAATGTTTGGATCGTGATTCTCATTGCGGCAAAGGATCCGCCCCACAATATGACGGCGGCCAAAACTGCAACGATGGGCAAAAGGTCTTTCGAATTCCGCGTATGGAATGGCTTCGAGCGATTTCGCGTTTTAACGGGATCGGCTATTCCCATGATATTTTTGTCTCCTCTCGGTTTGGTCGGCTTTGGTGAAACCGACGAACGGGAGTTTTTGTTCGGTCGGCCAAATAGGTGCGAATCCAAAGAAGCGCAGGTAGCCTATTCAAGGATTGGCTTGGATATCAAGTCCTTCGGCAGTTGGTCCGATGTTGCGGCTTTCGGAGGGAACGGCCCTGTATGGGGGCGGTTGTCGGCTGGTGGGGTGCCTCCCCTCGGAAGTGCCGTGCGCGGGAGCAGTTATTCCGATCTATTCTTGGTTTTCATGATGGCGGCATGGGCCATCAGACGTATTGCATTGGTTTTGATAAATCCTTCGGAATCCTGCTGGTCGAATCCCCCTTCGATGTGCATGCTGGAAAGCCTTTCGTCGTAAAGGGAAGCGGTCGACTCGCGTGCGGTTACGTATACGTTTCCTTTGTACAGGTTCATGTATACTTTCCCGTCGATCACCTCCTGGCTCTTTTCGACGGCTGCCATGAGGAAGTCCATTTCCGGACTGAACCAAAAACCGTTGTAGATAATTTCCGTTATTTTGGCAGTCAGCATATTTCTCAATCGCATCACTTCCCGATCCATGGCGATGCCCTCAATGTCCAAATGCGCCGTATGAAGAATGGTGCCTCCCGGAGTCTCGTAAATGCCGCGGGACTTAATGCCCACAAAACGATTTTCCACCATATCCATCCTACCGATCGCATTTTTGCTGCCCAGTTCGTTCAGATATTCGAACAGCTCCAAAGGTTCGGTTTTGACAGTGCCGTCTTCCAGATTCTCCGCTTTGATCGGGACGCCGTCTTTAAACTCCACCATGATTTTGGTTACGGTATCGGGGGCATTTTGGGGAGACTGCGTTCTGGAATAGACATCCTCTTCCGCTTTGCGAAGCGGATCTTCCAGAATGCCGGCTTCGTGGCTGATGTGAAACAGGTTGTCGTCTTCGCTGTACGGCTTGCTTATCGTCGCTTTAACCTCGATTTCGTACTTTTTCGCATAGGCGATCAGATCGTCCCTTCCTTGAAAATCGTCGAGAAAATCTCTCATTTTCCATGGGGCGAGAACTTGAATCTTAGGATTCAAGGCGTAGTAGGCAAGTTCGAATCGTACCTGATCGTTCCCCTTTCCCGTGGAACCGTGCGATACATATTCCGCTTTTTCCGTTTCGGCTATTTCGATTTGTCTCTTGGCGATCAAAGGACGCGCTAAAGCTGTGCCCAGCAGATAGCGTCCTTCGTAAATGGCATTGGCCTTGATGGCGGGAAAGATATAGTCGGTGACAAACTCTCTTTTCAGATCCTCGATATACACTTTGGATGCCCCGGTCTCGACGGCCTTCTTCCTGATTTTTTCGAAGTCCTCTTGCTGTCCGACATCCGCAACATAGGCGATCACTTCAAAACCTCTATTTACGAGCCACTTTAAAATCACGGAGGTATCCAAACCTCCGCTGTAGGCAAGTACGACTTTTTTCATATGTACTCTCGTTTTCAATGGGTGTTGCGCGTGCGGAAAAGAGAACTGCCGGTTTGCCACTACTGTTCGATCACTAGAATATTTGGCAAGTACATGAAACCGGGAGGTAGAACAAGTCTAAAAACCCTCTCTCGGTTGTTCCTCTCCTCTACGTTCCGATCTTGCCGTAAATCTCCACAACCTGTTAAGGACGGGTCTACTGGGATATTAGGGAGAACTCTCAGGGCTTTTTTCCTTCCGGACGGTTTTCCCCTCTTTGGATATTGCAAAGACTTTGGAAGAGCGCGTGCGTTTAGGGCTTGGGATGCTTTGGGAGAGCCTCTTCGGCAACGAAAGCCGTCGGCGGCCGTTGCAAAAAATTCGAACGGTAAATGGATAGGTTGAGCAAAGCCCGCCGCAGTTGGCTAATGAGTCGGGTTCGGTCGAAAAATACGAAACCGGAGTTGATCGTCAGATCGCTACTTCACCGTTGCGGAATTCGATTTTCTCTCAAAACGGATTCCGATCCTGGAAAGCCCGATTTGAAACTTCCGAAATACAATGCCGCGATATTCGTTCACGGATGTTTTTGGCATCGCCACCCCGGCTGCAAAAAAGCCTCCACCCCCGGATCGAACGTATCTTTCTGGAAGGAGAAATTCGAAAGGAACGAGACGAGGGATGCTCGCAACCGTTCGAAACTCGAAGCGCTCGGTTGGAACGTTGTCGTCGTCTGGGAGTGCGAGATACTGAAGGACCCCCTAAAAGTCCTGGAGAAAATGCTGGCCCGATTGGGAATCGCGGAACGCGAAATCTTGAAGAAAAGCGGATATCTAACGGTTGGCAATGCCGAAATCCTCAAAGTGGCCGAAAGGGCGTTTCAATACGGATTGAAAAACGCTTCGTCTCCCGCACGCACCGGTTTGGACAAAAATCAAAAAAGAGATGAAAAGCCGGGGAACTGACCATACCGATCCGTATAAAAAAGGGCATTGCTAAGTGAAGGCTCTACCACCTGGAAGGCGGTAGAGCCTTCACTTGATGATCAGACAGGATTTCTCTTAGAACGTCCGAACAGAGCCCATGCGTAGATAGTGCGCTTACCAGCACGTTTGTGTCCAAAAACACTTTCATGAGATCTGCTAGACAACATCTACGTCAGTTAGATAGCCACGGGCTTCTGCAAACGGAATAATCCGCTTTCTTAAAGACTCGAATTTTTCAATATTGAGCTGCTTTCTTAATGCATCCCTAGCTATCTCACTTTGGTTGCACCCAGATCTTCTGCTGGCTTCGGCGAGTAGGCCTTCAAGGTCTTCGTCTAGTCTTATTGTTATAGTTGGTGCTTTCATGTGTCGCTTTCTATTACACATAGCTGCACGCGTCGATTCTTTATTTATCCCAACTCTGACATGGTCTGCGGCAATCGTACGGTTGAAGTAGGAGCACAGTGTAAGGGAGGCTAAAGGCCGGGCTCTGCGTTAAACCGACGAAAAGACCGCACTCCTTGCTTCGATTATGCTCTCGTTATCGGAGAATCTGTAGCAGGCACTCCCGGAGATGGTATCTGCCGAAGCATTGCGCACCACGCAGCAAACCAGAAAGAGTAACAAGCATCCGCGCCTCATTGTCGATCCTCCTGATCGAGGAATAGGAGGAAAGAGAGGACATAGTGCTGCTCAGTAGCGATAACGGTCCGGCTTATAGGGGCCTTCGACCGGAATGTTGAGATACTCCGACTGTGCGGCGGTCATCGTCGTCAACTTCACTCCGAGATGGTCCAAATGCAGGCGTGCTACCTCCTCGTCCAATTTTTTGGGTAGGGTGTAGATCCTCTTTTGATATCGATCCCTGTTCCTGTAGAGTTCGATCTGCGCCAGAACCTGATTGGTAAAGGAGGAGGACATGACGAAACTCGGATGGCCGGTCGCGCAACCCAGGTTCAGCAGCCGTCCTTCGGCCAGAATCATAACGCTGTGTCCGTCGGGGAAAATCCATTCGTCGTACTGCGGTTTGATGTTTCTCTTCCGAATTCCCGCAATCTTCTTCAGTCCCGCCATGTCGATCTCGTTGTCGAAATGGCCGATATTGCCCACGATCGCCTTGTCCTTCATCTTCGCCATATGGTCTGCTGTGACGATATCCCGATTTCCCGTTGCGGTGATGAAAATATCGGCAACTCCGATAATCTCCTCAAGGGTTTTGACTTCGTATCCCTCCATCGCGGCCTGTAGCGCGCAGATCGGATCGATTTCCGTAACGATCACGCGGCAGCCCTGGCCTCGCAGCGCCTGTGCGGAACCCTTTCCTACCTCGCCGTAGCCGCAGACGACGGCCACCTTTCCACCGATCATCACGTCGCTGGCTCGACAGATCCCGTCGGGCAGAGAGTGACGGCAACCGTATACGTTGTCGAATTTGCTCTTGGTAACCGAATCGTTCACGTTGATAGCCGGAAACAGCAGCTCTCCCTTCTCCTCCATCATGTAGAGGAAATGGACGCCCGTGGTGGTCTCTTCGCTTACGCCACGAATTTCCCGAGCTGCTTTTGTCCAGCGGTCGGGAGATTCCTTTTGTTTTTCCCGCAGCAGTCGCAATACGTACCCATACTCTTCGGGATGCACCTCCGGATCGAAATCGGGAACCGCTCCGGCGGATTCGAACTGGACGCCGCGATGCACCAATAGAGTCGCATCGCCTCCGTCATCTACGATCAGGTTCGGCCCCGTTCCGTCCGGCCAAATCAGAGCCTGCTCCGTGCACCACCAGTACTCCTCCAGAGTCTCTCCCTTCCAGGCAAAGACGGGTACGCCCCGCAGCGTTTCGCGCGTTCCCTCCGGGCCGACGAGCACTGCTGCGGCGGCATGGTCCTGTGTGGAGAAGATGTTGCAGCTCACCCAACGCACGTCGGCGCCCAAAGCCACCAAAGTCTCGGTCAAAACGGCGGTTTGAATCGTCATGTGCAGGCTTCCCATAATCTTCGCGCCAGCCAACGGTTTCTGCTCTCCGTATCTTTGCCGCAGCGCCATCAGACCCGGCATCTCCTGCTCGGCCAGTTCAATCTCCCTGCGACCATACTCGGCCAGCGAGATGTCCGCAATTTTATACGCCGGACGCTTCAGGTCGGCAGTTTTCAATATTTTGTTCATAGATCGTGTCCCGTATGAAGTCGAGGGCCGGACCGCCAAGCGGTCGGGCTCCCGGATTTGCGAATGGAATCGTGTAAAATGGCCTCGTCGTCTGGCGACGATGGATTTGCCTTCGTTAAAGCCGGTTCGCTTGCCTATTATTGTGCGCTTTTTTCCCTCGTTTCGTCCAGCCTGCGGATTGCTTCCGGCTAAACGGAGGCAACCCTTCGGCGGATCTTCCTCAGTCCATCGATTCCAACCTGCTCTCTTTCGCCGTCGGCGAATACAGAATTTCTCCGGTCCGCTGCTGGATCTCCTGCACGACAAATCCTCTATTGGTAAGAAAGCGCAGATGGGCTACCGCTTCGCCCGTGGCAAACCATTGCTGCAGTGCGGAGAAACAGTCCCACGATTCCGCAGTGATTTCCCATGTCATCCGCGATGCCGTCCGTTCCGCATTTCGTGCGCCGGACCGCAAAATATCGAGTACCTCGTTGCAGCGGTTTAGATGATGTCTCTTCAGCTCTTCGATTCTTGTGCCGCAGTCCCGCACCACGCTTCTGTGTGCCGGAAAGACCAGACTGATATCCAGAGCGGCGATTTTGTCGAGGCTTGCCATATAGCTTGCTAAAGGATCGTCGTCAAAATCCCAAACCTGAATGTTGGGGGTAATGTCTCCCAATATGTGATCTCCCGCAAACAGAAGCTTCTTCTGGGCTTCGTAGAGGCAGATGTGCCCCGGTGTATGTCCCGGTGTCTCCAGACATGTCAAAGCATAATCTCCAACGACGATGGAGTCGCCCTCCTTGATGTCGCTCCATTCAACCGAGCGGTCCGGTTTGAACTTTTGCATGGGATGGTTTTTGCCGACAAACGGCAGCTTTTCAGGAGAAAATCCCGCCATGGAAGTAATTTTTATCAATTTGCTCCAGTCCCGATTCTCCTTGAGAAAGTCCGAGTCGACACTGTTCATGTACTTTTTCGCTTCGGGCCGGGCAAGTTTGCCTATTAGCCCCATATGGTCCACATGGAGATGGGTGGAGAGGAAGTCGGTCCTGTTCAAATCGACGCCGAGTTCTCCGTAGGCCCGCGACAGCACCTCCAGACACTCCTGTTGGTTGAAGGCGGTATCGATCACCAGGTTCCGCCCTTCCGACATCAGCAGATAGGAATTGATGGCCTTGAGAGGACTATTGGGCAGGGGGACCTCGATGCGGTATACGTCGGGTAGTATCTTTTCAATCATAGTCGACATCTCGTTTAAAAGACCAGTCGGTCTGGTGTGGAGCGGCTGCGGAAGAGGAGGTGCGAACACCTTCAAGGTTGCGGCAAATCCGCTAGAATCGCCTGCCGCAACCCTTCCCGATAGCTGGGAAAGCGATAGACAAATTTGGGAATGGCCGTCAAGCGTGCGTTCGATATTTTTCTATTCCGGTTGCGAGATAGGTTTTTTCGGGTGACGCCCCCCTTCCCGTACACAATCCCGCCTGCGGTACAGGAAGAAAATTGAGGTTGCCGCGCCATCCATTCGGCTACCCGTTCCGCCGGTGCCGCCTCCCTATCGACGGCATTGAGGATGTGCGGAAATTCGGTTTCGGTTACCGCCAGACGGACAATCTGCGCCAAATCGGTGACGTGGATGCGGTGAACCGGATGATCTCCCTGCGGGATCGGCTTCCGATTGCGGATTCTTTCTCCGATATGCCTGCCGGGACCGTAAATGGCGCCTGCCCGAATAACCCGCAGGTTGAAAAATCGATCCAAAACCGTTTCCGAAACGTACCTCGTGCGACCTTTTTGCGTATCCGGCGTCAGGGGAGAGGATTCGTCCCAATTCCCCGCACGATTCGGATATACGCCCGTAGAGGAGATATACACCAAATCGGTCAGCAAAGCCCGATGGTTTTTCATCCAGGCTCCCCATATCTCCAAACGTGTCCGTTCGCTTTCCGGCTCCTCCGCTAGAGGAGGGATCGTCAGCACCAGTTTGGCTTCTCCGGAAGGAATGTTGTGCCACGTTTCCTCGGATTCCCAGTCGAAATGGATGCGCGTCAAACCGTTCGAGGCGGCTTCCGAGACCTCCGCAGTTTCGCGGCAGCTTCCCCAGGAACCTTCCGGCCATTCCTGCCAGTCGGCTACCTCCCGTCCCAGATATCCCAGGCCCAATATTCCAACGGAGCTCTTCATCGGCTACGGAAGGAGCGTTGGTAAAAGGACTACTTGATGTCGATCAATTCGACTTCAAACAGCAGCGTCGAGTTGGGGCCGATCATACGGCCGGCTCCCTTTTTGCCATACGCCAAACGAGAGGGAATCGCCAGTTTCCATTTGGCTCCCTTTTTCATCATCTGCAAAGCCTCCACCCAGCCCGAAATCACTCCCGTGACGGGAAATTCGGCAGGTTCGCCCCTGCGGAAACTGCTGTCGAACTCCTTGCCGTCGATCAAAGTGCCCCTGTAATGGACGACGACCCTGCTGGAGGAGGAGGGTTTGGGACCCGTACCTTCCCGAACAATTTCGTACTGCAGTCCGCTCTTTGTCGTCACGACTCCCTTTTTTTTGCCGTTTTCGGCCAGATAGGCCGCTCCCTCTTCCCGGTTCTCCTTGCCCAGTCTTTTCATCATCTCCCCTCGCAGAATGTCCATCGTTTCGTTTATTTCGGCCTGGGTAAGTCGGGGAGACCTTTCCGACAGAGAGTCCTCGACGCCCATCATAAGATACTTGAGATCAAAATCGAATTTCTGCTGACTCAACATTTTGCCGGTGTTCAGACCGAAGATATAACTCGCCCTCTCCTTCTGGGACTGCGGTTTCTCAGGCGAATCGGCCGTTTCCTGGGCGAGACCCGGCAGAGCGGCTACGAAAGCGGTAAAAAACAAAATGGCTACAAAGCGAACTCTCATGAAAATCTCCCGTTCAAGTGGTCGAGTCCTACCCCGAAATCCGGCGTTTTATTCTCTCCGGGGTGGACTTTTGATTAAAAGCGGTAGGAACGGCGGAGCTACGGACGTTCGGTACCGAACCCTCTTTCGCCCAACAACGACTCCACGATCAGCAGCACGATCGCGATTCCCAAAAAAAACTGAAACAGTTCGCTCCAGACTTTCGACTCCTTGGATTCCATCTCATGCTTTTCGGAAACGGCAATATAGTCGCGATACAGTTCCGCCAGATCGGCCAGATGGGTGCGCACCGGTATGAACACGCCCTGCGTAATTTCCGCTATCTTTTTGAGTGTGGTTTCGTCGAGTTTGCTGCTGACCGTCCGATCTTTGTATTTCAGCAGATTGTAGGTGCCGTCTCTGCGCAGGGGAATATTGGCTCCGTCCGGATCTCCGAGTCCTACCGTATGGATGCGAATTCCTCTTTTCTTTGCCGTTTCGGCAGCCTCCAACGGAAAGGATTCGTGATCCTCTCCATCGGTGATCAAAATAATATCGCGATATTTATTGTCCTGGTCGTAAAACAGACGGTTCGTCACCGTTCGAATGGCGTCTCCTATATGGGTGCCGCCCCGATTGACATCCTGCGGACCCGTCCTTTCCAGAATGTTCCTGAAGTAGTGATAGTCCAGCGTCAACGGGCACTTCACGGCAGTCGCTCCGGCAAACGCCAGCATCCCGATGCGGTCTCCCTCCAGAATATCGATCACGTCGGACACGAGCTGTTTGGCCTTTCCCAGCCGATTGGGCTTCAGATCCTCGGCCAGCATGCTGCGGGAGACGTCGATAACGAACACCAAATCGCGTCCCCTTTTGCGAACCGTTTCGGTTGTGGGATTTCCCTGCGGACGCATTAGCGTCAGTACGAGAAAAACGGCACCGAGAACCGTCAGGGCGATTCTAACTCCCTGTTTCTGCCGGCTGAATTGAGCCGTCAGATATGGGATCACGGCAGAATCGGCAAACCGCTCCAAATCCCTTCTCTTGCGATACAGTCCATAGACGAACAAAACGCCCATGGCCAAAACCGCAAGCAACCAGACCATGCCCTCCATTTCGGCAAATCGAAACATCCCTGCAACAAAATCGAAATTCGCATCCCCTGTCGGGAAACCGACCGGTCACGCCAGTCTTTTCTCTCTTCCCGCCCTTTCCGCAACCCTCATTCGGGTTTCCGTCGATCGAGATCCGACGCGACACCCTGCTTTTCCCAGAGTTTGGCAAACTTGAGAAACATCGAGTAGGCCGCTCCTATGCCGATGATAAATCCCGGCAGGCCGTCCAAAAATCCCAGTTTGAAGAGGTAGGTCTCCAAAAACTTTCCCATCGGCTTGAAAATCATTTTCAAAAGCGACGGCTTCCGTCCCTCCTCAAAAAGAATATTGGCGCTAATCGAGGAGTAGAAGTTGTTCATATGCACGTTGTGGGCAAGATCGCGGAATACGAAATGTTCCAATGCTCCATGCAACTTGCCGATCCTACCGTCGACGACAATGCGGTCGTGCGGATCGGAGCCGCTCCATCGGCCGAATTTCCGGTTGAACAGCCGCACGTTGCGATCCGGATACCAGCCTCCGTGCCTGATCCACCTGCCGAGGTGGTAGCTTCTCCTCGCCACGCTGTATCCTGGAAACAGCGACTCTTCGGCAGTCCGTTCGAACAGCTCGACGATCTCTTCCTTCAGATCCGGGGGAGTGCGTTCGTCCGCATCCAGACAAACCACCCAGTCGTGCCGGCAAAGATCGACCGCCAGCTGCTTCTGCCTGACGTGCCCCAGAAACTCCTGATCGACCACTTCGGCACCCAGCTCGACGGCAATTTCCTTCGTTCTGTCGCTGCTCAAAGAATCGACGACGACGATCTGATCCACCCAGTCCAGGCTCTTGATGCATCCTGCGATATTCCGCTCTTCGTTCAGCGTGATGATGGCAGCCGAAATATGGATGTTGTTGACGGGCATATCAAACGGGCCGACTACTGCTGAAGTAGGGTGGCGATGGAAAGCGATACGAACGAGCAGACGATCAAAACGACAACGATCGGCCCGCCCCTGGCGACAAGTTCGAAACGGAAAGAGGAAATCACGGATTGCCCCCCCCTTTCGGATTTTTTGAGGAATTCTCTCTCCAAAACAGTCTGATGGGAGTTCCCTCAAAATCGAAACAGCGTCTCAGCTGGCCGGTGACGAACCGTTGGTAGGAGACACCGATCCCTCTCGGATTGTTGGTTTTGATCACAAAACTTGGGGGATGGGTAGCCACCTGCGTCGCGTAGAATATCTTCGTGCTCCTTCCTCCTTTGGATGGAGGAGTATGGCGCGACGTGACGGAGTGAACAATGCGGTTCAGATCGGCCGTTTGGATCCTCTTGGCATACTGCCGGTACACGTCGCCCGTTTTTTCCAACAAAATGGGAATGCGCCGACCGGTCTTCGCACTGACGAACTCGACGGGAGCAAAATCGACGAATGCCAGCCGCTCTTTGATTCTTTTCCGCATTCTTTCCAGAGTCGTGCTGTCCTTTTCCACGATGTCCCATTTATTGACGGCGATAATCATCGCCTTGCCTCTTTCCAGAACGTACCCGGCAATGCGGGCATCCTGCTCGACAACGCCTTCGGTCGCATCGATCGTCAACAAAACGACATCCGCCCTTTCGATGCTTCTGATAGCGGCAATCATGCTGTATTTATCGACCACAAAACTGACGCGGCTCTTTCTTTTCAACCCGGCTGTGTCTATCAGCCGCACCTCCTGCCCGTTATACCGGATATAGTTGTCCACCGGGTCGCGTGTGGTTCCGGGAGTTTCGTCCACGATCTGCCTTCCCGTTCCGATAAACTGATTGACGATGGAGGACTTCCCCACATTCTGTCTGCCGACGATCGCCAAAGAGAGAACGTTCCTCTCCTCCCGCTCTCTCTCCTCCGGTCGAATCTCCTTGAAATCCTCCTCCATCGCCTCCAGCAGTGAGGCGATGCCGCGACTGTGCTCCCCGGAAATCGGGAAGACGGTTTCCGCACCGGATTCATAAAATTCCGCAATCTCACTCAGATGCCTTCGGCTGTCGACCTTGTTTACGACGAAATAGACCGGCTTTTCCGACCGGCGGAGGTAGTCGTAGATGTCCCGATCCTGCGGCGTCCACCCGAAGGTCCTGTCCGCCAGAAAAACGATTCCATCCGCCTCCTCCACAGCCAGTTGCGACTGCTCCCTCATCTTTTGGAGAATTACCTCCTGCGAGTCCGGTTCGAAGCCCCCGGTGTCGATCAGAATGAAACGGTACCCTTCGTAGTCGACGACTGCCGTATTCCTGTCCCTGGTAACTCCGGGCTGCCTGTCGACAATGGCGATTCGCTTTTTTGCCAACTTGTTGAAAAGCGTCGATTTTCCGACGTTCGGCCTTCCGACCAGAGCAAAAATTTTCATGAAACGTACCGCGTCGAAACAGGGATGGAACGGACCGGGCGAAAGTCGAAACGGACCCGGCACAGATGCACTAAGAAAGGAATCTAGGGGAAAAATCGGCGGTTGTGAAGCGATTTCTCCCTGAGGGGAGACATGTCAGACGGTCCGTCTAAACCTACGGTCCAGCTCGCCTATCGTCAGTTCGGTGATAAAGGGACGGCCGTGGGGGCAGGACAGATGCAGTTCGAAACCGACCAATCGGTCCAAAAGCGACTGCATCTCCTGCCGACTCAGCTCCTGCCCGCTTCTCACCGACGAGTGGCAGGCCATCCGTTCGAACACCCGGTTGAAGAAGGTTTCCAGTTTGCCCGATTTTCCGAATTGCGCCGCTTCGCTCAGCACCTCCCGAACAATGTCGGGAACATCCCGATCCTGTAGAATCGCCGGCACCTTTTTGATCGAATAGTCGTTTCCGCCAAAATGATCGATCACAAACCCGACCTTCTCCCACTCTTCCCGATACTGTTCCAGCAGAATCCCGTCTTGGGGGGGAAGCTCCATCATCAGGGGAATCAGCAGTGTGGAGGAGATCAGCTTTTTGGCATAGAACTGCCTTCTGATCTCCTCGAACCGGATCCTTTCGTGAGCGGCATGCTGGTCCACCACCAGAAGAGCGTTTTCGCCCTGAGCCAAAATATACCTTTTGGACAACTGACCGATCGCCCGGAAGATCGAATCCGCTCTCCCCGCCATATCGGATGCGGGACTTTCGGCGTTCCGCTCTCCAAGATCGGTAAAATGGAACAGATTCTCCTCCCCGGCTTCTTCTGCGGGATCCGGTCTGCCGTCTATGGACCGCGATTCGGCCCTCTTCGTTACGCCTTCCCTGGGAATCGGATTCGGTGCCGTAAAGCTGAGTTGCTCGCTGGCCTCCTTGAAAAATCGCTTTGCCTCAAGCGTCTCCTCGCGGGTCGGCTCCGTTTGCGGACCGCTTCGGTCCTCGCCCTCCGGTCTTTTTTCCCGGTCTTCGTGCCGGTTCGGTTCCATCGGGTCGCTACCGCTTTCCGCAGTTTCGGACGCCGTGTGGGTGAACGCCCGTTTCCGCATTCCGAGTTTCAGCCTGCCGGAAACCGCACCGGCTATAATGGTATGCATCAGGCTGGGATTTCTCACCCGAATTTCGGTTTTTGCCGGATGCACGTTTGCATCGATCTCTCCGGGATCGACACGCACCTTAACGAAAAACATGGGATGCATGTTCTTCATCATCAGCGTTTTGTATCCTTCGTATATGCCATGATTGATCGTCAGGCACTTGACGTAACGATCGTTGACGAACGTGTGCTGCCAGCGCCTGGACGCTCTGCCTTTATTCGGATGCGATATCAGGCCGGAAAGGGAGAGATAGGACTCCTCGTAGTCGCATTCCATTAGACCGTCCGCAATCTCGTCGCCAAAGCACTGACGAACCCGCTGCCCGAATGTCTGTCCCTTGGGAATGTTCAAGACGATGTTTTTGTTGTGCACGAGCTTGAACTGGATATGCGGGTATCCCAAAGATAGACGGACAACGAAATCGTGAATATGTCCATATTCCGTCTGCGTCGACTTCATAAACTTGCGACGGGCCGGCGTATTGAAAAACAGGTTCTCCACGTTGATCCTGGTTCCCTTTGGAAATCCGGTTCTTGCGACGTGAATCCGCTCTCCTCCCTCGATACGCACCTGAAATCCCCCCTCGTTTTCGTCCCGGCATGTCGTCAGTTCGAAGCGAGAAACGGCGGCGATCGCCGCCAGCGCCTCTCCGCGAAATCCCATCGTATCGATGTTTTCCAAATCCTCGTTCGTTGCAATCTTACTGGTAGCATGCCGTTCGACGGATAGCTGCGCATCCCCTTCCGACATGCCCGAGCCGTTGTCCAATACGGAGATGGAGTCTTTTCCTCCATTGCCGATGGTAACGAAAATACGATCCGCTCCCGCATCGATCGCATTTTCCATCAACTCTTTGACCACCGAAAAAGGGCGCTCGACCACCTCTCCCGCTGCAATTTTATTGATGAGCGACTCCGGCAGTATTCGTATATCGGACATACAACTCACGTAGGTAGGGGCGTCGGAAAAAAGGGGCGTAGAGCCGTTTCGAACGACGCACGTCGGAATTCTAGCTTTCGGAACGAAGCGATCGGATGATCTTCTCCTTTCGTTCGATTTGCGTCTCTATCTGGCTGAAAAAACCTCTCAACATTTTTACGTCGCGCTCGTCCGGTTTTGCACGGCCGATCAGACAGGAAAAGCTCTGCCGTATGGAATCCCGGGCTCCGTGCCGGATAAAGCGAATACGGTCCAAAAGCCGAAAGAAATGGCTCTTCATGCCCTCCACCTGATCCGCACTCGCCAATTTGAACTCTCTTTCGCCGAACGGATCCGCGGCAACATAGGATCGGGAAAGTTCGTACAGCACCACAACGACAGCCTGTGCCAGATTGAGCGAGCCACTTTGCCCGAAGGTGGGGATGTAGATCCACTCGTTGCAGGCGCTCATCTCCTCGTTGGTCAGACCACTTTTTTCGCGACCGAATACGATCGCAACGGAGCACTCCGCAGAGAGGCCGGCAAGAATCCGGGGAAGTGTCTCCAGGCTTGCCGCAGTATGGATTTTGTCCCTTTTGCGGGCCGACGTTGCAACGACCAGATGGGTGTCTTTGACTGCATCCGACAGGCTGGAATAGGTTTTTGTCTTGCTTAGCAGATAGCGCGCATTCTTGGCGAACATTCTGGATTCCGGATGATCGATCTCGCACGGATCGATCAGACGAAGATCCGTTACGCCGAAATTGTCCATTGCCCGCACCGTCGAGCCGATGTTTCCCGGATGGGAGGGTTCCACAAGTACCACCGATATTTGAGAAGGTTGCAAAACCTTCATTCTTCAGCCCTCTTCCGCAATCGACGCTTCAAAATAGGGAATGGTCCTCTTCAATCCCTCTTCCAGCCGAATTTTCGGCTCCCAGCCCAATTCCTTTCGGGCAAGTGCGATATCGGGCCGCCTGCGGGCGGGATCGTCCTTGGGCAGCGCCTCGTGCACGATGCGGGACTTCGATCCCGTCAGGTCGACTATCTTGCGGGCCAGCTCCAGGACGGTGAATTCGTCCGGGTTTCCCACATTGACGGGGCCGGCAAAACCCTCCTTGCGCATCATGCGGCAGATCGCCTCCACCATGTCGTCAATGTAGCAAAAGGACCTGGTCTGCCGTCCGTCTCCATAGATGGTGATACTTTTCCCGGAAAGCGCCTGTACGATGAAGTTGCTCACCACGCGTCCGTCGTCGGATCTCATTGCGGGGCCGTAGGTATTGAAAATGCGAACGATTTTGGTATCCACGCCCAATTCCCTTCGATAGTCCGCCATCAGGGTTTCGGCGGCCCGTTTTCCTTCGTCGTAGCAACTGCGAACGCCGATGGGGTTGACGTTCCCCCAGTAGCTCTCTTTTTGAGGATGCTCTGCGGGGTCTCCGTATACCTCCGAGGTGCTGGCGTGCAGAATTCTGGCCTTCACTCGTTTGGCCAGCCCCAGCATATTCAGAGTCCCCAGAATGTTCGTCTTCAGAGTTTTGATGGAATTGTACTGGTAGTGGACGGGGGATGCGGGACAGGCCATGTGAAAAATCCAATCGACCTCCAGTAGAATGGATTGGGTGATGTCGTGTCGAATCGTTTCGAACCGGCTGTCGTCTCGCAAATGGCGGATGTTCGACTTTCTTCCCGTGAAGAAGTTGTCCAGGCACGCGACCTCGTGCCCCTCCCGGAGCAACCTTTCGCAGAGGAAGGAGCCGATGAACCCGGCTCCTCCCGTCACCAATATTTTTCTACTTTGACTAGGGGTCGTCCGCCGTCTCGCTTGGGCCGCTGGCTTTCCGTTTTGGGCAGGGCTCATCCGCCCTCCTGTCTGGAGTCGTTCGCGGGCCTGCCGATGCCGTAGTATTCGAATCCCAACTCCCTCATCCTTTCCGGCCGGTAGATATTGCGACCGTCGAAAACGACGGGCGACTTCATCAGACGCTTCATCCTGTCGAAATCCGGTCTAAGGAAATCGTTCCACTCCGTGACAATCAACAACGCATCCGCCGTTTCCAACGTTTCGTAGTTGTTATCTCTGTATTCGATCGCATCTCCCCAAATCCGCCGTGCCTCTTCGATGGCCGCCGGATCGTGAGCGACGATCGTGGCTCCGGCATGCAGCAGCTCGTCGACGATCGGTCTGGAGGGGGCCTCCCGCATGTCGTCGGTCTGCGGTTTGAACGCCAGACCCCACACTGCGAACCGTCTACCGTGCAGGTCCGCTCCGAATCTCCTTTTTACGGCTTGCGGCAATATCAGCTTTTGCCTGTTGTTGACCCTTTCGACCGAATCGAGCAACTCCATTTCGCAGCGAAACCGCCCTCCCGTTCGGATCAGGGCCTGAACGTCCTTGGGAAAGCAGGAGCCGCCGTAGCCGACGCCGGGAAAGAGAAAGCTGTTTCCGATCCGCCTGTCGTAACCGATGCCGGCTCTTACTTGATCGATGTTCGCCCCTACCTCCCCGCACAGATTGGCTATTTCGTTGATGAAGGAAATCTTCGTGGCCAGCATCGAATTGGCCGCGTATTTCGTCATTTCGGCACTTTTGATGTCCATGGAGAGAAACCGGTCCTCCGTTTTCATAAAGGGCGCATACAGCTCCTTCATCAGGGCCGCCGCACGAGGATTGTCCGTTCCGACGACGACTCGATCCGGTTCCATAAAATCGTTGACGGCCACGCCTTCGCGAAGGAACTCCGGATTCGAGACTACGTCGAATCCGATCTCCACCCCCCGGCAGGCCAGCACTTCCGCCACCATCTCCTTCACCCTTTCCCCGGTGCCGACGGGAACGGTCGATTTGTCGACAACGACTCCGTACCCCTCCAAATGCCCGGCTATGGTTTTCGCCACTGCCAGAACATGCTGCAGATCCGCACTGCCGTCCTCCCCCGGCGGAGTGCCCACGGAAATGAAGTGAAACAAAGCATTTTTAACGGCGCGCTCCGCGTCGGTAGTGAAAAATAGTCTCCGCTGCCCGGCATTTCTAGCGATCATCTCCGCCAATCCCGGCTCGTATATGGGAACGATTCCCTTTTTGAGTGCCGCAATCCTCTCCTCGTCGATATCCACGCAGATCACTTCGTTCCCGCTTTCCGCAAAACAGGCACCCGCAACCAGACCGACATATCCGCTACCAAACACACCCACTTTCATATCGCTCTCGCTGTTATCGTTCCCGTGCCCGAACCCCTCCGCAAAATCGGCTCCTTGCCGTTTTTCGGTGCGGCGCCGATTCCGGCTAGCCGATCCGCCGCATAGGCTACGGCAGGTCGGCCCGGCCTGCCACAATCCCGTCGATCAAACCATACTGCAGAGATTCCTTAGCCGTCATCCAGTAGTCCCTGTCCATATCCTTCAGGATTCCTTTTAGCTCCCTGCCGGTTTTGGATGCGTATAGTTCGGCGGTTTCCTGCCGCAACTTCAAGATTTGGCGGGAGTGGATTTCCAGGTCCGTAATCTGGCCTTCGGCATGCTGCAGCAGAGGTTGATGGATCATAATTCTGGAATTGGGCAGTGCAAAGCGCTTTCCGGCGTCGCCAGCCTGGCACAGGATCGATCCCATGCTGGCCGCCAGCCCCATCACAACGGTCGTGATCGGACACGTTATAAAACCGAGAATGTCGTAGATGGCATAACCGCTGTACACGTCCCCGCCGGGCGAATTGATAAAAACTTTGATTTCTCCATCCGCCTTCAGCTTTTCCAATATCAAAGCGGTTTTAATCACCCTGTCGGCAAGTTCGCTGTTCACCGAATCCGATATGACGATGGTTCTGGTTTCCAAAAGCTGTCTGGACAGCGCATCTTTTCCTTTTTCGGGATCCTTTTCGCTCATGTTCGTTTGGCGTAAGATTGTACCATTGAGGCAAAAGTCGGGCAGCATCGGTTTCCCGGCCGTCGAAGCGAGGAGGCGTTTTCTCTCTCCCGGTCCGATCTCCCGCGCGAGTCCATTTTCGCGTTTCGTTTCGGCGATGTGCTAAACTCTGCCCGAGCGGATATGGAGAAGAAAAACGGAATAGAACATATCCGATCCCCAACGGTTGCGCAATCGAAACTTCGTCGGCCGAAAATTGCGGCCGCAGGCTATATACCTCCGCAACATCCCTTTACGAGCGGCCCGCCTCCTACGGTTACGGCCGATCTCGACCGCACAAAAATCGGACATACGGACAAATTGCTTCTCCCCACCGCCGTCATCCCCGAAACATAAAAACCGAACACTGCTCCACTTTTGCCTTCGACAAACTTCACATTGTGCATTATGAATGCGAAACGAACCCGAAGGACAAAGTATTCCTTCGTTCCGTTTCCCTCTTCGGCCATCGATCCGGTTTTCCGGCAATCAAACGTCCATAAAAATGGGAAAAACGAAAAAGCGCATAATAGTCGGTATAACGGGAGCTTCCGGAGTGATTTACGGTATCCGCTGCCTTGAGGTATTAAAGGAAAACGACGAAATCGAGACGCACCTTATCGTGTCGGAAGGTGCCGAGAAAACCATTGCCCTGGAGACCGACCGATCCGTGGCGGCCATCGGGGAGCTGGCGGACTTCGCCTACTCTCCCGGAAATTTGGCGGCACCGGTTGCAAGCGGGTCGTTCCCTACTCACGGTATGGTCGTTTGCCCCTGTACGATGAAGACACTTTCGGGCATCGTAAACAGCTACAATGAAAACCTTCTGGTACGCGCAGCCGACGTGACCCTAAAAGAGCGCCGAAAGCTGATCGTCGTTCCGCGCGAAACGCCTCTACACAAGGGGCATCTGGAGATGATGGTGCGACTGGCGGACTTGGGGGGAGTCGTACTGCCTCCGGTTCCGGCTTTCTATCACCATCCCCGCTCGGTAGAGGATATGATCGACTTTACGGTAGGAAAACTTCTTGATCAGTTCGGGATTCGACACGAACTGTTTGATCGCTGGCAGGGAGAGAAAGCGCGATGACCGACGGCTTCTTGCACGTGCGAAAGAGCTGTCTTTGTGTTCCCATCCCCGCGTAGGCGGGGATTCAATATGAAGTAGGCGAAAAAAATGTTTAGTTGATTCTCCCTCGTTGACATCGATAAAGCCGTTTTTCAGAATCGGCCAAGTACCACCGAACCGTCTTTTCTAGACCCGACACAAAGTCTTCCTTCGGCTTCCAGCCTATTTCCCTTTCGATTTTGGATATATCGAGGGCATAGCGAAAATCGTGACCGGGACGATCCGGCACGAAAGCGATCTGACTCTTGTACGATCCGCCTTGGGTCTTTGGCTTCCACCGGTCCAGCAAATCGCATATCAGCAGGGCAACCTCCATATTCGTCTTTTCATTGTCTCCTCCGATATTGTATCTGTCTCCCGCTCTGCCCTTTCGATAGACCAGATCGATTGCTCTACAATGATCCTCGACAAAGAGCCAATCTCGGATATTGTCTCCTCTGCCGTATAGGGGAATCGTTTCGCATGCCAGAGCCTTTCTGACGATAGTGGGGATCAATTTTTCCGCATGCTGTTTCGGTCCGTAATTGTTGGAGCAATTGGTAGTCACCGTATCGAGTCCGTATGTCCGGCAATAGCTGCGAACCAGCATGTCGCTCGATGCCTTGGAGACGCTGTAGGGACTATTGGGGGCGTAAGGCGTCGTTTCTTTGAAGAGATCGCCTCTTCCCAGGGTACCGTATACTTCGTCGGTGGAAATGTGATGGAACCTACAGTTTCGGTATTTTTCCCTATATCTTCCGGGTGCATCCATCCAGTAGCTGCGCGCCGCCTCCAGAAGCGTCAGGGTCCCCTTTACGTTGGTTTCGATGAACACTTGGGGACCCGCTATGGAGTTGTCGACATGGGTTTCCGCCGCAAAGTGAATCACGCCCCGAATATCGTGTTCGCAGAACAGATACTCGACAAACTCACGGTTGCAGATATCTCCCCGGATAAACCGATACCTTGGGTCGCTCTGGACTTCGGTCAGATTCTCTGGATTGCCAGCGTACGTCAACTTGTCCAAATTGACGACGCGGACTTTCGAATTGGTATGCAAAAAAAATCGAATAAAGTTTGAACCGATAAAACCGGCTCCACCTGTCACGAGGACTGTATTCATCGCTTTTCCTCCGCAAGTCGATACTTTCGGACAAATCGTCTCAGGCTGTGCCGCCAGTGGGGAATATCGAGGCCGAATTCCCTTTTGATTTTCGCCTTGTTCATTACCGCATAGGGAGGCCGTTTGGCTGCCGTCGGATATGCCTTCGAATCGACTGGCCGGACGCGGCAGGAAATTTCCATAACGTCCACAATCTCATAGGCGAAGTCGTACCAACTTGCGACACCTTCGTTCGAATAGTGATACAAATGCAATCCCTTCTTTTTCGGCCGCTCTAGAACCGTCGCAATCGCCTTGGCCAAGTCGCCCGCATAGGTCGGGTTTCCTATTTGATCGTCAACTACCTGTATCTCCTTTTTCTCTTTCGCCAAGCGAATGATCTTTTTGACGAAGTTGCTGCCGAAACGGGAATAGAGCCAGGAGGTCCGAATGATCGCTCCGTGAACTCCCGATGCAAAAAGTGCCTGCTCCCCCTTTAGTTTCGACAGACCGTAAAACGTGGCGGGATTGGTCGGAGACCCCTCCCTATAGGGAGCAGAACCCTGCCCGTCGAATACGTAGTCCGTGGAGATATGGATCAAATAGATGCCCTGTTCGACTCCCTTTCGGGCAAGATACTCGACGGCGTCGCAATTCAGCCTTATTGCGGCTTCCCTTTCGGACTCGGCTTTGTCGACCGCTGTATATGCGGCGCAATTTACGATAATTTGAGGCTTCGTTTCGAACAGAAAACGATCTACCGAACGAAAGTCCGTAAGATCGACATTCTCATCGGTAAACACGCAACGGTAGGGGAGGTCGATTTGCCGTAATTCCGATCCGAGCTGACCGGATCCACCCGTAATCCAAATTCTCATTTTTTTTGTTCGGTTCTGTCCGTTTTTTCGTCCCGACTTCTAGGCGGTCAGTCCCTACGAAACCGTCGGCGGTACGGCCGGAAACGGCAGTCCCCGGACGTGTTATGCCCCGGGAAAAGTCGGGAACCGGGATTCGGCAAGGAGCAAAGAAAATTCTCATTCCCCTTCATGCCCAGCTGGGCATGAAGGTTGTTGGCGAAATACAAATAGGTCCCTTTGATCTTTCAGAAGAGGCGCCTCTTTGTCTCTTAACGACAGAATCAACTTTGCGCGTGGAAATTTCCAGTCAACGGCGATTTGCGGATCGGCGAAATGGATGGATCGTTCGGATTCCTGCGAATAGAAGGCGTCTACTTTATATCCAACCACAGCCGACCGGCTTAGCGCCAGGAACCCGTGGGCAAAACCTTTGGGAATGAACAGCTGTCGCCTATTCTGGGAAGAGAGTTGCAGCGACACATATCGACCGAACGTCGGAGAACCAATGCGAATATCTACCGCCACATCCAAAATTTCTCCGACAATAGCACGTACCAACTTCGATTGGGCATATGGTGGTACTTGATAGTGCAGTCCTCTCAATACGCCTTCCGGCGAGGAGGATTCGTTATCTTGGACAAATATGCAATGATCCGTTGCGGCTCCAAAGGTTTTTCGACTATACGTCTCCAGGAAATATCCTCGTTCGTCGCTGCAAGCGCTTGGTTCGATTATCCGCACTTCGGGAAGAGCGGAAGGGATTACTTTTACCACCTACTGTTTCTCCAGCAGCTGTTTCAGATATTGGCCATATTGATTGTTTATCGATTCGGCCCTCTTCCGTATTTCGGGCCGACCTATCCAACCGCTCGTATAGGCAATCTCTTCAATGCAGGCTATTTTCAAACCCTGTCGCTCTTCCAGGGTCTTGACAAAGTTGCCGGCATCCAGAAGCGATTCGTGCGTTCCGGCATCCAACCAGGCGAATCCCCGTCCCATGATCTCGACATAGAGTCGGCCTTTCTCCAGATACGCCCGATTGGTATCGGTAATTTCCAGTTCGCCTCGAGCCGAAGGTTTTTGATCCTTCGCCACCTTTATTACATCGATGTCGTAAAAATACAGCCCGATCACGGCATAACGACTTTTGGGGTGTACCGGTTTTTCCTCGATGGAAACGGCCCTTCTCTCTCCGTCGAACTCAACGACGCCATAGTGCTGCGGATCCCTGACTCGATAGCCGAAAACATGTCCGCCGCCCTTCTCCAATACTCTCCTTTTGGCCCTGTGCAAAAGCTTCGAAAAGTCGTGACCGTAAATAATATTGTCTCCCAATATCAGACATACCGCTTCATTACCGATAAACTCCTCGCCTATCAGGAAGGCTTCGGCCAGACCCTTCGGTTCTGGCTGTTCCCCGTACTGAATCTCCAAACCAAGCTGTTGCCCGTCGCCGAAAAGCTCCCGATAGCAGGGAAGGTGTTGAGGCGTCGTTATGATCAGTATCCGCCTGATTCCGGCCAGCATCAACGTAGACAAGGGATAGTAGATCATCGGCTTATCGTAGACCGGCTGAAGCTGCTTGGAAACCGTCTGCGTCAATGGATACAGCCGGGTCCCTTCTCCGCCGGCCAGAATAATTCCCTTCATAATCGGATGGGTTGCAGTGAAAAAAAACGGAACGCCCTTTCTTCAGGGAGAGATGATTTCGGTCGATTGTGTATGGCGATCCCCGCGATTCTGGCGATCCACAATTTAAGGCATATCCGGAGCCGATACGAGCGATATTTGAACCCGATTCCAGCACCATGTCAATTTACAATTCGGTTGCGTTCCAATTACAGCCCGAATTGCAGCAGTTTCCGCACAGCTTTTTTGAAGTACGGTCGGAAGGAGCTGCAGATGGTACGTAATCGGAACTTGCAGTGTCTCGCAGACGAAAGACTAACGCAGCGATTCAGGCCGAAACGGAATTTTGCGGCAACCGGCTCCTTCGGTATGATCGTTCCCCAAACGGATTCAAGATTTCATTTGACGCAAAAATTGGTTTACATCAATCTGTTATGGCCAATAGGAAAATTCGATACCCTTTCGAGAACGTCTTCGATGCGCAAAAGAATAACACTGGCAGATAAAAGATTCTCGCTTATCCTGCCCACATACAACGAAAAGGAGTCCATTCGCAAAGTCATATCGGATTTCGAGCGGCTTGAGATTTTCGACGAAATAATAGTCGTCAACAATAACGCCGCCGAAGGGACCAGCGAAGAGGTGGCAAAAACCGGCGCCATCGAAGTGCACGAGTCGATTCAGGGATACGGAGCCGCCATTCTCCGAGGATTTATCGAAGCAAAGGGAGATATTGCGATCGTATGCGAACCGGACGATACGTTTTTGGCCCGGGACATTGTCAAATTGATCGCATATTCCGACTCTTTCGATATTGTCTACGGTTCCCGGACCATGAACGATATGATCTGGGAAGGAGCCAACATGGGATGGTTTTTGAGATTCGGGAACTGGGCGGTGGCCAAGCTGGTTGAAATACTCTACAATAGCTGCTCTTTGACCGATGTCGGTTGCACCTATCGTCTAGTGCACCGGCACGCCATGACGGATATTTTGAAAAAGGCCCGCGTGACCGCAAATTTTTTCGGTCCCGAAATGTTGCTGCTGTCGATTTTGAAAAGCCATAAAATCGTTCAAATCCCCGTATCCTACAAAAAGCGGATAGGGGTATCCTCAGTAACCGGCAGCAAGATAAAGGCCTTCTCCTTGGGGTTGCGGATGATTTGGCTGATCATATCGCTCAGAGTCCTTTCCATACCAAAACAATCCTTTCTAAACAAAAGGCGAGGAGTCTTTCTGTCAAAAATGAAAGAGTAGCTCCCAAATTCCCTATTTTCACACCATTTCACCCGCCCAAGAATGAACGGTATTTCCTCTCTTGTACGAAAACCGCTTTTTATCTTCGGTTGTTCGAGTCTTTACTACCTCCTCCTCTGTTCCTTTTTTTGGAAGAAAATGCCGGTCAGCGAGTCGGTTTTTTTCTGGAAGCAAAGTCAAACCTTTCACGAGGCGGTAACCGTCTATTGGCACCCCCCCCTTTATACGATTCTGTTGAGTCTATTTCGCGCCGCATTTCAAGACCATTTTATCGGCGGATACGCGCTTGGAATATGCTCCGTTTTGCTATCCGGTTGGATATTTGTCCAGATTCTTGCCCATCGCAACAAGGATGCGTCCTGCCTCTATCCAGCATATTGGCTTATATTGCCGGGCTATTTTTCCCTGCCGATCATAACCCAAGGCACTTTTATTTTCGATATCGACAATACAATCCTTACCCCTGTCTTGCTCTTTGTCTTTCTATCGTATCTGCGATATCACGACCAAACCGATGTCAAAAATGGAATTATTCTATTCTTGGCGATAACGCTGTCGCTTTGGAGCAAGATGACCACACCCGTTCTTTTGCTCTTTTCCATCTCTTTCTTCCATTTTATTCAACTGGATTTCCGATTCCTGCTAAAACGGCTGGCACCGATTGTGGTTTGTGCAGTGGCCCTTTTTTATATCTGCTATAGTTGGCTCTACACCAAATATGTACTGGGCGGAACCGGAAGCTATCAACTGGCTGCTGGCAAGCTCGCGAGTTTGCTTGGAAAAGACAGTGTTTTCCGCCTGCCGTGGAAACAGTTTCTATTTTCCGTCGGCAGCAATCTAGGGGCACTTGTTGCTTGGTCTTCCCCTTTGCTACTTCTTACCGTCTTGATATTATTTTGGATAGTCGGTGGAAAAATCCGGCACTCGTTAGGCATTCTTTACCAAATCAAAATGCACAAAATTGCGATTGTTCCGACTATATTTATTATCGTCACCATTATAACCTATACCTTTATTCTAAAACTGCAGGCTTCGGCGGGATATCCCAAGTACCATTATCCCATTTTCGGTTTTCTGTTCCTAATTATCGGATATACCCTGACCGACATCGACGCTAAGCTCCGAAAAATGGATTTGTCGATCCTCCTGATTTCCTTTCTGCTGTTTTTCTTCCTGATTCGCGATCCATTGGTTCAGCTGTACGATTTTGGCAGAAAAAGGCAGATGTTCGATCTTTTGCTCTTCTTTCTAACATACACGACCGTAACTTTGCTACCGTTGGCCGTCTACTATCCGTTCCGACGAAAGGAACTGTCGAGACACCAATCCAATGCAATTGCCATCGTTTTGGCTCTATTACTTGTCGCAAACCTATCGAGCTTCGTTTTTCGTTCCCAGGCCGACTACCTCACCAACTATCATTATGGGCTTACCGGTACGCAAAAGGCACTTGACTACGCCAATGACATTCCCTTGGATAAATCGGTATATTTCCCATTTGTCGGTTATTTTTTACAACCTCATCCAAAATATAACAATAGCGTGTTTGGACGTCTGTTAGGCTCCGACTCCGAAAAGCCGACAACCGACTACATCATCCTCTCCGACAGTATGCTGAGCAGCAGTGCGTTTCTATTTGGAGTGGACTATATGGAAGGCAAATACAACAGAATCGATACCATTCGATCATACGGCATTTGGAAGAAAAAGGAGAAATCGAATTAGCTCCATTTATAGATCAACCCTCGTCTTTCAGCAAAAAAAAATATGGGTATTGTAAATATATATGAAGCTACCGACTAATTCGACCCTTTGAAATGGCCTTGCATTTGAGAGACGGTTTCAGCAGGAAAGGCCCTGTAATGGGATACATGGAGTTCGACTTTCTGGAAGACAAATGATCCATATGCGACTGTCTACGCATTCCTTGTCGGCGAACATTGCCGATTACTTTGTATGAAAAAAATACTCGTGGTAAAAACCGGAGCCATCGGGGATGTACTGATGACTACCTCTTTTTTGAGAGAACTAAAAAAAAAGCATCCTCGATCTCACATTCACTATTTAGTTGAAAACTGGTCGGCTCCGGTCCTTAAATACAATCCTTATATCGAAAAGCTTATCGTACTTAAAAACAATACATTCACTAGATGTAAATTATTTATTCTCATTCCTCTTTTGTTAAAGCTATTTTTTTTTAATTATTCCAAGATATATGTGCTTCACAAAAATAGATTTATTTCTATATATTTTTCTTTTCTATTAAAGCCTATTTATATCTTTTTTTCCGGAAACTTTCAATCCAATACATTATTTAATTTTTTTAAATTATTAATCGCAAAATCATCCTTCCCGAAATCCGCACACCACGCAAGGGTTTTTGCTCGTTTAATTTGCGTTTCTTTGCCCAAAACGTGCAAATATGATTTTTTTGTACCAAAAAACGATTTGAATATTAAAACGATGGCCTGTATCGATAGAAAAAGGCCATCTATCTGTATTAACCCAGGAGGTGGGGATAATCCCGCCGAGCAAGTGGATGTTCGTCAATGGGGAATGGAAAAATATATAAACTTAGTGGATAGGATCCTAAAAAACTGGAATCTTAATATTATTTTAACAGGCGGACCCTCCGACTATCAATTATGTAGGGATATTGAAATTCAAGTAGGAGACAAAAGATTATATAATCTGGCTGGAAAAACTAATCTATTCCAGTTGAAGAAAATAATCGAATCGTCCGATATCTTCATTACTGGTGATACCGGAGGAATGCATATTGCTGCAAGTACGGAAACCCCCATTATTTCGATATTTGGGCCAACGGATCCTCTGGAAAAAGCGCCTTTGAATCACCAGGATTCTCTTTATATCAAGACAAGTGTTAGCTGCCATCCCTGTTACTTTGGGAGGTTTCCTGGCTGCAAGAATTTCATATGCATGAAAGATATAGAAGTCGAGAAGGTTTTGGAGGCGTTAGAATCTATTGTCAAATTATCGTTATCAAACGAAAAGCCAATTTTTTGAAAAGGGAACGCGTTCGACTTCACAAAAGCCCTTAAAAAACACCAAAGCAATCGTTTCGTAAATTTGAAGATGCCGTTTCTATTCAATACCGACGCCCTACTTCGCCGAAATAGTACTTCCAAATTGTCTGTAGTGCGACAAAACGTTGAATTTTTTAGAGATTCTTTGGATAACAGACTTTCCGTATTGGAGCTATGAATACTATACTGTATAGAATGTACTCTTTATCAAAAAATAACACCATTCTCGGCATATCGATAATTTTTGCCTGTTGGATAAAGTTCAATATTGTTTTATTTACCTACAACACCTATACAGGAACAAAAATCTTCTTTCCGTTCTTTTTTTTGATTTTACTGGGCGTAACTTTATGTA
>CAZLTI010000006.1:1787-31911 GCA_964562335.1 uncultured Pseudomonadota bacterium | reverse complement strand
GCATGCAGCTTGTCGTCGACCAAATGGTGCAGCTTCAACATATACAGGTATCCGACCGTAACGCTTTGATCGAACTTTTCGCCCGTTCTGCCGTCGTACAGCTCCATTTGGGCCGACCGATCCACCTTGATGCGATCCAAAAGGCTGTGGATGTCCTTCTCCATCGCTCCGTCGAACACCGGGGTCGAAACGAAGATGCCGCGGCGCAGTTTCTCGGCGAAACGGATCGCCTCCTCGTCCGAGACCGAATCCAGGTACTCGGTGACGTACCGACTGCCGTAAAGCTCCTTCGCATTTTTTTTGAAACTTTCGATGGGGGAGGCCTGTTTCATCAGTTCGTCGATCTGATCCCCTATGCCTTTTGCAGCCAGGCCGAGGTGCGTTTCCAGAACCTGGCCGACATTCATCCGGGAGGGTACTCCGAGCGGGTTCAACACGATGTCCACCGGCGTTCCGTCCTTCATGTAGGGCATCTCCTCCATGGGAATGATTTTCGAGATCACACCCTTGTTGCCGTGTCGCCCCGCCATTTTGTCTCCGACGGACAGCCGTCTTTTCATCGCCACATACACCTTGATTGACCGTATCACTCCCGGTTGCAGGTCGTCGATTTTGAACTCCCTCTCCTTTTTGCTTTCGAAAATATTGTTCAACAGCTCGATCTGGGATGCCGCATTTCTTAGGATCACCTGAAGTTTCTCGTTTGTCTTCTTTTCCTTTACGGCAATGTCGGTCCAGGCTTTGATCGGAATCTTGTCGAACAGCTCCTTGGTGACCGTCTCGTTCGCCGGCAGGATAAGTTCGTGGGTTTCGGGGGAGAGGATGTCGTGCTGCAGCACTTGACCCTTTAGCAGAGGCGCCACCTTTCTCTCCAGGTTGCTTTTTACGATCCGAATTTCGTCGTGGTAGTCCGTATTCAACTTCTCCAGCATGGCCTCTTCGATCTCGATCGTCCGCTCGTCCTTTTCCACTCCGCGGCGATTGAACACTTTGACGTCGATCACTACCCCCTGAATTCCCTGCTCCACCCGCAGGGAGGTGTCCCGCACGTCGCCCGCCTTGTCCCCGAAAATCGCCCGCAGCAGTTTCTCTTCGGGATTCAACTGCATTTCGCCCTTCGGTGTGGTCTTTCCGACGAGGATGTCGCCCGACTTGACGTAGCTTCCTATCCGTATGATTCCCGAATCGTCCAAATTCTTCAGCGAGTTTTCGCTCACATTCGGAATGTCCCTCGTGATCAGCTCCTTTCCCAGTTTCGTGTCGCGGGCCAAAACCTCGCACTCCTCGATATGGATGGAAGTAAACCGATCCTGGTGCAGCACCTTCTCGCTGACCAGAATGGAATCCTCGTAGTTGTATCCGTTCCAAGGCATGAAAGCCACCAGGATATTCTGCCCCAACGCCAGTTCCCCCTCGTCGCAGCTTCCGCCGTCGGCAATGATCTGTCCCTCCCGGATGCGGTCGCCGACGGAGACAAGAGGTTTCTGGTTGATGCAGGTGTTCTGATTGGAACGCCGGTATTTCCCCAGGTGGTAGATGTCGACATTGGCTTCGATGGCGGATTTGTCCGAAGTCAAGTCGACCTCCGCCTCGACGACGATGCGCTCCGAATCGATCCTGTCGACCGTTCCGGTCCGTCTGGCGATCACGCAGGAGCCCGAGTCGTGAGCCACCTGGTACTCCATCCCGGTTCCTACGAAGGGAGCCTCCGGTTTGACGAGGGGAACCGCCTGGCGCTGCATGTTCGATCCCATGAGGGCCCGATTCGCGTCGTCGTGCTCCAAAAACGGGATCAGAGATGCGGCCACCGAAACCAGCTGCTTGGGCGAGACGTCCATAAATTCGATGTCCTTTCTCGGAATCATTTTGAACTCGCCGCCGATTCTGGCCTGCACCAACTCCCGAACCAGGCAGTTGTTCTCGTCCAGCGGCGAGTTTGCCTGGGCGATTTTGAACCGTCCTTCGTCGATAGCCGAGAGGTACACGATTTTGTCCTTTACCGAGCCGTCCTCCACTCTTCGGTAGGGCGTTTCGATAAAACCGAATTCGTTCAGCCGGGCATACGTCGCGATGGAGGATATCAGCCCGATATTCGGTCCCTCCGGGGTTTCCACGGGGCAGATGCGGCCGTAGTGGGAGGTATGCACGTCCCGTACTTCGAATCCCGCTCTTTCCCGCGTCAGGCCTCCCGGCCCCAATGCGCTCAACCGCCTTTTGTGGGTGATTTCGGAGAGGGGGTTGGTCTGATCCATAAATTGGGAAAGCTGGCTGCTGCCGAAAAACTCGTTGATGACGGCGGATACGGGCTTGGAGTTGACGATATCGTGCAGCATCATCGTCTCGGTCTCCTGTAGGGACATCCGTTCCTTGACGGCCCGTTCCATTCGGATCAGACCGATTCTCATCTGATTTTCCAAAAGTTCTCCGACGCCTCTGACGCGACGGTTGCCAAGATGGTCGATGTCGTCGATCTCTCCGCCCACGCCGTCTTTTAGGCGCAGCAGATATTCGACTACCGCCAGGAAGTCCTCCTTCAATAGCGTGGTCTGGGAGATATCCACATCGCGATTGAGCTTTTTATTGATCTTCATTCTGCCGACCGCCGACAGATCGTAGCGGTCGTGCTTGAAAAACATACCGTTCAGCAGGTTTTTCGCCACTTCGACGGTAGGCGGGTCTCCCGGCTTCATCTTTTTGTAGAACTCTATCAGCGCTTCCTGCGTACCGGAGACTTTGTCGGCGGCCAGGGTGTTTCTGAATGCCTCTCCGATCGTCTTGTTTCCGATGTGGAGCAGAGAGACCGTATCGACTTTGTTCTCGATCAGCCGCTCCAGAACCTCTTCGGTAACCGGCGTATTGTACTCGACAATGAGCTCGCCGTCCTTCCCGACAACGTCGTTCAGCGTATACCTTGTCAAAATGTCGTCCAGGCGGGTCGCAATGACTTTGATATCGGCATCCAGAATTTTGCGTACGGCCGCCTTCGATATTTTCTTTCCTTTCGCAACGATAACGTTGCCGCTTTCGGGATGTACGATATCGTCCTCCGCCCTCTGATTCTGCGAAGATTGAGGATCGAAATACTTGAAATACCTTCTTTTTTCCTTGTCCGCCGCTCTCGCCTTTTTGAGAATGATCGTCTCCGTATAGTAGAAGATGTTTAGCAGCTCGGGACCGGAAAACCCCAGGGCCTTTAGCAGGACGGTCGCAAGAAACTTTCGCCTTCGGTCGATCCTGACGAAGAGCAGATCCTTGATGTCGAATTCGAAGTCTACCCAGGATCCGCGCTGGGGAATGATTCCGGCGGAGTACAGAAGCTTTCCGCTAGCATGGCTTTTTCCTCTGTCGTGATTGAAAAACACCCCGGACGACTTGTGCAGCTGACTGACAATCACCCGCTCGGTTCCATTCACGATAAACGATCCGGTTTTCGTCATCAGGGGAAACTCCCCCAGGTAGATCTCCTGCTCCTTTATGTCGTGAACGTTTCTTTGATCGGAATCCCCCTCCTTCTCCCAAATGACCAGGCGCAGCGAAACGCGAATTGGGGAGGCATACGTAACGCTCCTAATCTTGCATTCGCCCTCTTCGTACTTCGACTCTGCCAAACGGTAGGAAACATATTCCAGCGTGCATGTCCCGCCAAAGTCGGAAATGGGGAACACCGAACGGAATACTGCCTCCAAACCCTGCCTTTTGCGACTTTCCGGCGAGACGTCCTTCTGCAAAAACCAATCGTAGGAATCCTTTTGGATCTTAAGCAGGGAGGGAGGAGAAAGAATTGTCTTGATCTTGCCAAAGTCAACTCTGGGGCGCTGAATATATGGATTCGCATTCATTTTCAACTCTTCGGAAAAATCGGACGAAGTACATATCCGACGGATTCGATAAAATTGAAGTCTAGCCGACTATTTTTGGAAAAGGATTTCTCCCTTTTTTTGAATTGCCAATAAAGAGGAAAATCGCAAAAAAGCGGACCTATGCCCTTCCGGTTGTGCGGATCCGGGACTTTTTCCTCTTTGAAAGAGAAGTGCTTGCAACAGACAGAGATTCGGGGATCGGATGGCGACAGACAAACAGTCCGTCAAGTTCTTTCGGGTAGGATGGTTTCATGGCACTTGCGGCGTTTGTTGGGGTTCTTTCCGAATGTAACACCTAACTGTTCAGATTGATACCAAGCCCTATTTCTGTCAAGATAAAAAAATCGGCGATTTTCGACGAATCCGCCTGCGGCGTCCGCTGTCGAAGGAGGGAAGGGGAGCTAGAAGATCGCCCTGTCGAGCAGCACGGAAACGAACAGCGTGACACCGATATAGGAGTTCGTGTTGAAAAAGGCAATTCCGAGTTTGGATAGGTCGTCTTTTTTCAGAAGATTGTGCTCCCGGATCAGCAATAGAGCGCAGGCAGCCACGCCCAGGTAAAAAAAGGCGCCGAGCGATTCGATTTGCGCCAGAACCATCCATAAAAAGAGGGTAGCGGCATGCAGCGCCTTTGCGATGGCCAGGCTTGTGGAGATGCCGAATCTTGCGGGAATCGATTTCAGTCGGGCCTTTCTGTCGAATTCGCAGTCCTGCAGGGCGTACAGAATATCGAATCCCGCCACCCAGGCGAACACCGATGCTCCCAGCACGATTGCGGAGCGGGAGATCGATCCGGTCATGGCGATCCAACTTGCGACCGGAGCGGCGCCGACGGCAAAACCCAAAAACAGATGTGCGAAATTGGTGAATCGTTTTGTGTAGGAATAGAAGCAGACCAGAAAGATCGCAACCGGACTGAGCCGAAACGCCAGAGGGTTCAACTGCCATGCGGCAAAGATCAGAATGGAGAACGATGCGGCTATCATCGCCGCAATCGCCGGCGGTCGGATGACCCCCGTAACCGAATGTCTGTCGGCAGTTCTGGGATTTGCGGCATCCCATCTGCGATCGATCAGCCGATTGAATCCCATGGCTCCGGATCTCGCTCCCGCCATGGATACCGCTATCCAGAAAACGGACAGCCAAACGGGCTTTTGCGGAAGTTCGCAATCGTCGCAGTTCAAAACCAGAACCACCGAGATCAGCGCGAAAGGCAGCGCAAAAATGGTGTGCGAAAACTTAATCAGTTCCAAAAAATGGACGATATGCCGAACTGGCGGAATGGCTCCCCTATCTTTTTTCGGAAGCTCCATGGGATTGTCTACAGGATGTATCGGCTCAAATCCTGGTCTTTGGCGATGTCGTTCAATTTTTCCCGCACGTAGTCTTTCGTTACGCGTATCGTCTGCCCAACGATTTCGGGAGCATTGAAACTGACGTCGTCGAGAAGCTTTTCGATGATGGCATGCAGCCTCCTGGCGCCGATATTTTCCGTCTTTTCGTTCACTTCGCTCGATATTCTGGCGATCTCTTCGATGGACTCGTCGTTGAACTCCAAAGTCACTCCCTCCGTGCTCAACAGTTCCACATATTGCCGGACCAGCGAGTTTTTCGGCTCCTTGAGTATCCTGTAGAAGTCCTCCTTGCTGAGCGAATCCAGCTCCACGCGGATGGGAAACCGCCCTTGCAGCTCCGGTATCAGGTCGGAAGGCTTGGCAATGTGAAAGGCTCCCGCCGCCAAAAAGAGTATGTGGTCCGTCTTCACCGGTCCGTATTTCGTATTGACGGTACTTCCCTCCACGATCGGCAGCAGATCTCGCTGCACGCCCTCCCGCGAAACCTCTCCGCTGCCGAGCCGGGCGTTTTTGCTGGTGATCTTGTCGATTTCGTCCAGAAAGATAATCCCGGCCTGTTCCACCCGCCTTATCGCCTCCGTGTTGAGATCCTCGTTGTCGATCAGCCTTTCCGCCTCCTCCTGCTGGAATATGCTTTTCGCTTCCGCGACGGTGACCTTTTTTCTTTTGGTCTGTTTCGGCAGAAAGTTCGACATGATGTCTTTAATGTTGACGTCCATTCCCTCGTTCCCCGAAATCGGGAAGAATTCGATAGCGGGGCCCTTGGGTCTGTTTTGGACCTTTATCTCTACGATTTTGTCGTCCAGATCGCCGTTTTCCAGCTTTTCGGCAAACTTGTCTCTCAGAGCGCTGTCGTCGCGAATTTCGGGCGCGCTCTGTGGGCCGTCCCTGTTCGGATCCGGAGGAACCATCAGATCCAAAAGCCTCGCCATGGCATTGGTTTCGGCCTTGCTTTGGAGGGTCTCCAGCTTCTCCCTTTTTATGATGCCGATGCTGATTTCGGTCAGGTCGCGCACCATGCTTTCGACATCGCGCCCGACATACCCCACCTCGGTAAATTTGGACGCCTCCACCTTGATAAAGGGAGCGTTTACCAGTTTCGAGATTCTACGGGCGATCTCGGTTTTTCCGACGCCCGTGGGACCGATCATGATGATGTTTTTCGGCATAATCTCCTCGCGCAGATCCTCCGAGACCTGCATTCGCCGCCATCGGTTTCTCAATGCGACGGCCACGCTCCTCTTTGCGTTGTTCTGTCCGACGATGTAGCGGTCCAGAAATTTTACGATTTCGCTGGGAATCAATGATTTTTGTCCTTTCACCTGTCTGCCCGTATAGTGGATTCGACGATTGTCGGTATCAGTTGCTTTCGATCCCCTCCAGTTGAAAGCTGGGGTTGGTATAGATGCAAATGGAGGCGGCAATTTCCATCGATCTGACGACGATCTCCCTTGCGCTCAGATCGGTATTCTGGCTGAGAGCCCTTGCCGAAGCGAGGGCGTACTGCCCTCCCGATCCTATCGCCAGAATGCCGTCGTCCGGTTCGATGACGTCCCCGTTGCCGGATATGATCAGCGAACTCGAGGCGTCGGCCACCGCCAGCAACGCCTCCAAGTTGCGCAGGACCTTGTTGGTACGCCAGTCCTTTGCCAGCTCCACGGCGGAGCGGATCAAATTTCCGTTGAACTCCTCCAGCTTGGCGTCGAACTTTTCGAACAGAGCGAAGGCGTCTGCCGTCGAACCGGCAAAACCGGCAAGCACCTTCCGGTTGTAGGTGACCCTGATTTTTTTGGCGTTCGACTTCATCACCGTATTCCCCAGCGTCACCTGGCCGTCGCCTGCAATGACCAGCTCCTTGTCTTTTCTGACACACAGAATTGTCGTCATACCTTCCTCGGTCTACTCTTTTTTGCCGATGCCGATAACGAAGATTTCCACACTGTCTTTTCTTGAGCTTTTCGGTTTGAATCGTTTCACGATATCGAAATCCTCTTTCAAATCCAGAACGAACCGCTCCGACTGCGCCCCCTGAAAGATCTTGACTACGGTTTTTCCTCCCTTCCCGAGCCATTTCCGCGCCACTCGATGCGCCATTTGGCAGAGGCGGTAGGATTTTTCCGCATCCATGCTCCTAACTCCGGTCGTGTTCGGCGCCATATCGCTGCACACGACGTCGAAGCGATCCGAAAACCGCCCCAGATCGCGAATATCCAAATCGTATATGTCCGATTTGAGGAAATGCATATTTTCCCTCAACGGTATCTTCAGCTCCTGCGGATCGATCCCCACCACCATGCCGGTGCTGCCGACCGACTCCCCGATGTACTGCATCCAACTGCCGGGGAAGCATCCCAGATCGACAACTCGGTCGCCCGGCCGAATGATCCTCCTCTTTCGATCGATTTCCGCCAGCTTGTAGACGGATCGGGCGGCATACCCCTGTGTTTTTGCCTTTTGGAAAAAGTGGTCCCGAACGGGTTTCATCGCGGGTCGCGTTTTTTATCCGAGTTCCACAAACCGTCCAACTCCTTCGTCGAAAGCGTTTCGCCATTTTCTTCCGCTTTTCGGATATGCCTCTCCAACGACAGAAACCTCTCCTTGAACTTGCGGTTGCCCTTTCTCAAAGCCACTTCCGGATCGATGTCGTAGAAGCGGGCGAGATTGGCGATGCTGAAGAGCAGATCGCCGATCTCCTCTTCGATGCGGGCGGTGTCGTCATTCTTCATCTCTCTGGACACCTCCTCCAGCTCCTCCTCGACTTTGGACAGAACGTCCGCAGGACTTTCCCAGTCGAATCCGATGCTGGAAGCTCTCTGGCCGAACTTCAGCGATGCCATCAAAGCCGGCATCGTATCCGAAACGCCGTCCAGGACGGAGTTGCTACTTTCCGCCTTTTTTCGATGCCACTGCCTGATCTGATCTTCGGAGGAGATCTCCTTCCGCTCCTTAAAGACGTGCGGATGCCGGGCCACCAACTTCTCCGAAATGCCGTCGACAACCTCGTGTATCGTGAACCGGCCGCTTTCCGTTGCAATTTGCGCATGCATCACGACCTGCAGCAGAAGATCGCCCAGTTCCTCTTTTAGCGTTTCATGGAGCCGGTTGTCTTTGATTTCATCGACCACTTCCCAACTCTCCTCCAGCAAAAAGGGAACGAGAGAGAGATGATCCTGTTGCCTGTCCCAGGGGCAGCCTTCGGGCGAGCGCAATTTCGCTACGATATCTATGAGCTTTTTCATCGACCTTTGCGGAGAATGACGGCATGCCCGCCTTTCGGTAGACGATGCCGTTTTCGGATAGGTTCCCATTATCATATCTGCCGTTGCGGTTGTCAATATTCAGTCTGCTCCGCCCATCGATTCGATTGGATCAGCTCATAGGTCAACTGATCCGCCGCCAGCAGTTTCCTCTCCATGGCTTGAAAGTCCGCCTCTTTCCCGCTGGGGTCAAGGTTTCCCGTTTCCAATCTGTTTTTTAGGGAGTGACGCAGATAGGCCCCGTCGCCGATAATTCCCACAACGGATCCCTCTCTGATCAATGCGAAGGGCTTTCTGCGAGGAGCAAGCAGCGAAGTTCCCAGAGTACTGTATTTCCCGCTCAGTTTCAAAATATCGATCGTCGTAGCGAACAGATCCAACTGCGAAGAGACCGCCGATACCACTTTTGGCGGGAAGATGCCGGGAGAGTATAGAATCAGGGGAATGTGAAATCTTTCCACAAAACTGCCGCTTTGATAGTGCGCCAGCGCATGGTCTGCGGTAAAAACGAATACGGTGTCTTCAAACCAGGGTTGTCCTTTCAATCTTTCGAGAAACTCTCCGATGCTCCAGTCCGAATAGTGTAGCGTATTGAGGAACCCCTCCTCTCGGTTTTGGCTATGGGGATATTTCTCCAGATTTTTGGGGAGCCGCGGATAGGGCGTATGTGTGGTGCTCGTGACGATATAGAAAAAAAAGGGTTTTTTTGCCTTTTCCATCTTTTCCGCCGCCAGCATGTAGGTCTCGTAGTCCCATCCATATTTGGCCGCCGTGGGATCCGGATAGTCCAACAGTATCAGCATGTCCTCCATCCCGTAGAACTCTTGAAAGCCGGTCGATCCGGCAATGGCATCGGTCCGAAACGAACGGCGCTTTAGGCTTTGCACGAAAACCGTCGTATACCCGTTGTCCTGCGCCAAATATCCCAGTTTGGAGTAGTTGGCCAGCAGACCGATCCCTATCGTCGGCAGTCCGATCGTCGATGCCATCCCGGTCAAGGTAGCCTGCAGGCCTTCGACGCTTCTTTGCCCCGAAGCGAAAAAATTGGTGAACATCACACCCTGCCGCGCCAGTCGATCCAGATTCGGGGTCACTCCATATCCGGATGCGGAAAAGACATCCACATATTTGTGGCTCAAGCTCTCGATCAACACAAAGACCAGATTGAGTCGAGGTGCCTCTTCGGAGCCGGTCGCGACCTTTTGTACGGGATATTCCTTGTTTGCAACCGGACTGCCGTCGAGAGCGATGGCCAGTGCCTCCTCTTCGGAAAAAAAGCGATGGCCGACGTTTTCGTGCTTCAAGGAGGAGTGCATGATACTGAATACCCCGTTCAGCACTAAATTGCCGTATTTTGTGTCCCCGGAAGAAAACGCATCGATGATCGTAATGGGTTTGCTGCCTATTCCTCCCCGTCCCGCTACGACCAGCGCGACAAACAGCAGGACGAAACGGAGCCAATAGCTTTTCCAGGAGTAGAAACGGCGTGTCGGCCGTTTCGCTATCCGATACCAAAGGATCGAAAGCAAAACGACGGCAGTCAAAAAGAGGATCAGATGGGGCAGGAAGATACTGGTTGACATCCCGACGACCGTTGCCGTATCGTCTCCCCGCATTTGCAGCAGTTCGTAGGAAATATGGCGCTTGACAAAGTCGAAATAGACGACATCCGCGATCAACAGAGCCAACACCGGCACCAGGACAAAAAAGACACTCCAGGAAAACAGACCCGACCAGTACCTGTTCGATCCGAAACGGAACGGAATATTCAACGATAAAATGGGGACGAAGATCAGCACGGTAGTCGAGGCCAGATCGAACCTCAATCCTTCGACGAATGAAAACAGCAGCTGCGTGCCGTCCAGCGTTCGAAAGAACGGGAAATATAAAATCGCCAAAAGAAGGCGGGCGAGGGAAAAGACCGAGACGAAAATTGCGAAGTATAGAAGACTTCTAACAAATTGATTCATGGTTGATCGTTCTCCGTAGGGCTGCCGGGTCGGCAGAATCTGAAAAACCTTTGCGCGAGCGGGCGTTTTTGGCAAGAGGATTTTGGAGTGCGGAAATGACAATCCGTGCAATTTTCCACTTTCTACCGGTTCGTCAATGGCAAACGTGAAAAAATGTCTGAAACTGCTGTCTGTTGCGTTGGGTCTTTTTTTCGCACTGATTGTTTCGATCATGGTTTGGACAAAGGCGAGAAGTCTGGAGAGCGGGGAGAGCGACCGGCCGCTTGCAATACGCTGGGAGGGCTTTTATCATGACATGAACCATCGGGATTTAGGATCGAGCATCAACGATTGTCTGGGTACAAGGGTATTTAAGGACAATGTCGTTCACAGGTCGGCAGGCTGGTTTTCCGGTTGGAGCTGTTCGAAAGTCGGAAATCCCGACGTGATTTTTTCCCTGAACTATTCGCCGGCAAAAAGAGAGCGTTTTTTCTGTCACAAAGATCGAACCAAGATTGTAGGTAGGTTTTTTAACGATCGGATTCAATTAAGCGACCTGGAATTTATCGAGAACTGGAATAATAAAAAAATGAGAGTTCCGGCCTGCCTGTTCATCGAAAATATCCTCGAATCCGTAATTTCCGGGAAAAAGGTATTGATACACTGCGATGCGGGGAGAGACAGGTCGGGCACTCTTTCGGCTCTGTTGATTGCAATGGCGTCCGAAAAATTGGGACTTTTGGACGAAAGAATGATCGAGGCGATCGAATGCGACTATAGAAAGACGGAGTCGCTGGCGGAAAGCAAATATGGACGAATGTCGAATTTCCTAAGGGAACTTCAAAAGAGAGGAGGTGTAGGGGACTTTTTGTCCGACCGGTGCGGCATATCCGTCAATGTCGTTTCCAAGGCAGCCGAAATCCTTCTGTTTTCCGCCGAAAATGGACGGCGGTCCCTCTCTCCGACCCAGCAGGCGAATCGATAGGCCGATAGGGAAAATGACGGATATCAGAGCAACAAGCCATCGACTGTTGAAGTCCTACGGAATCGCACTGAACGAAGAGGACTTAAGCCGCATTATGTTCCGGTTTGTCGACGAGATGGAAAAAGGACTGACCTCCGCCGGTTCTTCGCTGCCTATGCTTCCCTCCTATTTGGAGACGGAAAAGCCGGTCCCGACGGAAAAGCCGGTAATCGTAGTCGATGCGGGGGGCACCAATTTGCGCGCCTGTTCCGTGAAGTTCGAGTCGAACGGCGCCTGTCGCATTTCCAATGTGCACCGGACAATCATGCCAGGGGCAAGGGAAGAAATTTCCGCACGGAAATTTTACCGGTCCATCTGCGATTTCATAGAACCCGTAGTCCATCTTTCGGACAGGATCGGCTTCTGTTTCTCCTATCCTGCCGAAATTACCGACCGGATAGACGGCAGGCTGCTGTTTTGGACGAAGGAGATAAAAGTGCCGGAGGTCGTTGGAACCTATATCGGCGAAGGTCTGGTCAAAACCCTCAAAGAGAGGGGAATCGGAGGAAAAAAGGTCGTCGTTCTCAACGATACCGTTGCGACGCTGCTGGCGGGGAAGACAAAGGGGCAGAGCCGGGGATGCGAAAGCTATATCGGATTTATCCTCGGCACGGGAACGAACACCGCCTACATAGAGCAAAACGCAAAGATCGGTAAAATTTGCCCGAATCAAGGATCGCAAGCCGTCAATGTGGAATCGGGAGGATTCTCCGCCTGCCGCCAGGGCGTCGTCGACAAACTGCTTGACCGTTCGACCGAAACTCCGGGGATCTATCCCTTCGAGAAGATGATATCGGGAGTCTATCTGGGTCCTCTTGTATGGGAAACGATCAAAACGGCAACGGCCGACGGCTGCTTTTCCTTCAAAAGTGCGGAGTTACGGGAGAGAGCCGAACCGTTGGAAACGGCGGCGGTCAGCCGTTTTTTGGAAAATCCCCAAATTGCGGAAAACCGCTTCGGTCTCCATTCGGCCAACGAAAGCGATTTGGAGCTGCTGTATCGCTTGGCAAGGGGCGTCGTCCGGCGTGCCGGACAGCTTGCGGCGGTCAATATGGCTGCGGCGATGCTCAAAACCGGGAAGGGAAGAAGCCCCCTACATCCCATATGCGTCAACATCGACGGCTCGACGTACCACAAGCTATTCGGATTCAAGCAGATTGCAAACGGCGTACTGGACGACCTGCTCTTGGAGCGGGAGGTGTATTACTACCCTGTACAGGTGGAGCACTCTCCGACCATCGGAGCAGCCATAGCCGGATTGAGCGTTTAGGGATCATACCATCGAGAGCAGCAGATCGTGTATCTGGGGACGGAACGCCCTCATCCCCGCCAAATTGCCTTCGCGCGAGATGTTGACCCGGTTGGACAGTATGATCGCAACCAGCTCCGTCCGTTTGTCCATCCACAGCGAGGTCCCGGTAAAACCGGTATGGCCCAGACTGCCTATCGGCATTTTCTCTCCGCAGCTTCTATACTCCTCATGTCGACCGTTGACATCCCATCCGAGCGCGCGTTGCGAAAGATGTTCGGGCAGACGACTTTCCGTCCAATACCGAACCGCCTCCCTGGAAAGTACGGTCTCTCCTTCGAGCGTTCCCTCTCCGAAAACCATCCGGCAAAATCGATGGATGTCGCCGACGGTTCCGAACAGCCCGGCATTTCCTCCCTCCTCGTCGAATAGGTAGGCGTTTTCGTCGTGCACCCTGCCTCTCAAATATCGGTTCCTGATGGGGCAAAATGCCGTCGGCACAATTTTCCTACAGCTTTTGCCGGGACGAAAGCACAATCGCTTCGTTCGGATCGGACCGAAAATATGCTCCCGGCAGTAGTCGGCAAGAGAGGAACCGGAGACCCGCCGCACAATTTCCGACAGGACCAGGAACCCGAGACAGCTGTAGACCACCTTTTGTCCCGGGGAGCAATCCAGCTCGGTATCGCACAGCTTTGCCCAACCCTGCCGCCTGTCGAAACGGGGGGAGTACAAATCCCTCCAGGCCGGAAGGCCGGAGGTGTGAGTCAAGAGATGAAACAGCGTAATCCTCTCCTTCTCTCGGCGGAAGAACTCCGGGACGACTTCCGTCAAAGAGCTGCGGAGCGAAAGCTTTTGGGCATCGATCAGGTGAAGGATGGCCGCCGAAGTGGCTATGGGTTTGGTCAGGGAGGCCAGATCGAAGACGCTGCACCTTTCGAGCGCGATGCCGTTGCTGTCGTAGCGGCCGAAGCATTCGTGATATACGACACTCTCGCCCTGCGCAAAGAAAATTTCCACGCCGGGAAAAAGAGCCTCCCGTATGGCCGTTGCGACCAGCCGGTCTATCTCTTTTTCCAAAATCCGATACCGCACCATTTGCAACCTTTTTTGAGATGAACCGGGCCGAAGACGCCAGCTCTCTTTTTTATCCCGAATTACAAGGGTCCACAACCCATATGGCAGATCGTTTGCATTCCGAAAACCCCTCGGAATCCCCCTAAGAGAACCCCAAAAATAGTCGAGATTTCCGCATATTCGCGCCATTTCGGGAGAACCGCTCCAACGAAGCGAAGCGCCGACATCGAGTTGAAACGGCCTTCCCGAATCGGCAGAGCCGTCCAATCCGATTTTTCGGCGGTTCCCTTAACCCAAACTGGCTGTGGAGACTACGCCATGAAAGGACTCGTTTTAGCCATTTTTGTGTCGAACGTTTTTGGGGCGGCCGCACTGGCTCAGGAGAACGCTTTGGATGTGACTCTCGAATCCTTCGAACGCTGCAACAATTGGGCAAGACACTATTGCCTGACGGGAGCCCATAACGAAGCCGTCAATCAAAAGCTGCTGAGGGCCAAAAAAAGAGGGTACATAATAACCACTCGGATGATTAGAAGCTACGCCCAAAGAACCAGACCGGACTCCCTGGTCCAAACGACGGAAAACCGAAATTGAGGAGCGGGGAGAGGAGAGTCGCAGCTTGTAGGTTCGGTCTTTTATGAAAAGCGACCGAGAAAAATGGGACGATATCTATGCGCACGAGGAGTCCCCGAACCATCCCTCGGCCGTGGTAGAGGAGTTCCATCGACTCGCAAAAAGGGGAACCGCTCTCGATATTGCGGCGGGAAACGGACGCAACGCCAAATATTTGGCGGAAAAGGGATTTGTCGTGGATGCCGTCGACATTTCGGCAGTGGGTCTGCAACTGGTCGGAAATGGAAATCCGGACGTTCGGCCGATTCGGCAGGATCTGGATTTCTGCATTTTGCAGCAGAATCGTTACGATCTGGTCGTTACCGTCAACTATCTCAACAGGCGGCTCTTTCCCTTCATTCTCGACTCGTTGAAGTCGGGAGGGTTTCTCATCTACCAAACCTTCCTTTGGGATCGCTCCTCTCCTCCTCGAAAAAGAGAGCCGCTAAGCGACCACTATCTGCGGCCCAACGAGCTGCTGCACTCCTTCCTGGCTCTGCATATTCACCGCTATACCGAAACGAAGAGCAAAAGGCCAAAGGGAACGAAAACCATGGTCGCAACACTCGTCGGAGAGAAACGATGGGCGTCGTAAAACCGTGGAATTGCACGAATTCCGCCGTTAGCTCGCTCAGCCGAAACCGGAAGAGGGACAATCGGCAGCGGACGGGCAGTTTGCCGGCGTCTTTGCCGCGGATCCGGTCCCAACCGCGAAACCGGTTACCATCCGTTCCGCCTTTGGGGATCCGCAGTTTGGACATCCGATATCCTCGTCCTTCTCGGAACCCCTTCTTAACTCGGAAAACCTGTGACTGCACACTGTGCACTGATACTCGAAAATCGGCATAGCTTTGAAAGCTCCTGAAAGTTTACCGTCAAATCGCAAGGAGGATGGGGGTGGCCTATTGGCATCGAAGCGGCTGCGGCCTTTCCGCGTAGCTGCCGATGCCTGCGGTCGATCCCTTAGTAGAGTCATGGTAGCTTCGGGTTGCGATTTGTTCAACAGTTTTCCCATGTCCCGGTCCGGTTCGATGCGGTTTGCCGTTCCGATCGGAATCGATAGCTTTCGGCTGCAAGGCTTGAAACATACGCCGTAAAATTGCGAAGAGGAGGTACCCATGCTGACTGTCCATGGAACGTATAAAAACGGAAAAATTACCATAAAGCGCCCGATTTCCGGATCCCTGCCCGAATCCTCCGAGGTGATCATTACCTTTACCGATTCCGGAGTCGATCAAATCGGCTGCGATCAAATTGCGGAAGAGCCTTCCCGGCAAGAGGTTCGGCCGACAGAAAGCCCCGAAACGGAGACGGGAGGGGTCTACGAGCCTCTGAGAGAGTACAGGCGGGTGTCGTCAAAGGGGGATATCACTGTTATCGATGGGAACGATCGGTTTACCTGTCAGCTTTTCGACTATTCCCAGGGGGGACTCTGCTTTATTGCCACAAAGAGCTTTACGGTAGGCAAGAGCATAAGCTCCGGCATCATCGATCCGGCAAACAGCAAAATGGTGCTGATGGAATTGGAGATGGAGGTGCGCGGCATTTCCAAATACGATGGAAAATACAAAGTCGGCTGCATGTTTCTGGACCCGGTGGACGAAGATCTTTGGCACGGACTGCTGCAATATTTTGGCTGATCCGGACGGACCGCCGCCTGCGGAGGTCTGCGGACTCGAAAGAGGAGGGAACGCCGTCGGCAGTTCGATAGCTACTTTTTCTCCCTCTCCTCCAGCCTTTCCGCAACCACCCTCTCCTGAATATGCTTGGGGCACGGCACGTAGCTGTCGAACTCCATCGAAAAGGTCGCTTTCCCTTGGGTGATGGAGCGCAGAGCCGTAGAGTATCCGAACATTTCGGCGAGTGGAATGGTGACGATCACCACGGCCATTTGATCCTTCAAGTCGGTCCCTCCGATCACTCCTCTTTTGGAACTCAAATCGCTGATAACGCCACCCTGGAATTCTATCGGAGTCTCGACTTCGACGCGCATCATAGGTTCGAGCAGCCGCACGCTGCCGGAACGAACTGCCTGCTTCATTGCCTGTCGCGCGCAAATCCGAAATGCCAAATCGCTCGAATCGACTTCGTGATATTTTCCGTCTTCCAGATGTACCCGCACTCCGACAATGGGGAAGCCCGCTAGAGGACCTTCCGCCATAACGTCCCTAAATCCGGCTTCGCAAGCGCCGATATATTCCGAAGGTATGGCGCCTCCCTTGATGCCGTTGATAAATTCAAACTCCTCGGCCTCCTCTCCGCCGATCCCGGCAAAGGATTCCATCGGTTCGATTCTGCCGACGACCATTGCATACTGGCCCGCACCGCCGGTCTGTTTTTTGTGCGCGTAGCGGAATCCGGCGGGTTTTGAAATCGCCTCGCGATAGTTAACCTGCGGAGCGCCGACCGCAAGATCCGCCCGATACTCCCTGCGCATTCTCTCCAGATAGATCTCCAGGTGCAGCTCCCCCATTCCGGAAATCACCGTTTGTCCCGATTCCTGGTCGGTCTTGACCGTAAAGGTCGGATCCTCTTTGACGAACCGGGAAAGGGCTTTGGACATTTTTACCGCGGATTCCCGGTTTTTGCTGCCGACGGCAAGGGATATCACGGGTTTGGCAACGTATATGGACTCCAGGGAGACCTTGCAGTCTCCGTCGCACAAGGTGTCTCCCGAAGAGCAGTCGACACCGATCATGGCAACAATGTCTCCGGCGAATGCGGACTCGATGTTGACGCGGTTGTCGGAGTGCATACGCACTATTCTGCCCACCCGCATCTTTTTGCCCGTTCGCGTATTGAAAATGTGCGCCCCCTTCCTTAGCGTTCCCTGATATATCCTGGTGTAGGTCAGTTGACCGAACTGCTCGTCGGTTATTTTGAACGCCATACAGACCAGTGGTAGAGTCCTGTCCGGTTTTAGTTCGAGCGTCTTCGTTCCGTCCTCCATGCGGACCGCCTTCATCGGACTGGCCTCCATCGGAGAGGGGAGATAGTGACATACCGCATCCAGCAAAGGCTGGATCGCTTTGTTTTTGAATGCGGAACCCATGAATACGGGCGTCAGCTTCAGGCTGTTGACACCATGCCAAACGGCTTTGCGAACCGTCTCCTCCGCGATCTCCCTCTCTTCCAGCAAATCTTCCATCAGCCGGTCGTCGAACATCGATACCGCTTCCAGCATCTCCATCCGCTTTTCTTCGGCTAAGTCTCTCAGGTTTTCGGGGATGGCCTCCACGATGGTATCTTCTCCCTTGTCGCCCGAGTTGAAGAGCGCCTTCATGGAAATCAGATCGACCACGCCCTGGAAAGTGTCTTCCGCACCGATGGGAATCTGCATCGCCACGGCGTTGTGCCCCAGCTTTTCCTTCAGGTCGCCGATCGCCTTAAAGGGATCGGCGCCGATACGGTCCATTTTGTTGACGAACACCAGTCGCGGCACTCGGTACCGCTTCATTTGCCGGTCCACAGTGATCGACTGGGACTGAATTCCGGCGACCGAGCAGAGTATCATGATCGCACCGTCCAGTACGCGAAGAGCCCGCTCCACCTCGACCGTGAAGTCGACATGTCCGGGAGTGTCGATAATATTGATTTTGTTGCCCTGCCAATAAACGGAGGTGGAGGCCGACGCTATGGTAATGCCCTTCTCCTTTTCCAGTTCCATATAGTCCATCGTGGCTCCGCTGCCGCCGCCTCTCACCTCTTCGATTTTGTGGATCACGCCCGAATAGTACAGAATTCTTTCCGTCAAAGTGGTCTTTCCGCTATCTATGTGGGCAGATATTCCGATGTTTCTTGTGTTGCCGATCTCTTTCATGGCTGTTTTCAATCCGTTTTGGCATTAGGCGGAACCTTGCAAACCGGGAGTCTGCCGAACCGCTCTACTCCCCGTTTTCGTAAAGTGGGCACTCTATATTCTATTCCTTCGTTTGTCTATCGGTTTCCCATCGGTTGAATTTTCGATTCGGTTCGGATACCTTGCGGCATCCGTTCGGCAAAACAGGGAAAAATATGAACCATAGCGGACACGACATCAAACTCAGCCTGCTGATGACGGGCGACGAACTGATCCGCTCGGCAATACCGGATACCAACGCGGACTGCCTTACCAAGGGGCTTTCCGACATCGGTCTGCCGGTCTTGCAAAAGATTACGGTCGGGGACAGTGTAGAATCGATTGCGACCGCTCTGCGCTACCTTTCCTCAAACAGCGATATCGTGATCGTCAACGGCGGATTGGGAACGACGTCGGACGACAGAACTCTCGAAGCCGTTGCCGCCGTTTCCGGAGAGAGGTTCGCAAGAAACGAGGATGCCGTCCGGCAGGTGGAAAAAAACTTTCGCCGTGTGGGGCGGAATATAGAGCACCTCCCCGACGGCGTTCTCGACAGATTCACGGTTCTGCCGAAATCTGCCGGGATTATCGGCAACGACCTGGGAATAGCGTTGGGCTTGAGGATCAAGATCCTCAAAGCGGTCTGCTATTTTACTCCCGGAGTTCCCGCCGAATTGACGGCCATGTTCCGCGACCGCATATTGCACGACATCCAAAAGAGCTTCAACCCGGCAAAAGGCGCCCTTCAGTTTACCGTCCACTATATCGGAGTCGGGGAGACGGAGGTGGAGAGGGAGGTCCTGCTCCGCCTGACCGAAGAGGAGTCGAAAGCCGTTCGGATCGGATTGCGGATCCATTCGCCATATGTCGATCTAACGCTCGGATTTCCAAACGGGGCGAGTCCCGCAAGACGGGATGCCATCGGGTCGAAGATTGACCAAGTCCTGCCTCAATGCGTGCTGCCCGACGGCAAAGGAGTCGCACACGAGATAGTCCGCCTGCTGAGGGGGAAGAAAAGGCGTCTGGCCTTAGCGGAATCCTGTACGGGCGGAAGAACGGCAGCGCTGCTTACGGGCGTTTCGGGTGCTTCGGCCGTTTTCGAAACCGGTCTGGTCACCTATTCCAACCGGTCGAAAACGGACCTTCTCACCGTACCGCAGAGAGTGATCGAAACAGAGGGTGCGGTCAGCGGTTCGGTCGCCAAGCGCATGGTCGAAGGTCTGCTGAAAACCGCAAAGGCGGACTGCGGACTGGCCATTACGGGAATTGCGGGGCCGACGGGAGGCAGGGACGACAAGCCGGTGGGAACGGTTTATATCGCATGGGGGGATAGAGAGCGAGTGTCCGGCAGAAGACTTTTGATTCGAAGGCCCCGTACCGAATTTCAAGATTTGGTCGCAACGGTTTCGCTGGATTTGATGCGTCGACATCTGATGAATTACGACGTAAGCCACACCTACTTTTTCGACACCCTTTCGGCAACCGGTTGACGAAAGCCTCCCGGCGCCCTGTCCGGAGCGTGTCGGAACGAACCGGCAAAAGCCGACGGCTCATTATATCTTGACAAGCCGAGTGGCAAAGTCAACAATCCGACTGGTTTTGTGCAGTCGGGAAAAAGCGGGAACCGTCACCTTCATTCGTCGATAGAAACAATGAACAAACTATCCATCGAAGACCTTGCCGTAAGGGACAGGAAAGTGCTCCTGCGCGTCGACTTTAACGTGCCCCTTGACGGGAAGCGGAACATTGCGGACGACACGAGAATTGTTGCCGCGTTGCCGACGATCGACTATCTGCTGGAAAACGGCGCCAAAGTGATTCTGCTCTCCCATCTGGGACGGCCCAAGGGAGAGGTTTCCGAGGCACTGTCGCTGCGCCCCGTTGCGGAAGCGTTGGGGAAAAAACTCAACAAACATGTGGGATTCTCTCCGACCATCGTCGGTTCGGTGGCCCAAACCGCCGTCGACTGCCTCGAAAGCGGAAACTGCCTTTTGATGGAAAACATCCGATTTTTCCCCGAAGAGGAGAAGAACGACCCGCAGTTCTCGAAAGAGCTGGCCTCCTTGGCCGACCTATACGTAAACGACGCGTTCGGTACGGCCCACAGGGCGCATGCCTCCACGACAGGGGTGGCCAAGTACTTCGACAATCCGGCTTGCGGGTATCTGATGCGAAAGGAGCTGGAATTTCTGGGCCGCGTCTCCGAGAATCCCGAACGGCCGTTTTGCGCTTTGATCGGCGGCGCGAAAGTGAAAGACAAGATAACCGTCGTCTCCAGGCTGATGGAGAAAGCCGACGACATCCTGATCGGAGGAGGAATGGCCTACTCCTTCCTGTATGTTGGGGGATATCGAGTCGGAAACTCGATTCTGGACAGGGAGCATTTCGATCTGGTGGAGGGACTCTTCAAAAAGGCGCGGGAGAGCGGCAAGAATATCCATCTGCCGCAGGATCATATCGTGGCCAGGGAGTGCCGTTCCGATGCGGAAACCAGAGAGGTGGACATAGACATACCGGACGGCTTCATGGGGTTGGACATAGGCCCCAAAACGATCCGAAGCTTTCTTTCGGTAATCGCCGAAGCGAAAACGACACTCTGGAACGGACCGATGGGAGTATTTGAAATGGATCGCTTTCAAAGGGGAACGTTTGCGATTGCCGAGGGTTTGGCGGAGAATCCGAACACGACCATTGTGGGCGGAGGCGATTCGGTGGCGGCGGTCAATAAAATCGGCAAAGCCGGAGAGATGTCCCACGTTTCGACGGGCGGCGGAGCGTCGCTCGAATTTCTGGAGGGGAAGATCCTACCTGGAATCGCAGCACTAGCGGAGAGATAAGATGGCAAGAAAGACCATTATTGCGGGCAATTGGAAGATGAACCTGCTCCCGTTTCAGGCGGAGGAGCTGATAGCCGACATGAGGGAAGAGATAACAGGCAGGAAAAACCTGGAGGTTGTCGTTATCCCGCAGACGGGTTTGATTTCTCTGGTGAAGGAGTGGACTCTAAACACGGCCGTTCGGGTCGGCGCGCAGAATAGCTCCTGCGAACTGTCGGGAGCCTTTACGGGAGAAACCTCCCCCGAATTGATTCGAACTTTGGGATGCAGCTACTGTTTGGCCGGACATTCGGAAAGAAGGGAGATGTTTATGGAAGACGACACACTCGTCGGACGGAAAGCCCAAGCCCTGATTTCCATGAACGTCACGCCGATCGTATGTGTCGGAGAGACGCTTGAAGAGAGGGAGTCGAACGGACACTTCGACAAAATTCAAAAGCAGGTTGGAGCCGTTTACGAGCAGGTCGAAAAAGAGGCATGGTCGAGACTTGTCTTTGCATACGAGCCCATCTGGGCGATCGGCACCGGAAAAACGGCCTCGGCAGAGCAGGCGAACGAAATTCATCTTTTCGTCAGAGAGGAGATTCGGCGGATAGCCGGTGAGATTGTCGCGGATGGAACCAGCATTTTGTATGGCGGCAGCGCCAAACCGTCGAACGCGGAGGGACTGCTTGGCCAGTCGGATGTCGACGGACTGCTGGTGGGCGGGGCCAGCCTCAAGGCGGAGGATTTCTCGCGGATCGTCAACGCATATAGGGGATAGGGAGCAAAAATGAGTACTCTGCTTTTAGTTGTACATGTAATCGTCTGCGTCTTTATTATCTTCGTCGTCCTTCTGCAGGTGGGAAGGGGGGCGGAACTTGGCGCCGCTTTCGGCAGTTTGGGGCAGGCGAACGCCTCGCGCGGCACGACCACCTTCATCGGCAAGCTCACCACATTTATGGCCGTCGCCTTTATGGTCACCTCCTTTTTTCTCACCTACCAAACCTCCGACAGGGCCAAATCGTCGGTAATCGATACGGTTTCCCAAGAGGAGGCAAAGCAGCCGACACCTGCGGCGGACGCTGCGCAGGAGTAGAGGGTTGGGACCGGGCCATACCCTCTCCGTTCAAAAGTAGAGAACAAGATAGGCTATTGCTACGGCTCCCAGAACCGGCAGGATAATGCCGCCCCGCCACAGCCCGATGCCCAAAGTGAAGAGGATGCCGGCCAAACCGGCGACAGGTTTGTCCGGAACGGCGTCGAATACGCCGGGGATGATTAGCGCACCCAAGGCCGCGACGGGAATGCAGGTCAGAAAGGCATCCACTCTTCTCGGTATCTTTCTGTCTGTCAGTATCAAAAAGGGAATCAGACGGGGAAGGTAGGTAACGGCCGCCATACCGAAAATAAGATAGACCAAATTATCCATACGTTTCTCCGCTATTTTTTTCTTCCTGCCAAAACGCTCCGACCGAAGCGATGACGAGGATGCAGACGATAATCGTCCAGCCGTTCGGCAGAATATCCAGTTTTATCAGTGCGGTGTTCAGACATCCGGCTGAAATAGCCAGTATGAGGGATCTGGCGGATTTTTGATTTCCGGAATCAGAATTGCCAGCAATAGAGCGTAGAGAGCAACGCCCATGCTTTTCGTTACGACCTCCGGCAGAATGTTGCCCAGGCTGTAGCCGGCAAGCGTCCCGCCGACCCATGCGGAGTAGGCGGAAAGCTGCAGCGTCAGGATGTAGCTTTTCGGAAGTTTCCCCTTTTGAAAGGAGAGCACCGAAAACACTTCGTCCGTTACGCCGAATGCCATCAGAAAAAGAAACCTTTTGCTCGCTTTCGTCACCCTGGCGGAAAGCGATGCGCTCATCAGAAAGTGCCTGAAATTTACCAGCAATGTCGTCGCTATGATTCCGCCGGGACCCGTTCCCGCCATTAGCAGGTTCAGCGCGATAAACTGACTGGCGCCCGCGAATACGACCGCCGAGAACAAAAAGCACTCGAACAGCCCGATACCGCAACCCTTCGACAAAATTCCGAAAGCCACCGCAGCGGGAACGTATCCTATGAAAATCGGAACGGCGAACTTAAACGCACGCCGGATCTCTTCCCTCATGCCTTCGATGCTCCACGGGTTCAAAACAAAATCGGATCGAAAGTTCGATCTCCGTTGGCGACCAATGCCCCGATTTTATGCGTCCGGCAGATACAGAGCCGGTTTTTCCGGCTGGCGGACCTTGGAGGTTTTAAAAAAGCCGACCGTATCCTGGAGATGCATTGCTTGGGAGGAAAGCTCTTCTGCGATCGACGCCATCTCCTCGGATGCGGAGGCATTTTGTTGAATGATTCGGTCCAGCTGCTGGATAGCGTTGTTGATTTGGGAGGCTCCCGAATTCTGTTCGCTGCTGGAGGCGCTGATCTCCTGTACGAGATCGGCCGTTCTTTTGATGTCGGGCACAAGTTTGGAAAGCATGCCGCCCGCCTTTTCCGCAACAGCCACACTGGAGGTGGAAAGCTCCGAAATTTCGTTTGCGGCAACCTGACTTCTCTCCGCAAGTTTTCGCACTTCGGCAGCCACTACCGCAAACCCTTTGCCGTGTTCCCCGGCGCGGGCCGCCTCGATGGCGGCGTTTAGCGCCAACAGATTCGTCTGGCGGGCTATTTCCTCGATGATGGAGATTTTTCCCGCGATCTCCTTCATGGCGGTCATTGCTTCGGTTACCGCCTTTCCGCTTTCGTCCGCATCTTCGGAAGCCCTCAGGGAGGCTTTTTCGGTCTGGCTGGAATTGTCGGCATTCTGTTGGATGATCGAACTCATCTCCTCCATGGAGGAGGAGGTCTCCTCCACGGAAGCCGCCTGTTCGGATGCTCCCTGCGAGATCTGCTGGGAGGTCGAACTCAATTCCGTGCTGCCCGTGGAGACGTTTCTCGAAGCGGAAGATATCTGGTTCACGATACCGGCAAGGTTGCGGACCATGTCGTTCAATGCGGCCGCCAGCTCTCCGACCTCGTCCTGCTGATCCAGCTTCAGTTCCGCCGTGAGATCTCCTTTGGCTATTCTTTTCGCAAATGCGACCCCTTGGGCGATGGGATTCGTAATCGACCGGGCGATAAAAACCGCCAGAAAAATCCCGATCGCCAGTGCCAGGACCACAACGACGACGACTATGGTCCTAGTGGTTATCGCTTTGTTCAGCATCACATCTTCGGATATGATGTGTTCTTTGGTAATGTGCGTCATTTCGTGAAACAGGCTCTGCACCTCTTCCAGGTTCGTCTGGGTCTCCTTTGCGTAGATTTCGCCCGCAAGTTTGACGCCCTTCAGGTTTTCCTGCGCTCTCTGCTGCAGCCGGTTGATTCCGTCCCGGGTTTTTTTGAGAATGCCGACAGTCTCGTTTTGAAAGATCGCAAGTGCCTTTTCATAGTCCTTTTCGATCAATGCGGCGTCTATTTTGCTGCCGGACTCGTGAAGCAGGCGATGCGGCTCCTCGATGTCGTCCAGCAGTTTTCCCAATTCCGGATCGGACGCTCTCAAACGCTCTCCGACCTCTCCAAACAGCATCTTTCCGAATGCGCACAGCATATGATCCAATTCGATATCGAGCTTCTCCTCTCTATTAAGTATGGCGTTTTGGACGCTTCCCGCCCAACTCAGGTGATCGGACTCTTTGTTGGCAAGAGTCGCCGGCATTTCCGGGTCGGCAACCCGGAACGCATCGGCAATTTTGACAGCGGAGGCGTGCAGCCGGTTGTGCGGAGTTTCTATGGCTTCCAACGGCTCCTTTAGGTCCCCGACGAGACGTTCGGCGTTCAGTCGTCCCTCTCCGTAATACCATAGCCCGAACGCGCACTTATGGGGATCCGTCTCTACCGTCAGTTCGGTGACTTGGTCGTCGGTCAGCAGTTTGTTAAGCTCGCTGGCCCAATTCAAATGGTCCACCTCTCTTTGCAGCAGTTCTCCGACAAGTTTGTTTCCTTCGGACAGCTCCCTGGCGTCGCCGACGATTCTCTCCACGCCGATAAAGCTCCATCCGCCCACGATCGTCAGCAGCGTCAGTACGCTTCCAATTCCAATGATGATTTTTGTTCCGAGCCGAATATTCTTCCATCTCATTACGTTCTCTCCATTTTCGAACCGTTAAAAAGAGACCTGTGGAAAGCGCACGATTTCCGCATGTTCGCGCCGTTTCGGAAGAACCGACGGAAACGATGGGGTTTCGTTTTTCCGAAGTTCCGAAAGCGATTGGATTTGCGGAACGCTCTACGCGATATTGTCGATCTATTGTTGATATTGTATCTCGAAATTCGATAAAAACACAAATAAAAAATTCCCGGAGACCTCCTCTGCGGGATGATGGAAACCTCCCTCTTGTGCAGATCCACGGCGTTCGTGTAGCGAAAGAGCCTCCTTCCGGTCGGCGGATTTCGATTTCGCAGGTTTTTAAGGCATCAACTCCGACAGGGCTTCCATCGGGTGCAACGTTTTGATTCCGGCAAAGCGCTTCGCCTGGCAGCGGCAGGAGTATCCGGTCGCCAGAATGGTTTGGTTTTCCTTCCGAAGGGTTTCGATCTTCTTTTCCCAGCTTGCGGCGAAAATTCCCCTGCTCCCTTCGCGATGTTCGGATTCATGCCCGTAGGTACCTCCCATTCCGCAACATCCGGTTCGAACCGGCTCCAGATTTTGATCGAAGGCGGAGAAAATGGACTGCCACATCGTCTGCGATTCGGGAACTGCCGTCGTTTCCGTGCAGTGGCCGAAAAGATGGAATTTCCGGCCGCTCCCGGCCGTACGCAGGCGGGACCACCTTCGCCGCAAGTCGGGCAGGCGGTTGGACATCCATTCCTGAAGCAATAGAACATTTGCCTCTGGGCAGGAACGGCCCAGCATTTTGGGATACTCGTCGCGGTAGGTCAGCACCATCGCAGGATCGATTCCGACAATCGGGACTTCCCGCCGGGCAACTTCGGAAAGAACCTCGATCGCACGACGGGCCGTCCGTCCGAACTTTTCCAGATATCCTTTGATATGGTGAGGTTTGCCGTTGGGAAAAAAGGGAAGGATATGGACCTCGACATCGAGTTTGGTCAATACGTCGTGTGTACTCGCCACTACGCCCGCATCGTAAAAGGAGGTAAACGCATCCTGAAGCAGAACGATCGCATCCGTTTTCTTTCCAAGTTCCTCTGTTCGATGCGGCGGCCGAACGTCCCAGCGGAGAGCCCCCCTTTTTTGCAGCCTGATGTCTGCTGCCGGGTTGCTAAGAGGGGGAATATCCGTCAATCCGGTGGTCCAATCGATCAAGTTTCGAATCGCCTTTCTGCGCAAAACAAAATTGACCGGAGCCGGAAAGCGGGACAGCCTTTCGGCCGCAGTTTCGATATTCCCCACCAAGAGGTCCCTGGGAGGCCGCAGATAGCGCCGGTAGTAGATGTGCTGGAATTTCGCCTTGAATGCCGAAATGTCGACCTTGATGGGACAGCGGGATGCACACGCCTTGCAGGAGAGGCAGCCCTTCAGAGCCAGATGCACCTCGTGCGTGAAGTCGTACATACCGCACAGTCGTCCAAAAGTGTTGAATCCCCTTTGCAGGAAGTTCAGCAGGGGATTCGCATTGCGGTCGGTTTCCAGCCCGTATTCCGTCTGGCTTAGCAACCGGAGCCACTCCCTCAGCAGCCCGGCCCGGCCTTTCGGAGAGTGGACGCGGTCCCGCGTGAGCCGAAAGGAGGGACACATCGCCTCGTCGGGATGGTAGGCGAAGCAGGCGCCGTTGCCGTTGCAATGGATGCTGTTCTCGAACGCTTTCGCCAGGTCGGGACGGATTTGACGGTCCGACTGTCCGCGCGTGGGAGAATCGATGGGATAGATCTCCTCTTCGGATCCCAGCGGGGTGACGATTTTTCCCGGATTGAGCCTGTTGTTCGGATCAAACTGCCTTTTGATGCGTTTCAAATCCCGATACAGTTCGGGACCGAAAAACTCCTCCGTATATTGGCTTCTAAAACCCTTGCCGTGTTCTCCCCATACCACGCCGCCATGCTTGCGAACCAGCCGGACGATTCGATCGGAAATCTTCCGGATAAGTTTCTCGTCCTCCGGCAGTTTCATGTCCAAAGCCGGACGCACGTGCAGACAGCCGACGTCGACATGTCCGAACATGCCGTAGTTTAGCCCAAACGATTCAAGTATCTCCCTGAATTCCCGGATGTACGACGCCAAGTTTTGGGGCGGCACGGCGGTATCCTCCACGAAGGGAATCGGTCTGCGGTTTCCTTTCGTATTTCCCAGCAGACCGACCGCTCTTTTTCTGAACTCCCATAGTGCCGCCGTTTCGCGGGCATTTTCGGCAATGTGATATCCGATGGCTCCGTGCGGCGTGTCCGAACGGGCCTTTAGATACTCCGTCAATCGAACCCTCTTCCGTTCCAGTTCCGCCATGCTGTCGGATTGGAATTCGACCAGATTGATCGTCCTGGTTTCCGTGCGGGATTCGTTTGCGATCAGCCTTTCCACTTTCCCGTAGATCGCGTCTCCTTTGGCCAACTGCAGAATTCTTTCGTCGATCGTCTCCACCGCCGCTGGATCAGTAGCGATCAGCTCCTCCGCGTCTGCCAGGGCGTCGTCGAAACATCCGTACTTGACGAGAACCAACCTGTTGTATTTGGGAATCGGGGTCAGTTTCAGTTTGGCTTCCGTCAAAAGCGCCAGAGTTCCTTCCGAACCGGCCAGGAGCTGATTTGGATCGAATCTCGTTCGATCCTGGGAGTAGATTCTATCCAGGTTGTATCCCGTCAGAAACCGCTCGGTTTTGGGCATGGTTCTCTCGATCAACTCCCGCTTGTCCGTAACGATCGAATCCAGCAGCCGGTAGATTTCGCCTTGAATGTCCCTCCTCTCCTTTTTTTTGCGTAGCTCCTCCAGGCTCAAGGCTTCGGTGCGGAGGACGGTGCCGTCGATCAGAACCGCCTCCAGTTCCAGGAGATGGCGGCTTGTTCTGCCGTACACTCTCGATCCCTTGCCGGATGCGTCGGTATTGATCATCCCGCCAAGCGTCGCACAGGCACTGGTCGACACCGTCGGAGCGAAAAAACGGCCATAGGGTCTCAGGCAGTCGTTCAACTGGTCGAGAACTACGCCGGGCTCGACTCTTACCCACTCCTCTTCTTTATTTACTTCGATAATGCGGTTCATGTATTTCGACATGTCGACCACAAGTTCGGAGGAGAGCGCCTGACCGTTCGTTCCCGTGCCGCCGCCTCGAGGTACGATTTTGACTGTTCGATGCCGATCCCGATTCATCAGGCGGACGATCCGCAGAATATCCCTTTTGTGCCGGGGAAACAGCGCTGCCTGCGGTATCATTTGATAGATGCTGTTGTCGGTGGCGTTGACCAGACGTGTCGGCAGGTCGGATTTGATCTCTCCCTCAAATCCGGTTTTTTGCAGCTCCCGCAAAAACGGACGGTACCGGGGAGAAATCGGATGAACTCTCTTGAGGCGGGAAATCATGCGGTGAGTCGACTTGGGGGCATTGGAGTCGCCGGAAAGAGCGGAAAAGCATTCCAACTCGAAATGCCCAGGCCGGCGAGAAAAAGAAAGCGTCGACCGATTGTCGACACGGCGCTAGAAGTAGTAGTGGATCGAAAAGGTCGGAAAGTTGCTGGTGGAAAGATCGGTCTCCTTGTAGCTCCCCACTTTTTTGTGTCCGATACCGACCTCTCCGGCGAAGCCGAAGTTGGGCATAGTACGAAAAAACATCTCCATGCCGATCATGGCTCGCGCCGTATATCCCAAATCTTCGATGTCGTTTGCGGTATCTTTCACCTTCATATATCCGCCGGAGGCCGCAAAGTACAAAACGGAGTTTTGCACTCGTTTGAATATTGCTCCCATCTTATAGTCGACGGAAACGATCTGCAGCTTTTTGTCTCCGAACGAAGCGTCTCCGAAGGCAAATAGGAAGTTTCCGAATACGTCGTCGGACATAAAGAACTTATAGCTTAGCTGGTCCGAATTGTAGGAGAAGGAACGGTCCGTCGAGTTGAGTGTCGATTTGTGTTGCGAGTATCCGATTCCCTGCCTTTGATTCAATATAACGCCGGCCTTTTTGGAGGCTATCAAGTCGATTTCGCTGGCGGGCAGTTGCAACACTCCGTTTCCGCTCAACGATTCGATGGTGACAAATTCGCTGGTGAACTGGGTGACGTTGCCTTCGATCACCTCTCCGTTGCGGAGATAGAGCGTCCAGCCGGCCTCCTGTTTCGCAACTCCCTGACCGTCCTCTCCCGCATAGTAGGTGAAAAGTTTGATATCCGACTTCTGGACGATCTCCGGAGGTCCGCCCTCGATCGGCTGTATCGTGATCGTCTCCTCGCCGACCTCCAGCATGCGGGCCGTTTGATTCTTTCCGCTTTTGTAGTTGATGTAGACGATCTCCGCCGACAAAACACCGGAAAGACAGACGGAGAAGAGAAGGCAAAGCAGAAGCTTTATCGGATGTCTCATGGCAATTTTCATCGAAAGTTCTTTTGGACGTTTCCTGTTTCTGGATTTCCCTAAGCCAATCCCGCTCTTTGAAAATGCAATATGAGCACCAGTCATTTATCGGTTTGTTAAAGATGATGCACCGGTAAAAAGTCGAAAATTGCGCAGAATGACGATCTTGGGACTTTTTACCGCTTCGTCAAAGATGACGAAGCGGTAAGAATAGAAGCGATATCTAAGAAGGCAGCTCGACATAAAAAACGCCCCGCCCATGGGTAAAGGCAAACAACTTTCTGTTAGAGTTAGAGTTAGAGTGCTGATACGCCAGGTGCTCCACTACTACGTTGGCCATTCCTTCGGTATTGATCGACTCCCAGGAGGAGCCGCCGTTGCCGGAATACAGCACCCCCAGGTCCGTACCGAGATATAGACGGTCGGTATTCAGTGGATCGATAAACAGGCTGTGGGCCGGAATATCGGGGATGGTGGTACCGTCCAGACTGGTCCAGGATAGGCCAGCATCGGTCGTTTTCCAAAGATGCTTTTCTCCAAAGGTGCTGATTGTGACAAATACCGTGCTGTTGTCATTGGGGTGCACC
>CAZLTI010000006.1:0-1699 GCA_964562335.1 uncultured Pseudomonadota bacterium | reverse complement strand
AGGCAGGCAGACCGTTGGTGCGATCCTTCAACTCCCCTCCCACCAGGGCGAAAAACCTGCCGTCTTCCGTACCGACGTAGACCGTACCGGCAGTGTTCCCCGGATCGACAGTGCCAAGACCGTTGTAGCTGCCGCTATCGCCGCCACAGCCAAGAAAGGTGGCTGTTATAAGGAGGACCGCTACTAGAACCCCCCACTTTTTGACAAAACCGTGAAATCCAAACCGACTTCGCACCAGGGTAAAAAATATCGCAACCGGCAGCATCATCAGCAAAATATTGGATATTTTCCATTGATCTGCATTTTGAAAAAGACCGGCATATTGCGTTTTCGAATTAAAGGCCGGAGCCACTGCCGTTCCTGAGTACCTCCTGGGCGGAACGCCGATGGCGCTGCCATAGCCTCCTCCAAGATTTCTGCCGCCAATTTGGGTCCAGGTCACGTTATTTTCCTTTATATTGGTGGATCTCCATAGGTATTGGTTGGTTAGGTACATGGTACCGGGAGAATTCGGATCGAGAGCAAAGGGATTGATAAACAGTCCGACTCCGCCGTTATCTTTGAAGCTGTTTTTGTCCGCTATTGTGGTTTCATTATCGCCTCCGTTCAACGATCTTTGGATCGAAATCCCGGTATAGGAATAATACATGATATTGCTGTCTTCCGGATCGATGGCCGTATAACCCCCATCCCCGCCGTATATCTCCTTCCATGTAGTTCCATCTTTTTGGTATTTCAGGGTGCCGTTGTCCTGCGTACCGCCGATGTAGTCCTCCCCCGAAGAGGGTACGGAGCCGTGATAAAATTGGGTAACTCCGTAATTGTTGTTCAGCGAAGTGTACTGAATGCCCAAACCTGACGAACTACATCCTGTGTCGGTAACGTTCCCGGTATGAGCGTTGGTCGATTTATAGACTCCGCCGTCATTGCCGAAGAAGATGGTTGTCTTACTACTGCCGTCGTAGTCGGGAGCGAAAACGATAGCATGATGATCGACATGGATAGCGCCTTTTTCGCCCAAATTCGATTGCCACTTACTGGCAAATTTGAAATCTTTTCCGCCGTTATCCGACCGAAAAAGCTCGATGCCTCCGACCAGCACTCGGTCTGCGTTTGTCGGATCGACGGCAATCACGTTATCGTACCAACCTTGATGGGAATTGGTAGAACAAGGATTAGTGAGCAGTAGACTATTGGCGCTTCCGGAATTATCTTGTGTAATTATTGTCGAGTAGGAAACAAAGTAGTCAGTTGTCTTAATAACCTTGGACATCTCACCTTCACTGTTCGAAACTAATACATAAGCAGTCCCGGGAGCCGATTTCGAGGTTGCTATAGAGGCACGGTAGAGATCGTTACTGCTGTCTGTTGAGCAAATTACACACTTCCAATCAGTTCCTCCATTTAGGCTTTTGTATAAACCGTAGAGTGCCGCCCAGATAGACAGATAGTCGTTTCCATTATTATTAACCACTGCTAGATCAAGAACCGTGCCTGATCCTTTTTTTTTCCAAGCAACTCCTCCGTTCTCGCTTTTGAAAATGCCCTTTGTGGTGGCGGCATAAACCGTGTTGGAATGATTGGGGCTCGTCACTATTTTGTTAACATAATAATAGTCGGGTTTGTTGGTGTCTGACAAATGGATCCAAGTTTCCCCGCCGTCGGTAGTTTTAAAGATCCCCGCCCCTCGAACCGCATC
>CAZLTI010000005.1:20546-33676 GCA_964562335.1 uncultured Pseudomonadota bacterium | reverse complement strand
CAATCGGGTTTTGTGTTTGGCCGCCCATTCGTCGTCCTGGTCGATTGTATTCACTTGTGAGATGGGGATGGAACCTTTGGCAAGAGGCACGTCGACAAACGGAACGGCATAGCTCTTTTCCGCATAGATTTTGGCCGCGCTTGCGCCAAGTGCCCAGTCGTATAGCCTTTTGGCGTTTTCCAGCTCCTCCTCCGGCCCCCCTTTTACCAGAGAAACGGCAGCCACCTCAAAACCCGTGCCCTCTTTCGGGAAACTGAGAGAAAGGGGAAAACCGTTTGTAATGAGTTTGACGCCGTCATGCGCATATCCGATCGCAATGGTTACCTCTCCGATTGCCGCATGTTTTCCCGGGGCGGAGCCGGATCGCGTATACATCGTGATGTTGACATCCAACTTTTGCATGAATTCGAAAGCTTTTTCCTCTCCGAAAACCTGCACAACAGTTGCCAGCACATTGTAGGCAGTACCGGAGGAGCCGGGATTGGCCATCTGAATATGTCCCTTATAGATAGGATTGGTTAAATCCTGCCAGGACTGCGGCTGAGGAAGATTGTACTTTTTCAGGTTGTTGACATTGCTTTCAAATGTAAGAGGACCCGCGTAAATTCCCGTCCAGTAAAAATCCTTGTCCTTGTACTTTTGCGGCAGATTGGCAGCGGCCGGAGACTTGTATGGAACTGTCAGTCCCTTGTTTTTGGCGCGAATATGCCCTATGCCGACGCCTCCGAACCAAATGCTGACTTGGGGATTCCCCTTTTCGGCCTGCAGTCTGGCAACTGTTTCGCCAGTCGAAAGGCGCACAAAGTTCACTTCAAGATCGGTTTCCTTTTCGAATTGTTTGAACACCGCCCTTGCCGTAGGTTCGTCTAACGTCGTGTATGCCGTTATGCTTTTCGTACCGGCAAAAACCGACGCGTATCCGGAAATCAAAACCGTCGCGATGGATAGAAACGGGATTGCTTTTAATCTCATATCTTCCTCCAAAAGACTGATGACATTAATGATCGATAAATATCGATTTGGCGGCAGAACAATAGAGTATCGATGGGGACTGTTCGCAACAAGAATCGATTTGGGGAATATTAGTTGCCAAACGGGGTCGGCCGGTTACGAAACGGGAACGGTTTTTTCCGCTTTTTCCTCCGGAGTGCTTTTTCCTATTGTCTCTGCCCTTTCCCGTGCCGCTGCCTTTTTGCCAGCCTGCTGGAAGATGTTCTTTCTTCCTCCTTTTACCGACGCCAACAGCCTGGATATAAAGGGAACGGAATTGCATACGGATAGAAAACGGCATATTATGCGAGCAGTCCGAATCTCCTTGATTTGCCGATGCGACTTTTATTGCGTATCCGATCCACTCGAATAATGAAAGCTTTTTTTTCCCGCCAGATGTCCGATCTGTCGATGCTAAATCAAATCTGCTGCGGCTTTGCCGTTTTGGTGCTTTCCGTTATCGGACAGGATGCTCTTCGCGTTCCTGCCTACTTTTTGATGGCTCTTTTTGTTTTGAGTATAGCGACCAAATTTCGCTTTCCGTTTGTATCCGATACCAAAAGCCGGAGTTTTCGTTGCTGTGGAGATATTGTTGAGCTTGCCTTTTCTTTTTGGGCGATTTTGGCTTTTGAAAACGATCTGCTTTTTGTATTCGTCGCAAACCACTGCATGATTGAGGCGATGGGAGAAACGAGTCTCTATGGCGGTTTAAAACAGGTCGCCATTTTATGGGGAGTTGTTTTCTGTTCCATCCTGCGGAGAGTGCTGTATCATAGCGGATGGGAGGAGGTCGTTTCCTCCGCCCTGTTGCAACTGGCGTGTGTTGTGGCGGCCATTGCGATCGGGAAATTGATACGAAAAGCCCGCGTCGAAGAGGTGGACGGGATTCAAGAGTTGAAAAAGAGAGCACATTCGCAGAATACTATCCTTTCCACTTTGTCGCATGAGTTGAGAACGCCGCTCACGATGATCAAAGCATCCGGTGAAATTTTAATCGAGGAACGTCCGGGGAGGGTAAACGGTCTTCAAAAGACCTTTTTGAAGACCATCGTCCGCAATACGATTCGCCTCATCGACATAGCGGAAGACATTCTCGCCAGAATCAAGATAGAAACCACTTGGCTGCGATTGAAGCTGCTTCCGCTTGACATCAGGTCGGTAGTAAAAGACGTTATTTCGCAAATAAGCCCCGTGCTGCAGCTGGAAAACAAGAAAATTGGCTTTACCCACCCAAAGCTGATATCTACAGTAATGGCCGATAAGAATTGGATTGCGCAGGTCATGATGAACCTGATTGACAATGCCAAGAAAAATATCGGTACCAATGGAAGAATATTGGTCGATATTAAAGAAAATGAACAATTTGTTGTCGTATCCGTCAGCGACGATGGAAAAGGGATTAAGGACGAAAATAAAGAGCTGGTTTATGATGCGTTTTATAGCGGGCATAGCGTCGCAAGCGGTCTCACGGAAGGAGTCGGCATGGGACTTGCCATCGTAAAGTTCGTTATCGAGGCACATGGCGGCAAACTGTATATGGGGTCGATTGAAGGACTGGGAACGACTTTTTCTTTTGCGCTGAAAAGACGGGAGGGGTTAAAATGAGTCCGCGCATATTAATTGTGGAAGACGAGCCGGAACTGGTTGGAATTTTGACCTTCCTGCTAAAGAAGGAGGGATACGGTGTCGATGTCGCTTTTGACGGGGAAAATGCTTTGGTCGAGATTCAGACAAACCCTCCCGATATGGTTTTGCTGGATATTATGCTGCCGAAAATCGACGGATTCGATCTGTGCAATATGATCCGAAAAGAGACATCGATCCCGGTTGTCATACTGAGCGCCAGGGCGGATGAGGAATACGTCATTAAAGGGCTGGAGTTGGGAGCCGACGACTACATCACCAAACCGTTCAACCATCGGGAGTTAATTCTAAGAGTCAGTCGACTTCTGGAGCGGACAAGGGCAAACAGGAAGACAGGCAGCATCGTGATAGGCAGGATAGAAATCAATCCGGCTTCGAAAGAGGTTTTCGTGGACGACCAAAAGAAAAGCTTGACCCCGGTAGAATATAAATTGCTGCACTGTTTGGCAGTGAACGAAAATCGAGTACTGTCGTGGCAGTCTTTGATAAAGGAAGTTTGGGGGCAGGAGAAAAGGGAGGGTGGCAACGAGTTGGTAAAAGTGAATATTCGGCGCCTTAGGAAAAAGCTTGAGCCGGATCCTTCGAATCCTGTCTATCTGACAAATGTCTGGGGAATGGGATATAAGATTGCCGATCCCGTAAGCCTCAGCGGCGAGATTAATTTGTAGGATGCCCGTATGCTTTTGACGGTTTCGATTCCCAGCCTAGCCCTTGTCGAAGCGCCGTTGCAGCTACCGAAAATCAGCTGTTGTGTCGCACTTCGGGAATTGCGCCGCAACGGGCAAACCCTATTGTTATCGGAAATATTTTTGTCGGTCTTGTTGTTCAGGACGAAGGAAACCGTTGTTCTGGAGAGCCCTGCCATTTTGGCGATATCCAAGCTGATAGCGTCGCGAGTTCTACTTTCAGGCGGCTATGATGTCGATCCGTCCGTTTTTCCGCTTCGCGTGTTTGAGCGACCCTTTCGACCTCAATCATACGTAGCTTGTTCCGACTCGAATCAACCCGAATCCGTAGGGCGGAACAGTCAGGCCGTCTTTTGTCAGCCGGGCATTTCTGCGGAATGCCGCTATCGGTATCGGGCGGCAGTTTTCGGTGTCGATCCTGAGGTGTCCGGCAGTTTCCCCGAAGTTGCAAACTACCAGGAGCGTCTGTCCTTGATGGGAGCGTTCGAAGGCGTACAAATTATTATTCTCGGTCGCTATTTTTTTCAGGGAACCCAGGGCTAGCGGTGGGTATTTCTTGCGGATCCGTATCATTTCCCGCGTTAAGGCAACCATGCTGTTTGCATCTTCATCCTGTTGCCGCAGAGAAACGGGACTAACGGCCGGCAGCCACGGTTTATGATCCCTACTGAATCCCTGAGTATGCGGCGTATCGTTCCAAGGGAACGGAACCCTGCAGCCGTCTCTTCCTGGAAATTCAGGCCAGTAGGCGATACCGAAGGGATCCTGCAACTCCTCTTTTTTGATCGGGTATTCGATCATACCCAGTTCGTCGCCGTAGTAGATAATGGGAGTGCCTCTCATACACAGCAGCAGCAACATCAGGTTTTCGTGAAAGAGGTCGATCTCCTTTTGGCTGCGGCATCGCGTTCTCACCCTTGTACAGTCGTGGTTCCCGAACGACCAGCAGGGCCATCCATCCTCGATGTAGGATTCGGTAAGTTCTACGATTTTTGCGATGTGGGAAGCCTCGATATCGGAGCCCAAAAGAGAGAAGGTGTAGGCCATATGCAGATGGCGTTTGCCTTTGGCATACGATGCGGCCAGCGCAATAAGCCGGTCCAGATCCTGAATGCCGCCTATCTCTCCGATGGTGGTCGCATGGGAATCGCTTTCTTCGATGGTGGAGCGGATCAAACGCAAGAAATCGAAGTTTTCCGGGCGATCTTTGGAAAAGCAATGGTCGTACTTGTCGTATTTGACCCCTTTGCGATTTTCCAACGCACGGTGGGATTGCGGAAGTTTGGGGTTGTCCCTGAACTCCCGGTCGTATGCGTAGAAATTGGCGACATCCAGTCGGAATCCGTCGACCCCTTTGCCGATCCAGAACCGAATGATCTTTTTGATCTCCTCCTGAACTTCCGGGTTGTACCAGTTTAAATCCGGTTGCTCTTTCAGAAAGTTGTGCAGGTAGTATTGGTCTCGATTCGGCTCGTATTCCCAGGCGGAGCCGCCGAAGACTCCGAGCCAGTTGTTAGGCGGGGCACCATCCTTCCCTCTGTTCTTCCATACGAACCAGTCGGCCTTCGGATTGGTGCGGTCTTTTCTGGACTCTCTAAACCAGGCGTGTTGATCGGAACAGTGATTCAGTACCAGATCGATCAGAATCCTGATGTCTCTTTTGTGCGCCTCCTCCACCAATTCGTCGAAGTCGGCTATGGTACCGAATATCGGGTCGATATCGCAGTAGTCGCTGACATCGTACCCGAAATCCTTCATTGGAGACCTAAAAAACGGCGAAAGCCATATGGCATCGATTCCCAAACCGCCGCCTTTGCCGTCTTTAAGGTAGTCCAGTTTCTGCGTTATCCCTTTGAGATCGCCGATACCGTTGTTATCGGCGTCGTAGAAGCTTCTGGGATAAATTTGAAACAGAATGGCACTTTTCCACCATTCTGAAGAGTTAAACGACATTGCCTGAAAGCCGGTGCCTATTCCTTCACCGAACCGGCAAGCATGCCACGAACGAAAAATCGTTGTAGGCTGAAAAATACAACCAGAGGCACTACAATCGATATGAATGCACTAGCCGTCAGGATTTCCCAGTTGGCACCGTGGGAACCCAACAGTTCGCGCAATCTGGATGTCAACACAATCTGATCGTCCTGTTTGCCGAGAAATACCAAGGCTACCAGCAGGTCGTTCCAGACCCAGAGAAACTGGAAGATGGTAAACGAGGCAAGAGCCGGAACGGAAAGCGGCGCAATGATACGGGTGAAAATCTTAAAGTGCGAAGCCCCGTCTATTTTGGCCGATTCGATCAGGTCGCGCGGCAAACTGCTCATATAGTTGCGGAGCAGGTAGATGGCCAGCGGCAATCCGAAACCCGTGTGCGCCAGCCAGATGCCAAGGTAGGATTTGGCCGGTGCGTCAAAAAGGGATCCGATGTCGTTGTAAAGGCTCAAAATCGGAATGAGCGCCATCTGCAAAGGAACCACCAGCAGGCCGACGACCACCACAAACAGGAGGTTGCGTCCCGGGAAGCGCATCCAGGAAAAGGCGTAGGCTGCAAAGGCGGCGATCATGATCGGAATGATGGTGGCCGGAATCGTGACCGTGAAGGTGTTGATAAAGGATCGGCCGATACCCTGCGACGTGAGGACCTCTTTGTAGTTGTCCAGCGAGAACTTCGGTGGAATCGTCGCCACAAAGAAGACTCTTCTGCCGCGCTCCGACGGATAGGGATCGGAAGATTCCCAACGGTAGGTGCCGTCCACGTTGATGGTTATTGTCGCATCTCCCTTCAACGGTGCGACTTCACCCGCTTTGAATGCACCGGGCTCCCTCATTTTAATCCCAAACGATTGAATCGTTGTCTTTTCGCCTTCGGAGAAAAACGATCCGGCGATTACATATTTCCCGTTCTCTTCCATCTGGTCGCCAGACCCGCCGATGCGCCCGTGTTGCGGCTTTTCGGCACTGATAAACGACGACCACCAGCCCGACAGCGTAAGTTGATCCTTGTCGCGAAAGGAACTTACCAACAGACCGAACGTCGGTGCGGTCCAAACAACTACCAGGAAGAGGAGCATTAAATGAGTAAAAAGTCTTCCTGATAGGAACTGAAATATAGGTGAGCTTTTTTTCATTTTGAACGTTCCTCCTTTTGAAAGCGCTTGATGTTCCAAACCAAAATTGGAATCACGGCAAACATGATGACTGCGGCAATGGCGCTACCGCGTCCGGAATCGCCTCCTCCTCGAAACATCCAGTCGAACATCATATTGGCCAGCACCTCGGTGTTCCACTGTCCGTTGGTCATAGCCAGCACGATATCGAAGACTTTCAGAACGACGATGGTGATCGTTGTCCACACTACCAGAATGGTAGTCATGATTTGAGGAATCATAATGCGGATAAAAATTTGAAGCTCGTTGGCTCCATCCATTCTGGCGGCTTCCAGAGTGTCTTCGGGCACACCCCGCAGCGCGGCGCTGAAGATCACCATGGCAAAACCGGTTTGAATCCAGATAAGGATTATCATGAGAAAGACACTGTTCCAAAAGGGGATCGTAATCCACGCCTTCGGTTCTCCTCCCAGTCCGACTACCATCGCATTGAGAATTCCGATCTGCACGCCTTCCGGGCCTCCGAAATCGTAAACGAATTTCCAGATGACGCTGGCACCCACAAAGGAGATGGCCATCGGCATAAAGATCAGCGATTTGGCGATGTTGCCCCACCAAACGCGATCCGCCAGGGTGGCGACTATCAAACCCATGGCACAGGCCATGGTGGGAACGATGATCAGCCACAACAGGTTGTTGCCGACGGACTGGATAAATTCGGGATCTTGGACGAGCCAGGAATAGTTGGCGAACCCGACAAAATTGATGCCGTCTTTATCCATCAGGCTAAGTTTCAGGGTTTGGTATACCGGATAGACGAGATACATGGCGAGTATCAGTAGAGCGGGACCCACAAACAGCCAAGGACGAATGGCCGCTCGCCTGTTGGCGTTAACGTTGCTCATTACGCCGTCTTTGGTGGGACGATCGGCAAAAATCCGATCCAAAAGCCAGTTCGTTCCGGCAAAATAGAGAACGCAAAATCCGATGCCGAATAAAACGGCCATACAGGCATTGATGATTTGATCAATCAAAATAGACTCCCTGTTTCGGTTGGTGAATAGCAGCGGCCGGCATTTCGCTGACTGCGCGAAGGAAACGGTTTCCGTCCCCAACATCCGCGAAAGAGAAGGGGATGGGGGGCAGTCGAAAGAGTTGTTTTCGAGTAGTTTCGCGCATGGTGCGACAAAACGGTGGCGGCCTCTTCCCTCGTATCTTGAAAGAGGCCGCTAAGCGAAAGAGTGGGAACGGACTTTCCGTTCCGAGAAGTATCTATCTTTGACTACTTCTTGAGAGCGTCCCAAGTACGCTGAATGCCGTCGGCCACCTCCTTTTCGGAAGCGCCGCCAACGTAGTTGACCATTCCCGTCCAGAACGCGCCGGCACCCACTGCACCGGGCATCATATCAGAGCCGTCAAAGCGGAAGGTGGTGGCATTTTGCAAAATCTGCCCCTGCTTGCGCAATGAATCGCTGGCATAGGCCTTCAGGTTGACCCCCTTATGCACCGAAAGAAATCCGCTCTGCGCCATCCAAAGTTCGTTGGCCAACGCGGTTTGGAGGAACTTCATAAACTCCCGGGTCGCTTTGTTGTCTTTGGTGATGGCCCATTGAGTTCCGGCACCCAATACCGGATTTCCCAAATTTTTGGAGGCGTAGGAGGGGAAATAGAAGAAATTCGCATCGACGCCCAGCTTGGTCCCTTTGGGGAAAAAGGAGGGAATAAAGCTGGCCTGTCGGTGCATATAGCATTTGGGCGGAACGCTAAACAATCCTTTGGGACTGTCGCGGAAGTCGGTGGAGCCGACGGTCGATACGCCGCCCGCGACATATTTGCCGTTTTTGGCAAACGAGCCGAATACTTTAATCGCATTGATTACCTTGGGATCGTTGAAGGGGATCTCGTTGGTCACCCATTTGTCGTACACATCGGGGGGCTGCGTTCTGAGCATCAGATCCTCGACCCAGTCGGTGGCAGGCCATCCGGTAGCGTCGCCCGAGCCGAGCCCGATGCACCAGGGCGTTCCGCCATCCTTGACGATCTGGTCGCTCAGTTTGAACAGCTCCTCCATCGATTTGGGCACTTCGTATCCCGCCTCGTCAAAATTGTCGGGGATATACCAGACAAGGCTCTTCAGATCCAACTTGTAGAAGAAGCCGTACAGATCCTTCTTGCCGCTTTTGTTCTTATAGGAGCCCAGTTCGATCAAAGACTGTCCGGCGGCATAATTGTTCCTGATCCAGTTTCTGATTTCGTCGCCCAGGGGAACCAATTTCCCCTTTGCGGCCATATTGGCGGCAAGACCCGGCTGAGGGAAGACGGCGATATTCGGAGGGCTTCCGGCTCCGATATCAATCACAATCTGCTGCTCGAAACTGTCCGATCCGGCATACACCAAGTTGGCGCCGGTGGCATGCCGAAAATAGTCCAGAATGCTGTTGACTAACGCCTTGTCAGCACCCGTCCATGGCCCGGCTACGAGCAACGTTTCCCCTTTGAGGTCCAAGTTTTGGAAGTACTTCAGGTCGTCCCAGTGGAATCGTTTGTCTTCGCCGATGGGGAATTTCAAATGGCCTTTGGCGAAAAGACCGCCCGCAAGAAACAATACGAGGGATAGGAAACCGATCGTTGCAAGTACACGTTTCATCTGCTTTCTCCTCTTTCAGGTATAATTTCAGGTTAGCGAATGGAATGGGAAAATCCTACAAGGGCCGCTGGAGTTCTCTTCTCCCAAGGCACCGACGTTTGCACTTCAAATAGATCCCAAACTATAAAGCGGTGAAATTTTGAAGTTACTAACGCGATTTAGTTTCCATCATTTCAGTAAAGTGTCAAGATTTTTCTTGGTTTTGCGGGGAATCTCCGATTTTTTCGCAAAACCTCGCCAATCAGCATTCGGATCAGCGAGAAAGCCGTCTTTCCGAACCCTCTTTCAATCGAGAGAGGCTCGCAGAATCGGGGATGGTATTTGGAGCCGTCATCGTCCGTCGGAGTCTCCTTAAAAACCGTTTGCGGGCATGTCTCTCTCTGTTTCGGTTTTTCTGTTTGCGATGCCGAAGGGGATATGAACCATGGGAATGTCGCCTGCCGAAGATTTCAGGTGATCCTTCTGGTCGTCGAAAAAGATGTGGGGCTTTAACACTTTCAGGATTCTGTCTTTGCTCATACCGCCCAGGAAAAAGGTCTGATCGGCGCTTACTCCCCAGGTTTCCAAAGTTGTCACGAATCTTTCGTGTGCCGGCGCGTTTCTCGCCGTGACGATTGCGGTCTTGAGCGTTCTATTGTAGTGCGGATTCTCCTCCTCGGCTTTGCCCTCCAGTTTTTGCAGAAAGGAGAGCTTGGTGAACAGTTCGGCCAGCAGTCCGGGGTTGTGCGGAACGTCCGATTTTTCCAGTTCGTATTTGTGAAAGTTCGGCAGGTCGCTATTTGTATATACCGCTTCCGATTCGTCGTCGACGATCACGCCGTCGAAATCGAAAGCGATTCTCAGCTCGCTGTCCTGCAGGTCGTCGAAGACGGTGGAGGGCAGCACGGTTCCCGCCGGGTATCCCGCCCGAATGGCCCGCTGGACGTCCAAATTGTTTGCCGAAAGAAAAAGCGAAGCATTGAATGCCGGAATATAGGGGTAGGGAGACTTGCCCGTGACGAACGCCGCTCTGGAGATATCCATTTCGTAGTGCCGAATGGAACGAAAAACCCGCCTGCCGGTGGTTGGAGAGTTGCGCGACAGCAATACCACCTCTACAGGCTGCTCCTGCGGAAACTGCCTATTGATATTGAGAAAGCGCCGAATGAAGGGGAATGCCACCCCTTTGTCCAGTATCCTATCGAGGTGCTTTTCCTGAAACTGCCTGTAGGCTCTTGCCCCCCGCTCTCTAAACACCCGATCCGATTCCGTCAGGTCGAAAAGCGCACTGGAGGATACGGCGACGACAAGTTTTTTCTCTATGGAGTATTGCATGACAATCCGCGCAATTATCGGCTTTTTACCGGTTCATCAGAAGATTGACTGTCGTATTGCAACGTGCCGGTTTTTTTTGGTTCTCTATATTATTGACAAGCAGGCATAAAAGCAATGGGATAAGCGGGAACAAGGCGGTCGTCCGTTTTATACGAATCGTCGGGCGACTGGGTATCTTTCAAGTGGAAGAGGCAGCAATGGCGAATCGTTTTTTTTGTCTACTGTTGGTTTTGGGCAGCATGTCCGTTGTCGTCCATACGGATATTTTCGCTTCCTCCTCCGAGACTTCGTCGGCATTGTTGCTGGGCTTTTTGCTTCTTGCGGCCTATTGCACCGGAGGTCTGTTGGAAATCTTCGGACTTCCGAGGATTACGGGCTACATGATTGCCGGGTTGTTTCTGGGTCCCTATTTTTTGCATTTCTACTCGGCGACAGCGATAGCCGAACTCGATTTTTTAAACAGCATGGCATTGGCTTTTATTGCCTTTTGTGCCGGTGGCGAGCTGAAGGCGGGCAGCATTCGGAAAAATCTGAAATCGATCGCGAGCCTGGTGGCGGGCGTCACGGGCATCGTATTTTTCGGAGTGAGTAGTACCGTTCTGGCGATTTCGAGTTTTATTCCTTTTATGGCTGCCTATCCGTTTGCGATTCGGGTTGCAATATCCGCACTGTTCGGCGTCATCGCGGTTGCCCGATCGCCCTCTTCGGCATTTGCCATTATCCGAGAGACGAAAGCGGAGGGGGAATACACCAATATTGTGTTGAGCGTCACGATCGTAATGGATGTATTGATTATTGTACTGTTCGGCATCGTCATCTCCGTGTGTCAAATTGCAATAGCGCCGGATGGAGTGTTCGATCCCCTGTTTTTTTTTCATCTCCTGTTTGAGATTTGCATCGCGGCCGTTTTGGGGTTTTTGCTCGGTAAAGGGATCGTCTATCTGATGGACAAAGTAAGGATGGAGTTTCCGGTATTGGCGATTGCCGTAGGTTTTTTAGTGATCAAATTCAGCCATTTGCTCGGAGACTATTTCCACGAAATCCATGACATCAGCATCAATATCGAACCGTTGCTGATGTGTCTGGCAGCCGGTTTTACCGTCCAGAACTTCTCCAAATACGGCTCCTCGTTTTTGGCAAAGATGGATCGCGTTTCTCTACCGATCTACGTGGGCTTTTTTGCGATAACGGGCGCTTCCATCAATGTCGATATTATCAGGGCGGGCTGGATGCTCGGCGTAACCATCGTCGTGGTTCGGATTGCGATGGTCTTTATAGGGTCCTACATGAGCGGACGGCTCGCCGGGGATTCGCCCAGGATCTATCGTCACACCTGGATGGGGTTTATCACGCAGGCGGGCGTCAGTATCGGGTTGCTGAGCGAAATCGCCAGGCGCTTCCCCGAGATTGGCGTGCCTATCCAGAGTATTTTGATCGCCTCCATTACGGTCAATCAGATCGTAGGACCCGTTGCCTTCAAGTATGCGCTGTTTCGAGTGGGGGAAACGAATGTCGGAAGCGGGAGAAGCGACAGTTTCGCAAAACCTTCGTGAGGAGGAGAGGATGACATACGATCTAAAGCCCATCGATCTTCCCAGGCTGACCGGCCTTCCGTTTTTTGCATTCGTGAAGCTGTTGGAAAATCCTCTCGTTGCGAAAATCCTTATTCCCAAGTTGTTTCGCGACGCGAGAATCGAGGAGTTCCAAAAAAAAGCCGTAGACGAACCCCCCCTGTTCCAGCCCCGGATCGAACCCGGAACGTATCCGGCAAAGTCCGAAGTGGACCGGTCTCTACGCATGCTGTTGGATGGGGAGTCGGCGCATACTTCGCCATCGGGATTTTCTTTTGCGACGATTCGGGACTTCTCCGGTGCGTACCGCAGGAGGGTCGTTAGTCCTGTGGAGGTGGCCCGGCAGACACTCGAGTCGATCCGAAAGTCCGACAGTTCGCCTCCCCCTCTGCGAGCGTTGGTTGCCTGGGATGAGGAAGACTTGATCCGTCAGGCTCGCGCATCTGCCAAACGTTATGCGAGGGGAAAACCGTTGAGCATATTCGATGGAGTGCCGGTCGCGGTGAAGGACGAAATGGATCAGATTCCCTATAGAACCACCTTGGGAACCAGCTTCTACGGCAGCGGCCCGGCGACCGAAGATGCCACGGCGGTTTCTCGGCTTCGTGCATCGGGAGCCCTTCTTTTCGGCAAAACCAACATGCACGAGATAGGGATGGGAGTTACGGGACTCAACCTCTTTTACGGAACGCCCCGGAATCCGTACAATCCGCAGCACTATACGGGAGGCTCCTCCAGCGGTTCGGCAGCCGCAGTAGCAGCGGGACTGTGTCCCTGCGCCATCGGTGCCGACGGCGGAGGTTCCATTCGCATTCCGGCCTCGTTTTGCGGAGTGGTCGGGCTGAAACCCACATGGAGCAGAGTGAGCGAATTCGGTGCCGCGCCTCTGTGTTGGAGTGTGGCCCATATCGGACCGTTGGCGGGAACCGTCCGCGACGTTGCTTTGACCTATGCGCTAATGGCAGGTCCGGATCCCAGGGATTGCTGGACCGAAGGGCAGCCTGCCGTCGACTTGATCGGGTTCGAGAATACCGATCTTAAGGATGTCCGTTTGGGCATTTACGAACCGTGGTTACGGGATGCCGACTCCGAAGTTGTAGCGAAATGCGAGCAGGCCGTCCGGGAGTTGACAAAAAAGGAGCACGAACGAAAGAGATCGTCCTGCCGGAAT
>CAZLTI010000005.1:15557-20536 GCA_964562335.1 uncultured Pseudomonadota bacterium | reverse complement strand
AGTTGCCCATGCCGTCACCATCTCTTCGGAAATGGCTGCCGCCATGGCGCCCTATTTTGACGAACACCTCCAGGATTTTGGTCTGGACGTTCGAAACAATTTGGCCTTAACGCGGCATTTGGCCTCTACCGACTACATTAAGGCCCAGCGGATCAGAGCGAGAACCATGGCTCACTTTCGTCGGGCTTTCCAACAGGTCGATGCGATCGTAACGCCCGCCACGGCCTGTACCGCACCACCGATTTTACCGGATGCGCTGTCGAGAGGGGAGTCGAATATTGGGCTGCTGACTCGTATCATGAAATACGCTACTGTCGCCAATCTGATCGGCATACCGGCCATTTCCCAACCGGTCGGCTACGACCGCCGAGGTCTTCCCGTCGGAATCCAGCTTATGGGGGACCATTGGCAGGAGAGCTTGCTGCTGCGCATCGCCCATGTTTTGGAAAAAACCGTCGAGAAAAAAGCTCCAAGTCTAAATTACGCCATGCCGTTGCGTTAGCGGCGTTTGCGGGAATGACGGCTTTGGAACTTTTTACCAGTTCATCAGGTTTTACGGCTCCAGCGGTTTCGACAGAAAGTTCCGAAGCGTCTCGAATTTCAGGAACTCCTTTCGGTAGTCCGATTCGAATCGCTTCCATTCTCCGGAAGAGGGGTGGAGGAATTCCAGCGAAGCAGCATGCAGCAGCTGTCTATCGATGATACCGAATGGAGGAAACAGCGGTTTTTCCCGTTCCTGCAATACGGACAGAAACTGCTCGTTTGTGCGGCCGTACAGTTTGTCGCCCAGTACCGGGTATCCCAGGTATTCCGCATGACAGCGGATTTGGTGCGTTCTGCCGGTATGCGGTTCGATTCGTACCAGAGTGAGGCCGTCGGAGGATTGAAGAGACTTAAAGAGCGTTTTGCAGGGTTTGCCCGTAAGACAAACGATTTGTCTGATTCTTACGCACCCCGGCAGTGGAGTATTTCTCTTTATGGGACGATCCACCAGAATTTCTTTGGAGGCCAACTCTCCCATTAAGACTGCCATATACCTCTTTTTCGGAATCCGGCAGGCAAACTGCCGTCCAAGTTGCGTGGCGACATGCCTGCTCCTGGCGATTACTATTAGGCCGGAGGTCTCCTTGTCGAGTCGATGCACCGCAAAGAGTTCCGCATACCGCTCCCTCTCCTTGAGAAGGTTGATTAGCGTGTTGCGGCAGTATTTGCCCGATTCCGCAACGGGGATGTTGCCGCTCTTTTCGGCAACGACGATGTCTTTGTCCGCATGGACGATCGTATAATTTCTGTCGACTTCCGGTTCCGTAGCGGGAGGGCGGTCGTAGGAGACGATATCGCGGTTTTTCAGTACATACTCGGCTCTCGCGCGAAGGCCGTTGATCCTGACGGCACCCGTCGAAACGGCGTCGAGCCATTCCTCCCTAGAATGGTACGGGAATCGCCGTACGAGAAAATCGATAAGAGCCTCCTTCTCCCTATGGCGCATATAGTGGAATTTCTGCATGCGGCCTCTTTTTTCTTGAATTCTCCGTTACGTTTCCCCTCTACCCCCTATTGCAGACCCGCAACCCGAATAAATGCGGTGCAAACGAACACTTGAATATTGATTTTTGTCTTCCGATCGCTTAATTGTAGGTAACGGTCGGAACGAAACGGAAAAATGGATCGCATCGACAAATTGAATCATGAAAGCGAATCTTCTGGTTGTCACCAGCGACGAATTTGAGGATACCGTAACTCCCCATCTCGAAGAACACGGTTTCGTTCTGTTTTTTGCGCGAGGCCGACTGAGAGCGAAAGAGGTTTTTTCGAAGCATGAAATCGACGCCGTCGTCTGGATGTTCGGCGAGGACGAAAAGGGGTTGGCGGAGGATTTGTCGACGATCTTCAAAGCACACAAATCGATACCCATCGTAATGGTCGCAAGAAAAGCCGCCGATCATACATTCTCGGAAAAATTGGAAAATATTCACTCGGTTGTCGATATCAACGACGGTGCCGAGGATATCCGCAAGGTCGTCGAGTTCGCCTGCAGTCAGAAGAGTATGGAGAGGAGTGCCGTGTCCGAGGAGGAGAATGTGCCGGAAATCAAATTCAAAAATGTCGTGTCGAACATGATTTCGAACAGGGGGCCAACGGAAAACGATACGATCCAAAACGATAAAACGCTCAAACTGGAAACGGCATGGTTCGCCGTTAGGGAAGGCGAAAAGAACATTATTTACGATACGGCAGGCGAGAGGAAAACCTCAAAACTCAAAGGACTGCTATTTCCCTGGAGAAAACCCCCGAACAAATAGAGCGACTATGCCGGACGGTTCCGACGGGCAATTTTCAAAGCGGCGAAAAACGGCTGTCGGTTCTGCAGCCTGAAAATTGTGCTGCCCTCTTGAGCTGCGCCAGGCAAATTCACAATGAACTTTTCGCCCACTTCCGTCGAATCGGACTACTTTTTCTTTTTTCTTGTCTTTTTCGGCGCGTTTACGGCATCGCGCAGGTTTTTCCCTGGCTTAAACTTAGGAACCTTTTTGGCCCCAATGTTTATCTTTTTTCCCGTTTGTGGGTTTCGTCCCGTTCGAGCAGCTTTTTGAACCGAAGAGAAAGAACCAAAACCGATCAGCTGAATCGTCTTCCCTTGCACCAATGCGTCCTGGATGTTTTGCATCATGCTGTTCAGAACTCTTTCCGCAGCCGCTTTCGTAATTTCCGTATCCCCAGCTACAAGAGAAACCAATTCGGCTTTCGTAAGGCTTGTGCTCATATTCCTCCTGAAGAATGTATCGGAATTGCCAAATTCTTCCTAGAATCTAGGAATTGCAAATAAAATAGCTGCTGGTTTTTAGCATAGAGTTGGGAAATGTCAATTCAATTAACGCACTTTTTCTTTTTTTTCGCCGGAAATGGTGATGGATACTACTTCTATAGGATTTGAAGATGCCGAAAGGGCGACGCAAAACGCAGAAAAGACCTTCTGCCGATTGGCGGCAGCGTTTCGGAATGAAGTGGAAGAGCGTATTGGCAAACTGGGATCATGAAACGGCCGGGAACGAATAGGAGGAAAAAAACGGTAGCGGCTTTGTGGATGGCGATCGGCCTCGCTCTTTTTTTTGTCGGAACTCCTGCGCATGCGGACAAAAGAGAGCTGTTTGCGGAGGCGCAGGCCGAATTCGACCGGGGATTGGCGCTATCCGGCCAGGAGAAGCGAATTCGTATGTCGAGGGCGGCCCAGTTGTTCCTGGATATCTATGAGGAACACCATGTGGAAAACGGTTTTCTGTTTTTCAATATCGGCAACGCTTTTTACGAGGCGGGCGAATTGGGGAGGGCAATCCTGTATTATCGCAGGGCGCAGAGGCTGATTCCGGGATCCCCCGAACTCGAATACAATATGAATCTGGCCAGGCAGGACTTGAACGTCCCGGTCGCCGATGGAGACTGGTGGGACGGTCCGATCAAGGGACTGTTTTTTTGGCACTTCATGTTCGATTTCGATACGAGAAAGAGCGCCTTTATCGCGCTGTTCGTTTTGTTTTGGGTGGCGAAAACGGTGGGAATATTCAGGAGGCACATTCTGGTAGGGGCACTCTCGACTCTTTTGCTGATTGCTTCCTGCGGATTGGGAGGATCTTTTGCGGTCTCTTCGTACGAGCGCCATCTCTCCAAAACCGGAGTATTGGTCGAAAGGGAAACGGAAGCAAGAAAAGGTCCCAGCAAAAGCTACGAAAGATTTTACGAGCAGGCGCTTCCGGGCGGAATGGAATTCGAATTGATCGACGACCGGGGGCAGTGGTGGAAAGTCGAGCTTCCCAATGGCGACCGATGCTGGGTCGAGAGTCGGTCCGGCAGATTGATTTAGCCGCTGTTGCCCGGTTGTGGAATACTACCGGGAAGATGCGAGGGACCTCCGCAAAACGTAGATGCCGAAAAGCACCATCGGAATGCTGAGCCATTGTCCCATATTGAGGAGCGTTTCCGGGAGCGCTGCGGATTGCTCCTCTTTGACGAACTCGATGAGAAACCGGACGGTAAAAATCAGAATAAAGGCGGTCCCCGTCAGGAACCCCGATGCCAGCCTTCGGGCGACGCCCAGGTACAATGTCAGCAGCAGAAAAAAAATCGTCAGATAGGCGACCGATTCGTAGAGTTGAGCGGGATGCCGGGGAACGGAGTCTACTCGCCGAAAGACGATTCCCAGGGCACTGTCGGTTCTCCTGCCCAGGATTTCGGAATTCATCAGATTGCCGAGACGGATCAGGCATCCGCTGAGGGCGACAATGATCGCCAGCCGATCGAAGACCCAAAAGAAGCCGAATCCTTTCGTCGCTTTGGAGTAGTATAGGACAGCCAATAGAAGACCGATTCCGGCGCCGTGGCTCGCCAGTCCTCCTTCCCAGATCCTGAGAATCCGCATGGGGCTGCTGAAATAGTATTCGGGATTGTAGAACAGGACATGGCCGAGCCTGGCCCCTGCAACGGTTCCGATCGCCAGATAGAAAATCAGGCGGTCCAGCGTTTCCCGAGACTTCCCCTCCCGTCGATATATCCAGGAGCCGATCAGGGAGCCGAAAACGAACGACATGGCGAACAGCAGCCCGTACCAGCGGACGGAACGTCTGAATTCGAGATCTGCGTTCCAGGCATCGCGAAAAAGAAAACCGACGGGATCGCCCAACAGAATGTCCGTTTGCGCTATCAGCCCGTATCCCAAACGACCGCCGACGATAATTCCGAACATGGTCAGAACTATCGACGCATTGATTCGAGTTTCGCTTTTTCCGGGGCTTCCGATTGCGGCCGTCAGGTAGTAGAATTCCAGCACAAGGCAGATCGCCGTCCAGACGAGCTGCCACTGGAGCGATATGGTGAACATTACCGGGTCTACATTCCACACTAACGGCGAACTATTCATGATGAACCGGTAGAAAGTCGAAAATTGTGCGGATTGTCATTCCCGCGAAGGCGGGAACCTAATAAAA
>CAZLTI010000005.1:0-15522 GCA_964562335.1 uncultured Pseudomonadota bacterium | reverse complement strand
GGTTATAGATTCCCGCCTTCGCGGGAATGACGGGTTTGGGATTTTTTACCGCTTCGTCATTCATTTCCGTTCAAAAAAGAGGTTGTCACGAGATCTCGTTGGAGATGATATCGTAGCTGCCGAAGAGTTTGTATTCGATGTTCAATTTTTGAAGAGCGGACAGGCAGGTCCCTACCCGGTGGTTGTTGTGGAAGTCGATAAAAAAACTGTAACTCCATGCTATCTCTTTGTGAGGCCGCGATTCCAATCGGCATAGATTGATTTTGTAGACATGAAACTCGCACAGCAGTTCGAACAGAAGCGAATGGCGGTCCTCTGTGAACGCCACGTAGAGCGCCGTTTTTTTTCTGGTGAAATCCGGCGAGTAGTCTGCCGGTTTTTTTTGAAGGACGATAAAACGGGTGAGGTTTTCCCGATAGTCCTGCGTATCGTCGGCAACGATCTTTTTCCTGTAGAGCGGATTGGTGCGTGCGACGGGATAGGGCACAATGGCCGCAACCGGTTCGGTCGGACGGTCCAGAAACATCTCCCCGGCATGAATGTTCGATTTGGCAAATACCACTTCCGCATTCGGCATTTGTTTCGAGGCAAACACCATGTTTTGATTAAAGGCGACCGAATGACAAAAATAGTGTGCTATCTCGGCGATGGGCACATGGGAGAGCAGGCTATAGCGAACGTCGATCAGCAGTTCGTTGATGATGACGACTTCGGCATCCACAAGGCAGTCCTGTGCCTGGGCAACGGTGCCGGATATGGAGTTTTCAATGGGCATTACACCGATGACGCTCTCGCTTTTTTGGACCTCGTCGGCAATTTGGGGAATGGTCGTCGTATATTCGATTCTTTTGATGCGATCGCCTCCTACGGCGTGGGCAGCCTGGTAGCTGAAGGTGCCTTCGGGACCCAGGGTATAGATCGTATCGAATCGGCTTAGGTTCGGCGTCATTGTTCTGTAGCTCTTGGTTTGGGTTTATCAAAGGCCCGCAATTGGCGGAACGGATTCGATATCGGTCGGGAAATGGAATCCGGGGAATCATAATGTAGCGAACGAAAATTTGGCGGGGGGATCGTCGGGCATGTTGCTATGCAAAACGGAAAATGGCGGAAATCGGTTCGGTCGCAGTGCAAAGACCAAGCGGAACAGGAAAAGACTACAGAAGAAGCATAAAGAAAAACATATACTTTGTAAATTCTGCGAGCATAAAATCACTACGACCAACTGCAAAACCGAAATTCAAGGCGCCTTTCGGCATACTTTTCTCAATCCGACCGGTCGCGTATTCGAGATTGGCTGTTTTACCAAAGCCGACGGCTGCATCTCTCTGGGTATTCCCTCCCAAGAGTGGACTTGGTTCCAGGATTTCAGCTGGCAGGTGTCGATATGCGGGAGCTGCTCCAGCCATTTGGGCTGGTTTTACCGTGGTGAGGAGGGTCGGACGTTTTTCGGATTGATTCTTGGCGCATTGATTTGACGCCTGCATTGAAACCGGATAACGTTTTTTTCGTATCTTTAACAGTATCTGTCGTTTGCCCGAAGCGGGGATAGGGCGGCAAAGGCGTGGGATCGTGAAAATCGTTCGGAAGGACCGATATGCTAAATATAATTCGTGACAACGTGCAGTCCTTCGGCGTCAAGTTTGTCGTTGCGGTAGTTGCCGTCGTGATGCTGACGTTTGGGCTGTCGACATACAGGAGCCAGGGAGTCAATACCGTAGCGGAAGTGGATGGATACGAGATTAAGCTGGATGCCTATCAAAGAGCCTATGAACGGGCCGAGTCGCAGTACCGGAAACAGTATCGGGAGAATGCGGAGCGTTTCATCGAGGCGTTTCGTTTGAAGGAGCAGGTCGTGGGACAGTTGGTCGACAATGCCGTATTGCTGAAAAATGCCCGCGCCAACGGCCTGGAAGTATCCGATTTGGAGGTGGCCAATGCGATCTACGAAAACCCGGCCTTTCGGACCGACAATCGGTTCGATCAGAAAAAATACGACAAACTGCTGAAAAACTACCGTACCAACAAGATCGTCTACGAAAGGGAGTTGAGAGATTCGATTCTGACGGAGAAGTATCTCCGCTTTCTGCATTCGGGTATATCCTTCAGCCGGGAATACGTCAAAGAGGAGTATAGGCGTTTCCATACCGAGATGGACATAAAGATGATAGAGCTGACGCCAAGCCTGTTCGCGGACCGGGTGAAGGTGACGGAGGATCGGATCGGAAAGTACTACGAATCCCACAGAACGGACTTCGAACAGAAGAAACAGTTCGTTGTCGACTATATCGCATTGTCGGTGGACGACGTGAAGAGCAAAGTGGTCGTCAGGGAGAAGGAGATCAAAGGATACTACGACAGGCACAAAGATCGCGAATTTGCCGTGAGGGAAAGCTACGATTCCCGTCATATTCTGGTTGCCGTCGGTGAGGGGAGGGAGGCGGAAGACTACGAAAAGGCAAAAAAAGAGGCCGACCGGCTGTACGGAGAACTGGTGAAGGATCGAGAACGGTTCGCCGAACTGGCCGCAAGGCACTCTGCCGATCCGGGTTCGCGAGATAAAGGCGGAAACCTGGGATGGGTGGACAAAGGCACCTTTGTTCAGTCGTACGAAGATGCCGTCGGATCGTTAGGCAGGGGCGAAATCTCGAAACCGGTCAAATCGCAGTTCGGCTACCACATTATCGAGTTGATCGATAAAAAGGAAGCAACGGTGAAAAGCCTGGAAGAGGTGGAGGAAAGGGTGAGCGAGCTGGTCAGACTGGGGAAGGCGAAGCGGAGGCTTGCCGGCATGGCCGCAAAACTGTTGCGGGTGGAAGAGGGCGAAAACCGACCGTCCATGCAGGAACTGGCGGAATCGGCGCAAAAGACCGCGAAACAGACCGTCCCTTTCGACGACGGGCAGAATCTGGAGGTTTTGGGGCATTCCTACGGTCTCTATTCGGCTTTGAGCTCTCGAAGCTTGGGAGATCGAGGCTCGTTCGAACTGGCCTCCGGCGAAGGAATACTTGTGTATGAGATCAGCAAAATCGTCGATCCCTACGTCAAACCGTTAGAAGTCGTGAAAAGCCAGGTGCGGATATTCGCCAGACAGGAGGCGGAAAAGGAGTTTGCGGAAAGGAAGGGGAGGGAATTTGAAAAGAGCATAAAAACCGGCGAACAGTTTGACGAGCTGGAGCCATTGTTGAAGACGAAAGCGGTCAGTGCAAGATTCACGCTGGCGGATGGCGATTCCGAGGCCGGAAACGTGGACTTTAGGATGGAAGTGTTCAATATGGCCGCCGGTGAAGTGAAGCTGATTGCCAGAGATAGGAACAACGTACTGGTTTTTATGGTCGGAAAAAAAGTGCCCGAAACGATCGAAGAGGATGACTTGAGGGCGTTGGAAACCCGATTGCAGGAGCAGAAGGCAAGGATCCTGCTGAGTGGAATCATTGCCAATACCAGAAGGGAGACGGATATTCAGTTTAACAAGGCGATGCTGTCGGCATTGCAAATCGAACCGGTTTCGTAAAAAAGCCTTGCGATTCCTTTCCGCTCAAGCTATCAGAAACGTGGCTCCTATGGGGCCGTTACTTGACTGGGAGCGCAGCTCGCATGCGATGCCGTTTTACACTATCTCGCAATTGCAGGGAATCAATGGAAATCTTGGATCAGCTGGAAAGCAAAATTGGCGAAGCCATTTGTAAAATCAAAGAGTTGCAGGCTAGGGTAAAGGAGTTGGAGGGGGAAAACGAGGAGTATAGAAGTAAACTGCCCTCCCTTCTGGCAGACTTTGACGCCACGTTGGGAAGCATCGGCGACGGCGCTTCGCGCGAAGAGGAGTCGACCGAAGGTGCTTCGGACGAAACGGAGGCCGCTGCGGCTGAAGAGTGGCAGCAACCGACGGAGGGGGGCTTCGGCGAAACATACCACCACTCGTCGGAATAGTCTGCGGTCGGCGGCAGAGAGACTCGATTGTTGGATTGCGGGCGTAGGGGGCAAAATCCCGTGTGCAGGTTTGCCAAGAGGCGGGGACCATATTCGACTGCAATGAAGATACCGCCACTGAAGCGGGGAATCGAGCAGGCTTGGCTGCTAGTTTCGCCTCTGCCCTTTCCTCTGAATTTTATCTCCGTTCATGCCTGGTGCACCGTTTCCGACCGGCACAATGCCACATACCGTTGGGAAGTGTGGCATAGAAAACTTCCTGCCGAACGGCGGTGGGGCTACATCCACCGCAATCTTTTCGCTCCTTTTCGGGGAATTGGGCTGACTCCACTAACCCGATCCCGCTGTTGGCAGGCGAGTCCGCTTTGCTACTGGGAAGGAGAGAGTGCCCGCCGCCTCTCCCGAATTCTTGCCGAATCCGCCCGGACATATCCCCATTTCGACAGATACCTCTATTGGCCCGGTCCCAACAGCAACACCTACATTCAATGGATACTCGACCGGCTTCCGGGGAAAACCGTACGGCTTCCCGAAAGGGCGATAGGATCCCGGTTTTTCATCGAATAGAGAGCGTTTGCAAGCGGTTTCCCCGCAGCTTCCTATCGAGTTTTCCTCTTCCGATACGGCTCACATAATTGCGAAGAGCCGCTGCAGCATTTTGAAAAACGCATAGATACAGATGGCGGTCACGATCAGCGAAAGAATGGCATTCGCTTGTCTGCTGGTATAGCTGTCCCGAATCGGCATGATCTGTCCCAGGACGAGTCCCGCAATCAGTCCGCCGATATGGGCGGAATTGCTGATGCCCGGGAAGACAAAACCCATCGCGATAATTACCGCAGCCCATATGCCCAGCTGACGGACCAAACTGCGGCCCAGATATCCTCCCCGTTTGCGGCCGAATGCAATGATGGCTCCCATCAGGCCGAAAACGGCTCCCGATGCTCCGACGACAAAAACCGGCCTCATGTCGAAACCAAGATAGAAACCGGCAACCGGAAGGAATATCGCGACGATATTGCCGACCACCCCGGAAACGAGATAGACCACCACCATTTTTTGCGGGCTCAGTAGCTGTTCGGCAGGAGTTCCAAGGTTTTTGACCCATATCATGTTGAAAAGGATATGAAGAGGGCCGCCGTGGAGAAAAACGGAATTGACCAACCGCCACCACTCCCCGTTGATCACGCCGGTCAGATGGGCTCCCCCAAGTCTATCGAGGGCGAATCCGCTTGGTGCCGGCAGACCGAGCAAACCGCGTGAGGTCGATATACCGGTATAGAAAACCGAAAGCAGGTAGGAGGCTGCGAAAAAAACGATATTCGCCGCGATAATGGCGTTGACGAATGTGATCCGGCTACCGCCCAGAGTTCTCATAAACTGGGCCTTGCTCCCCGGATGGGAAAGACCGCAGTGGGGGCACCGCTCTACATAGCTGCTGACCAGCCTTTGGCAGTTGGGGCAGACAACCGCTTTGCTTTCGCTCATTTCATCTCTCTATGGTCTGTCGCTTTTTGCGCGTTGCCGTTGTTTCGAATGGACTTCCCCAGTGGAACGAAAACCCTCCATGGATTTGCGAGAGAAAAACGATGTGATGTCGGTTTGAAAAGAGGTACGGCCGATTTTGCATTTTTTTCAAAAAAGTCGCAAGATTTCTCTCTTTGCGGAAAAGGGATGGCGGCATGCCGTCAATTTGGAAGTTTGCGGAATCGAAATCCGGTGGAAAGAGCTATGAGTTCGGAAAAAAGGGCGAAACTTGCCAAGATACGATACTACAGAAAACGGCTAGAGCTGTTTCGGCTGATCGACAAAATAAAACTATGGCCTTCGCGCAGAGGCGTGCTGCATGGCATTCGCACCTTTGAGAAAATGGGAGAGCAGGGTGAAATCACGACCCATTGCAACGAGAACTTCACCGTAAACGATTCGCGCAATAGCCGGGCGAGCCGCTGGTTGAGAAACAGGATGTTTCGTAGTGTCTGCTCCCGTTGCAGGGTCCCGGAGTGGAAACTGGAAAAGTACGGATCGACCCGATTCAAGCGGCATTACGGATCTCTACTGCTGCCAAAAGAGAACGACACCCGGTAACCGTCCCTTATCCACGTCCGCAGAAGCCCGGACGAGAGGTGGTCCGAACGAAGTTGCGCGACAGCGTAAAGTTCGAGCCGATCCTCGTCCGGGTTGGAGAAGGAGAGAAAGCGCCAAGTATAGCGGAGATTTTTACGGCTTCGTCAAGGTTCAATCGAACTGGGACTTGAAGAGTTCGACGGATCGGATCGTTATTCCCAGCGTTTCCGCTATTCTCCTTTTTGCTCTGATTCCCTTGGGACTGCCGGCAACCGAAGTGACGGTACCGAGTTTCAGGTCCTTCCTGATATCGCGCATCACCTCTTCATTGTTTAGGTCGATGGTGTCGATTCCCAGTTTTTTGGCTACGTGGGCTTTGGCTTCGTCGATTTTCATTTTGCGGGTCATTTGCATCCAGGCCACCAGATCTCCGGAGGTGCGGATGCCGCCCAAACACGAGGCCATGATATGTGCGATCGACATTCCCATAGGGTCCCCGACCCCAATCTACAACCCGTCTGCCATGCCGATCTCCACAAGCGTTTTGGAAACTCGCGTGACGGAATCGACGGGGGGTTGCTCCATCATCGGTATTCCGCATACGCCCATTCCCACGTTGACATGCACGGGAATTGCGCAGGCGGCCGTAGTCGCCTTCAAAAAGGTGACGGCACGCGCCAGATTCCACTGTACCGATTCCGTGGTGGAGGTATTTACGGCCATGCCGTAAATATCGGCTCCCGCCTCCTCGACGATTCTGGCCTGATCGTGGGTATACATTCCCGCCAGCCGTCTTCCCTTGTAGGCGATTTTGCCGTGCATTCCGATAACGAACTCGCCGGACCCCCCCATCAGTATGGGAAGATCCGGAATCTCTCTCTTTATTTGCTCGACGGCGCGCAGTGCAGCCAAAAAATCGGCGTCTCCTGCGGAACCGCTGGTGTCGAAGTTAAGAGCTTCCAGTCCGACTTCCGCAAGTTTTTTCGCTACAAAAACCAGATCTTCGGTCAGTTGGTCGGCTGCCTGCTCCTGCGCTTTCCTTGCCTCTTCGATCTTCCCCAGCGGCATCAGTTCGGCCGCATTGGGGCATGGGCCGTCGGGCTGAAAATAGAGCCCCAAATTGGGTTGGGCTCCGTAGAAGAAGGGTGCCGTCGTCGTTTGGGAGATGGTGTAATACTCGTTGGCCTCGTAGTTGACGATCGGTTTGACGGGTTTGTAGCTGTAGTCGCTGTGTCCCAGCGATGTGGTATCCGCACCGCAGGCCCTTTCGTAGGTGAGTACCGCCTGCATGCGGCTGAGAGGCACTCCGACGCCTCCTCCGTCCTCCCCGGAATAGAAACTCATGGTATGGCCGTCGTCGGTTGCGATCACCTCCCTGCCCGGAGAGACGCTGACGACCCGCGACGGTTCCGTTATAATTTCGAACATTCTGTCCCGCTCCTCCTCCGTAAGTTCGAGAATGCCGGCTCTGGCGGCGGCATCTGCGGATCCGTTGCAGATGTCCTCCCGGATTTCATCGGCATCCATCCGAATTCGTTCGCCGTCGCCCATTCGCGTAAAATGCTTCTCTTTCATTGCTCTCTCCTAAACCGGTCGCTTTTTATGGCGATCCAACCCGTTCGTTAGGGTCGTTCGATACCCATCTCTCTTTCCGTCCTTTCCACGATGGAGCGAATCGCCTGCAGTGCCTCCTGCGGCAGCGGTTTCCGCCTATGGTTTTCCAGAATCCATCGGGCCTTTTCGGCAGCTCTTTCGTAAACGGTGGTCGCACCCGATTTTTCCCAGGCCGCACGCACCCTTCTATCGATCATTTCGGGGTTCGATTGGGATCTCATGCCCGCAAGCGTATGCTTGTGCATCAGGTAGTGACCGCCGGGGCCGATCTCTGCGATGACATCCAGCGCAAGAGCCTCCTCCTCGACGGGGAATCCGCGCACGGTGTGTTTGATCATTCGCGCGAATTCGTTGTCCAATACCAGCTGGCCGTAGTCGAATGTAATGCCGCTTTCCAGCATCCCCAGACCGTAGATCATATTGGCACCTGCCAATGCTGGCATCAGTCCGGTAATCGTCTTTTCGTGACCAGTCTGCGTATCGGATATTTTGCTGTCGCTCTAGCCGCCGGCAACGTAGCACGGCAGCAGATAGCGTTTGGCCAATCGGGCGACGGCCGCACTGATCAAAGCGCATTCGGGCGTTCCGACGGTTGCTGCGGCCAGTTTGAGATCCATGGCGGTAGTAGAGCTGCCGTAAATCACCGGTGCGCCCCTTTTCGTCAATTGCGACAGCGTAATGCCGGAAAGCACCTCCGCATTGTGAGTCACCAGCGTTCCGGCTGTGGTTACCGGAGCGGTTCCTCCGGACATTGCCATGGAGAGAATATTGCAGACCACGTTGTTTTTTGCCGATTCCATCACGATTTCGCAGCAGTCGGAAATCAGCTTCAGGGGGCTTACCGGACAGGTCGTAAACGATACGATGGGCCTTTCCGTCAGCTTTTTGAGTCCCCCGACGATTGCTGCCGCCATCTCCAGGATTTTGTTCAGCAGTTTTCCGTTACCCGGTCCGAACGCGCAGTGTTTGGTCGTATTGGTCAGATAGACCTCCGCGTTATGCAAGGGAACGGTCTCCTGGGCGACGTCGTGCGCACCCAAAGCCTTTTCGCAAAAGTCGACCTCGTCCAGGTAGTCGATAATTCGGGCTGTGTCGATCAGGTCCCGCTTTACCGGCGTGCGGTTCTCGCCGGTATAGGGATCGTTTACCTTCACCCCTTCGCTGAAATTGGTGAAATGGACGCGCCGACCTTCCAGTATCAGATCGTGCCGGGGATCCTGCCCCGCAAGCACCACTCTGGAGGGTGCGGAGCGGATCGCATCCTCCACCAGATAGGGAGGAATCCGCACCATTTTGGTATTGCGGTCCACTCTTGCTCCTCCCCGTTCGAAACGGTCGAGGGCCTTTTCCTCCTCGACGAAAATTCCGGTTCGATCAAGGAGTGCAAGCGTGGCCGAGTGAATTTGATCGACCTCGTCCTCCGTCAAAATATCGAGATTCAATCTGCCGCTCATTCGAAGACTTGCGTAACCATTGCGCTTCATTTGAGTCGCTCCGAATATTTCTGTGTCCGGGTGGATTGCCGCTCCTTGGCGCGGCTAGGGAATGGCGGAAAGGGACGGTTATGTCGGCAATGCAGCCACTCATAGCGTATTATAGGGTGAAGCACTATCAGCGGCTTTGTGCGGTGTCAAGTGGTTTAAAGGCGAAAGTGCTTGAAAAAAGAGATGGAATGTGAAGAGAATAAATCGACGCTAAAGCAGTCGATCTCCCGCCGTATCGGGGAGCGGATCGGTAGTGATCTCGCGGACTCTAAATCCACGCAGCTCGGTGCGACTCCGGGGCTCCCCTCCTATCGGCCCGCTGCGGATTGCAATACCTCCGCCCCCCACATCCCGGAGAATAGCAATTGGCCAGAACGTGGACGAATACGCAGCGCGACCGGTTGTTCGAGCTGGGGGCCGCTCGCGAAGAGCTTCGGCAGGAGTTCGATACCTCTTTGGAGCGCGATGCCGCCTATCAAAAATTGGAGAAAACGCTAGTCGAGCAACAGAAACGACAGCTGAAGGAGCTACGCCAAGTGCGTCTGCGGCCACGGCTGTCGCTACTGGAGTCGAAACTGGTCGAAACCCTGACCGATTGTGGCTTCGTGGAGGTAGCCACGCCTACTATCTCGACGCGAGGTTTGCTGTCCCGCATGTCCATTACCGAAGAGCATCCTCTGCATAGGCAGATTTATTGGCTGGACGGGAACCGATGTCTGAGGCCGATGCTTGCTCCGCATCTCTACTTCCTCATGAGGGATCTTTTGAGATTGTGGGAAAAACCCATTCGGATTTTTGAAATCGGCTCCTGCTTTCGCAAGGAATCCAAAGGTGCCCGCCATACGAACGAGTTTACCATGCTGAATCTGTGCGAATTCGGATTGCCGCCGGAGAATCGGCAGGAGCGGTTGAAGGAGCTGGCAGCCATCGTTATGAAAACGGCGGAAATCGAATCCTACGGATACGAAACGGAATCCTCGACGCTATATGGGACGACGCTGGATGTGGTCACCTCTTTGGGAGGGGGGCTGGAGTTGGGCTCCGGTGCCGTAGGACCGCATCCCCTGGATCGGGCGTGGAAGATTGCGGAAACCTGGGTCGGAATCGGATTCGGTTTGGAGAGGCTGATTATGGCGCGGGAGAATGCGGGAAGTTTGGGGAGGTTTGCGCGCAGCATATTCCATTTGGACGGCGTTCGGCTCAATCTGTAGTGCGTGGGGGCCGAAACGGAATTCGCGGCAGGATGAAGCGGAATCGAAACGGTATGAAAATAGGAGTTGTCGGAGGAAAGCTACAGGGAGCCGAAATCGTCTATTTGGCGAAAAAGGCGGGATTTGAGACCCTGCTGATCGATAGGGTTCCCGACCCCCCGGCCTGCGGACTGTGCGATCGGTTTGTGCATGCCGATTGCGGCGAGGAATCGCAGTCGCGAAAGCATTTGGAAAACTGCGACATGATTCTGCCCGCGTTCGAAAACAGGGAAGACCTTGCCTTTTTGGATAGAATCTGCCGGGAAAGCCGGGTTCCCTTCGCTTTCGACGGTAACGCCTACGGTTTTGCCCATTCGAAGCGTCTTTCGGATCGGCTGTTTGCGGATTTGGCTCTTCCCCGTCCCGCGCAGTGGCCGGAATGCGAATTCCCCGTGTTGATAAAACCCGACTGCGGAAGCGGCAGTGAAGGGGTGGAGCTACTCGAGTCGCCGGATGATATCGAACGGCGCTTCCCGAACCGATTCCCGCCTGCCGACAGCATCGCGCAGCAGTTTCTTGCCGGACCCTCCTATTCCATCGAGGTGATCGGTGCCCAAGGTCGCTACCGTACGTTTCCCATCACGAAATTGGAGATGGACGAGGCGTTCGACTGCAAACGCGTTACGGCGCCTGCGGCGGTGTCCGCCGACTGCGAGCGGGAATTCGAAACGCTCGCTCGAAAGATCGCCAATGCCCTGCGGCTGAAAGGCATAATGGATGTCGAGGCGATTCTGCATAACGATAGACTCAAGGTTCTGGAAATCGATGCGCGCTTTCCCAGCCAAACCCCTATGGCCGTATATGCCTCCTCCGGCATCAACATGGTTCGGGAGCTGTTCGGTCTGTTCACGACCGGAAAGCTTTTGGATTCGCCTGACGCAGGAAAGTGCCGACATGCGATCGTCGAGCACGTAAAAGTGTCCCGCAATACGATTCGATACGAAGGAGAGCACATTATGGGAGAAAATGGTCCCCTTCGTTCGGAGAAGCGTTTCTTCGGTGCGGACGAAGCTCTCACAAACTATCGGGAGGGGGGCAGGGAGTGGGTGGCGACGCTGATCCTAACCGGAAATACCGCTTGCGAAGCGGCGGCAAAAAGGGACAAAGTGGCGAAAACAATTGCCGAAAGGTTCGGGCTTGCCCGAATCGAAGAGTCCGATCGGGCGGAAATTGGGAAGGGGCTGCCATGACGCGATTGAAGCCATCCGATATAACGGACATCGCCCTATCGTTGGACGCCTACGAAACCAGACTGAGGCGCATTGTCAACCATTCCCTTTGGGAGATCGCCTGCCGTGCCGCTTCGCTGAAAGATCCCGTTTGGGTGCGCCGGCAGTTTCGTGCGATTGAGATACGGATTGTTCCGGTAAAGAGCGAACTGGGGATCATAGGCGGTTTTACGGATGCTATCAGAGATATCGTTTCCCATCTGGGTTTTGCATCGGCATGCACTGCGGAGAGGGATGTTGCGGGACTCGCCGAAGCGTACGGGGAACAGGCGAATCTGGTCTTTATGGCGGACGACAGACAATTCGTCCTGTTCGATCTCGACAGACGCACTCTAGTGGACAATATGGTCGCAACGGCACGGGGTTTCGTCTGCGGCTTGGAGCTAATGGCGGACGGGTTGAAAAACCGAACGGTGTTGGTATTGGGCTGCGGAGCCTTGGGAACATTCGCCGTATGCCGCCTGCTACAATGCGGTGCCTCTGTCCGCGTATGCGATATCGACGCAACGAAACCGCCCCTTTTAATCGACCGCGTTCGCAAAGCGGTTTCCAATCTGGCGGACTCCCGCATCAAAATCGAGAGCGGTTTCGTTCGATCCCTGAACGAACATCGGCTGGTGGTGGATGCATCCGATGGGGCAAATATTATCGGACGGGGCGATATGGGTCCCGACGTTCTGATCGCTGCACCTGGAATGCCATGCGGAATAACGGAGGAAGCCATGGAGCAGTACCCCGATCAAATTCTGCACGATCCTCTGCAGTTGGGCGTGGCGACGATGCTTGCTCTTGCGTTGAAGGGAAGATTGAAGAAGAAGACCGGACGATAGGCGAGACCTTTTCAATCCAAAATGTGGGCGAGAAACTGTTTGCTTCGCGCCTCCTGGGGGTTGGAAAACAGTTTTTCCGGCGGCCCCTCCTCGATCCAGTTTCCTCCGTCCATGATCATGGCGCGGGTCGATACGTCTCTGGCGAAATGAAGCTCGTGGGTCACGGCTATGATCGTCATGCCTTCGCCGGCCAGCCGCTCCATTACGTCGACAACCTCGCCGACCAGTTCCGGGTCCAGGGCGGAGGTGGGTTCGTCGAACAGCATGATCTTGGGTTTCATCGCCAAGCTACGCGCGATGGCCACGCGCTGCTGTTGGCCTCCGGAAAGATGGGCGGGATATTCGTCTCTTTTGTCGCCCAGACCGACCCAGTCCAGCAGCTCTTCCGCGTAGGGAACGGACTCCTGTTTGGACTGTCTTAAAACGGTGACGGGACCCTCGATAACGTTTTCGATTGCCGTCATATGGGGGAACAGGTTGAAAGACTGGAAGCACATTCCGGTACTTTTGCGAATGTTCAATATTTTCCTCCTTCGGTCTTTGCTCTCCTCTCCCGCCTTGATCCCGATACCGTCCACTTCGATAGAGCCTGCGGTCGGCTCCTCGAGAAAGTTGATGCACCGCAAAAGCGTGCTTTTGCCGGAACCCGAAGGGCCCAGTATGACGATTACCTCCCCTTTCTCCACCTCCAGATGGATGCCCCGCAGTACATGCAGATCCGATCCGAACACCTTGTGCAGATTTTCCACTTTGATCATCGTTTCGCCCATCAGTAGCCCCTCCTTTCGCCCTTTGCCATATGGCGTTCGATCTTTTCCTGAACTGTCTGCAGGATGATGCACATCACCCAGTAGATCAGGGCCGCCATGATCAGCATCTCCAGCGAAGAGAAATAGCGCCGGCCAATTTTTATGGCGCGGTAGCTAAGCTCCCAAACGCCCATTAAAGAGACGAGAGAGGAGTCTTTCACCATTACGATGAACTCGTTGGATACGGGCGGAATGATCACGCGCAACGCTTGGGGAAAGATAATGCGCCGCATGGTCTGCCGATTCGTCATGCCGAGCGCCTTCGCCGCTTCCGTCTGGCCGATTTTGATCGATTGAATTCCAGCCCGGAGCGTTTCGGTCATATAGGCTCCGTAGCAGACACCGAGAGCCAATATGCCGGCGGGAATGGCCGGCAGTGTGAAATAGACCTGGGCACCGCTCAGGCCGTATTCTTCCAAAGCCCTGCCAATTTGAGGAAGCGCCAGGTACCACATGTATACCTGCACCAATAGGGGAGTGCCGCGAATCAAGGAGACATACATAGTCGCCATCCCATTGGCGATCGGATTGCGGGAAAGCCTCCCCAACGCGCCGATTACGGCCAGCACGCATGCCAGGGAGATGGCGCATACGGATACCAGCAGCGTATAGCCGATTCCGGCCATGATGAACCCGAACCATTTGCCCATAAAGGCAAAATTCAGTCCCAACAGGACGAAAACGCCAAACATCGCAGCCGTGAGGCAGATAAGCGCAATGGCCGTATTGAATCGAAACCGCCGTTGCTTGACAACGGTGTTTCTCATTACGGCAAGCGCCTCCTCCGGAATTTCGTTCGAGGTCGTGTTGTTTGGTTTTTCCATTTGTATTTCTCCGGCATTCTCCCTGTCGGCGGATTGTTCGGAGCGATTCGGCAGCCGGCGATTCCAGAAATCCGAAAAATCGAGGGCAGAGTCGAAAAAAAAAGCGGAGCAGGGTCTGCTTCCAAGATTGCTGCAACCGAAAAAGCGACAGTCCGGTCTCCCTGCTTGGAAACCGGACCGCTTCGACTACAACTTCGGAATCAGATTGGTTTTGAAATGCTTCATGGAGAATTTCACCAGTGTGCCGTCGTCGTACATGGACTGAATCACTTCGTTCAGTTTTTGTACGAGCGAATCGCTATTCGATCGGCTTTTGTCCAAGGCAAAAGAGAGCGGCTCGAAATAGGGGGGCTCTCCCAGCATTCTAATCGGACAGCCGTTGCCGCATCCCTCCCGAATCGCCGTGGCCAGAGTCTGTTTGGATGTGAATATGGCATCCAGTCGGACTCCGTCTCCCAAAACCAGATCCTCGATATGGTTGGCGTCGGTGGGATAGGTTTTGAGTTCTCCGGGGGTCCAGTTTTGATAGACGATTTTCACTCCCTCTATCGCTAGGTCGCGGGTCAGATATCGCTCGTTGGTCGTTTCTCCGGCAACTCCGACCACCTTTCCTTCCAGATCGCTCAGCTTTTTGATCGTGGTGTTGCTTTTATGGACGGCAAATTGGGCCGGAGAGCCGTAGTAGGGCATTGTGAACAGTAGCGCCTTCTTTCTTTCCTTTGTCGGCGTCATTGAGCCGATGGATATGTCCCAGCGCTTTCCCCACTTTCCGGCGGTGATCAGATCCCAGTCCGGCGTGACGAACTTCACTTTGACGCCCAGTCTCTTTGCCATCTCTTTGGCGACGCTGATGTCGAAACCCTCCAGTTCGCCATCGTCGTTGAGAAAGCTCTGAGGCGCATAGTTGGCGTCCGTCGAAACCACAACTTCGCCTTTGGACATGATCTCTTCCAGTACGCTGCCGGCAAAGCCGGTGCTAGCCGCGAGAACGAGGCCAAAAATCAATGTTGCTGCCAGTAAATACCTTCTCATAGTAATGCTCCTCTCGAAAGTTTTGGACCTGCTTTTTTCAATGCGCCCGATCAAGACCCGCCAACGAATTCCGCGTAGAGCAAAGGCCGGAAGAAGAAAACGGAAATTCTTGGGGAAACTGCATCGAAGCGTTGTGATAATGCGTCATTCCCGCACGTCTCGTCATTCCCGCACTGAATTTGCGATACTTTGAGCAAAGAACGGGAACCCGAGCAAAGAGCGGGAATCCGTTGTTTCAGTATTAAAGAAACAAGTCCTGTCTATCAAATTGTTTTGAAAATGTCTTCTAATTTATTTTGAGAGCCGCCTGCCGAACTCGTCGGCTATTCGGGGAATCTTTGGGAGTTGTGTCATTCCCGCACGTCTCGTCATTCCCGCGCAGAATTTGCGATACTTTGAGCAAAGAACGGGAATCTGTTAACGGTATCATGTCGCCTGTTTTACGATTCCTAACCC
>CAZLTI010000004.1:0-35363 GCA_964562335.1 uncultured Pseudomonadota bacterium | reverse complement strand
TTCCGCCGCCTTCGTTTTCGGCCATCGCGAACTATGCGCGCTAAGCCGTTCCTTACGTTTAACGCATAAATTGGCAGCGACTTTGAAATGATGCGCAGTCTATCGAGCGGCCGAGTTCTGGGGATTTTGGCCGCCTGCCTGCTCGGCCTCCTTTTCGTCGAAAGCTACGGCATCGAGTATGACAGGATCGAAATCGTAGTGAACGATCGGGCAATCACAAAGAACGAGATCGAATTGGCCGTTTTCAAGGAGTTGCGGAGGCAGAAGCTGGCCTCCGCGAACGGAACCGAGACAAAAGAGATCAGGGGGAAGGTCGTAAAGAGGCTGATCGACGAGGCGCTTTTGGTCTCCCGTGCGGACGAACTCCATATTTTTGTTTCGGACGAAAAAATCGACGGCAGCATCGATTTCTTTCTGCGGCGGAACAAACTGACGCAGGCCGCCTTCTCGGAAATACTGGACCGGGAGAAAATTACGCTGTCGCACTATCGAAAGGATATTGAAAATCGTCTCAAAAGAGATCGGGTGATCGTCAGGGAAGTGAGGTCGAAGATAGACATTTCGGAGGAGCGGCTCAGGGAGATGTACGGCAGTCGGCTGGAGGAGTATGCCGAAGTGAGGGCGAGACACATCCTAAAGATCGTTCCGGCGGACGCATCGAAAGAGCAGGAGGAGAAAGTCCGGCAGGAACTGATCTGGATAGCGGATCGAATTCGGAAGGGGGAGTCGTTCGAGGCGATGGCCGACAAATATTCCGACGATCCTTCCGTCTCGAACAACCACGGAGATTTGGGATACTTCAAGCGGGAGGAGATCGTTCGGGAGGTTGCGGACGCGGCGTTTCGGTTGCCGTTAAACGAAATCGGCCCTCCCGTCAGATCGTCGTTCGGATACCATTTGATAGAAGTCGTCGACAAGAAAAAGAAAACAAAAAGGCCGTTCGAAGAGATGCGCGACGAATTGCGTAGGGAGGCCGTACGACAGGAGTACCCGCAAAAGCTGGAGACATATTTGGGCGGACTGCGGGAAAGGGCCTCGATCGCCTTCAAATAGCGGTCGGTTCCGGCGGACGCGCATAGCCGGTGCCCATCGTCAACAGACTTTGAGAATCCATGAAAATTCCAGCGAAGATTCGCTTGCGGTCGATAGGATGGACCGGCTGTTTTTTTTGGATTCTGGCGGCTTTCGCCCCCCCGCTGCACGGTCAGTCGTTTCTGAGCGAATCCGTTCCCGCATGGATGGAGCCGATTGCGGCCGACCCGGCGGAAATCGGATCGGAAGAAACCGCCGCCGTGGAATCGATTCCGTTACCGGTGGAAGAAAGCGGACGCACGGACGAGAGGACGCTATTGGCCCCAAAGATGTTGTTGGTGCCGATGGAAGAAAGCGGACGCACGGACGAGAGTCTCCCCGCCGGAAATGGGGAAAGTGGAGAGGGAGAACCGGAACCAACGCAGTCCCTGACCCTCCGGGCCTTGGCGGAGGCGGAACGGACGGTGCGGGATGGAAGGCCCCATTTGGCTCTGCTGATTCTCGGCCAGCTGCCGAAGGAGCCGGAAAGTTCGTTGAGCGAGGATCGAAAGTTCGCAGTTCTTGAACTCAGGCAGTATCTGCTGATACGCATTCGCTATCTGCTTTCGGATTTCGAGCGCGTTGTCGAATATTCCCGCATCTATCTCCAAAACTACGGCAACGGCGATAATTTCTACCGCGTTTACTACTATTTCGCCTCGGCTTTGAACCGACTTGGCAAACCCCTGGAATTCACGTCGCTTGTCACGGAAGAGATGTTCGACGGATTGCCGGAGGAGGAAAGGAGCCGTCTGAGAGAGGTGCTGATCGAAGATGCGATCGCAAACAGAGAGATTGCCGCAGCTTTCTTCTATCTGGAGGAAGCGGACGGCGGAACGCAAAAAAAGGGTTCCGTCTGGGCCGAACGAGCCATAGAGGGGCTGGAGGATCCGGCAGATGTCGACGAAATTCTGTCGCTTTATGGAAACGGGCGCTACGGGCCGCAACTGCGCCTGAAAAAAATAGGGCTGCTGATACGCGACGGAAACTATGAGGAGGCCCGGCAGTATCTGGATTCTCTGTCGGCTGACGAGTCTGCCGCAGGAAAATACCGCAACGATCTGGAGGAGCTGCGGGAGTTCTTGGTGGCGGCAAGAAACACGGACCCCTACAAAATCGGAGTGCTGCTCCCCTTTTCCCACCGCATCTACTGGACCTATGCACAGCAGGCCTTGGACGGCTTGGAACTGGCGCTGCGGGAGCTGAATGCCGATCTTCTGCCTATCCGGCTCGTACTCAAGGATTCCGCCGTAAGGTACGCGAAGTCCCAATCCGCCGCAGCCAGAAAACTCGAAGTGCGGAAACAGATTGACGCCAAAGTCGAGGAGTTGGTCGAACAAGACCAAGTGATCGCCATATTGGGACCGCTGACAAAAGCCGCATCCGTTGCTGCCGGTCGGTCCGCCGACAGGTTGAAAGTTCCCGTGATATCGTTTTCCCAAACGGAGGATATCGGCAGGGATCTGCCGTTCCTGTTCCGGTTCTTTCGGAGGCGAACGCAGGAGGCGGAGACGATTGCGCACTACGCAACGGACTACCTGAATGCCGGGCGGTTCGTACTGTTTTATACGGCAAAGGGAAAGGGATTGGAGGTTGTCGACTCTTTTGCAACGGTGGTCGAGAGCAAAGGCGGCCGGATAGTCGGCTCCATTCCGATTCGGTCCGGGCAGGTCGACTTTCAGGAGGGAATGAGGAGCGTTACGGGCGGGCTCAGAATCCTGTCCGAAAAGGAGAAGCTGGAGCTCAAACAATCCGGGGAGCGTTTTCAGGCCGACTTGGACTTCGATGCGGTCTTTTTCTCGGGATCTCCCGAGTCGTTGAGGAGTATCGTATCCTTTTTACATCTGTATGGAGCCGGCCATGCCTGGATTTTGACGGGAAGCGGCATCAACATCAGAGAAAACCAGCTGCTGAAGTATACGCGCAAGCTCAGATTCGTCGATGCGTTTCCGCTGGGCGGCTCGTCGGCCTCGATGCTCCGGCCGCTTCAGGAGAGGCATTGGAAATACTACAATCACAGAAGAGACTACGCCCCTCCGACCGCCTATACGATATTTGCCTACGAGGCGCTCGAATTGTTGGGGAAACTGCTGCTCGATCCTCGGCATCGCAATCGCCGATTGCTGGCGGACGCCATTCGGGCGCTACAGGGTTTCTCCCTAAAAACCGGCACGGTCAGTTTTCGCGAAACCGGCGATTTGGTCAAAGATCTGAAAATTCTGCGAATCAGGTACAGAGAGACGGTCGATGCCTTTAAAGTCGACCCGCGCTGACAGTCCCTCCCCCTTCCGTTTTGCGCGAGGAGCTATTCGCTTTTGATCTGCTTGAGGTGTTGGTATATCGGAGAGTCGGCGTTGATCACCAGTTTTGTGTTTTCTCCCAGTAGATTTTTGTAGTTTCCCAAAGTCATAAAAAACGAATAGAACTCCGCATCCTTGCTGTAGGCTTCGCCGCTGATTTGGGTGGCGGTCGCATCGGCATCGCCCCGGATCTTCTCCGCCTTTCTATAGGCGCTGGATTCGATGTCTTTCAGTTTTTTCTCCATATCTCCCAAAATCTCCGCCTTTTCCGCCTCTCCTTCGGAGCGGATTCTGGAGGCGATTCGATTTCGTTCCGAAATCATCCTGGCGTAGACCTTGTTTCTCACCTGCGTGGTATAGTTGATTCTTTTTACCATCACGTCCAGCAGCCTGATTCCGTAGTTTTTTTCCTTCGTCACTTTGGCGACGTCCTGGAGCACCAAGTTGGAAAACCGATCGCGTCCCACTTTGATTTTATCCGCATCCAGGGAGGTCACCTCGTCCGTCAAGGTGTATTTTTTGTCCCAATCCGAACTTCTGATGATTTCCACCAGGTCGTTTTTGGTCACCAAATCCCGCACCGAGCCGTTGATCAGATCGTTCAGGAGCAGCGTCGCATTTCTTTCGTTGTGCATTCTCTGCAAAAAGTGCAGGGGGTTCACGATCTTCCAGCGGGCAGTCGTGTCGATCCAGATGTACTTTTTGTCCTTTGTGGGAATCTCGTTGGGATCTCCGTCCCACTTTAGAATGCGTTTTTCGAACATATGGATCTGCTGGACGACCGGTATTTTGAAATAGAGGCCGGCCGCTGTGAAGGTGCCCCGCACCGGCTCTCCGAATTGCGTGATGATCGCCTGCTTGCCCTCTTCGACGATAAAGATGGAATTGTATCCCACGAAGCTCGCGGCCAATACCGCTAGCACTACGATAACTTTCATTGCTGGTCTCCCTGTCTGCCTTCGTTAATTCGTCTTTGCCGGAGTGGTCCCAGTCGTCGCCTGTCCGCTGCTCAACGGCAGAAGAGCCAGGGCGCTTTGATCCAGAATCGTGACCTCCCTTACGCTGGGAAGAACCGACTGTAGCGTTTCTATGTACATTCGGGTTCGAGTGACGTCCTTATAGTTTTTGTACTCCCGGTAGATCGCGTTGAATCGTGCGACGTTCCCCTTGGCGTTGTTGATTCTTTCGATGGCATATCCTTGAGCCTCTTCCAGCATTTTCTTGGCGGATCCCTCCGCTTTGGGGATTCTTCTGTTTCTTTCCTGCTGGGCCTCGTTGCCCAACCGCACCTTGTCCTGTTCCGCCTCGTTGACCTCGTTGAACGACGGCCGCACGGGATCGGGCGGATTTAGGTCCTGAAGCTGAACGGTCAACAGGCGGATGCCGGACTCGTAGTTGTCCAGGTGGTTCTGCATTTCGGTCAACGTGGAAAGCGCCAGCTCGTTCCGATTGTTCAAAACGAAGTTGAAATCCCGGTTTCCCACCATCCGCCGGATGACGGACTCCGAAATGTCCCGCACCATGGCGCGCGGGTTCTCCACATTGAACAGGTAGTCTTCCGGAATCGCAATGCGGTATTGAACGACCCAGTTGAGTTGAATCACATTGTTGTCGGATGTGATCATCAACGACTCCAAATCGTTGGAGTTGGACGAGCCGGAGAAATTTTTGGAACTGCCCTGCCGGAATCCGAACCCCTCCTTCTGTACGGATTCCACATCCATTTTGACGACCTTCTCGATAAAGGGAATCAAAAAGTTCAGACCGGGTTTTGTGGTTTTGTGATACTTGCCGAATCTTAGAACGACTCCCTGCTCTCCCGGATTCACCTGGTAGAAGGATCGGAATCCGACGAACAGGATCAGAACGACCACCACAATGATGCCGATGTTGAGCTTTTTGGGAGGTTGAAAGCCCTCCTTGCGGCCCCCGCCGTTGCCGGGGGGGGGAGCCTTGTCGCGCTTTTGGCCGAAAAGCTTCTTTAACCCCTGCTGAATCATATCCTCCAATTCATTGGGCCTCTTCCCGCGATTGTCCCATGGATTCATGTTGTCGGACATCTGTTTTCTCCGTTGATTCGAATTGACGCTATCTGCCGAAACAGGATTGGACCACGCTGTTTCCTCAAGTTAGAAGATTTCGGCAAATAAGCAAGCCCGATTTTGGGCAAATCCGCACATTGGGCCAGTCTGCACTAATAGGAGCGGTAGTTTTTCCTGCGTCTTTTCTGATACTGCCTGACCGCTTTAAGGTGCGATCGGTAGTCGACGGAAAACTTGTGCCTTCCGTTGCCCATTGCGACGAAAAACAGGAAATCGGTTTCGGCCGGTCGAACGGCCGCCAAAAGAGACCCCAGGCCGGGATTTGCGATCGGCGTCGGGGGCAGACCGTAGTTCAAATAGGTATTGTATTTGGAGGGAGTTCGCAGCTGCTTTCGCGTCAGGTTCCCTTTGAAGTTTTTGATGCCGTATATGACCGTCGGATCCGTTTGCAGGCGCATATTGATGTTCAGTCGATTGTGGAATACGGAAGATATCAATCCTCTCTCCTCCTCGGCACTGGTCTCCTTTTCGATGATCGAAGCCAGAATGACGGCCTTGTAGAACGACAGGCCGATCTTTTCCGCCTGTTTCGCATAGTCCGCCGGAATGCGGGAGAAGAAGTTCTCCACCATGGTCTCGATGATTTTCCTTTCGGAGACGTCGTCCGCAAACTTGTAGGTGTCGGGATACAGAAAACCCTCCAGGTATTCGACGCCGCTCGGCAGACCGAGGGATCGGACGAATCTTCGATGGGAGACGGTCTCTCGGTAGCGCCTTGCGTTGCGAAATCCGGCTCTGTTCAATAGGTCGAATATGTCCGCCATTTTCGTTCCCTCCGGAACCGTAACTTCCAGCAGAACCGGATTTCCCTTTTTCAGCAGCCGGATCAGATCGAAAACGGACATGTCTCTCTCGATGCGATAGCGTCCGGTTTGAAAGCTCTTGTCGTTGCCGGAAGCGAGCACCGTCCATTTAAACAGCCATTCGGACCCGATCAGTTTGGAGCTGTACAGCCGCGACGTAATTCGGCTGAGACTGTCGCCCCTTTTGATCTCCAGATGTACCGGTACGGGTACGGGGATTTTGTGCGGCACAAAGATCGCGTAGCACAGGGGAAGGAGCACCGCAGCCAGCAAAATGGCGCCGATCGGAAGATAGGGATTGGAAAGCCTTTTCAACTTTTTTGCACTCCCGGATTTTTTACCGTTCCGTTGATTTTGATTTTGATCTGCCCTGCGGCATTCGAATAGAATTGGACAAACTGCTTCAGCAATTCGTCCAGCCTGTTTTTGTACCGTTTCTCAAGTCGGCCGTCGAAGGTCAGGTCGATTTTCGATCGGTCGGGCACCTTGCGGTCCAGCAGAACGGTTCCTTTGAGGGTTCCCGCAATATCTCCCGCGGAACGGACCTCCACATCCAATTTCTCTCCTTCCGCATGCAGCGAGCCGCTGAGAAGCGTAATGGCGGTGGAGGGAAGATCTATTGCCAATTCGGTTCCTTTTTTTTCTCCGGTAAGCGCCAGATCTTCCAACCGAAAGTCCAGGCGACCGTTTGGCTGCCCCGAAGGGGACAGGGATATGCTGCCCCTTCCGGCGAGCGTCGGACTGGATTGGACGACCTGCCTCTTTCGCAGCTCGGCATGGCCGTTGGGCCGGAGGTTGTCGAATCGGAAATCCGTTCTGGTCGGGAAAAGTCTGAATACGCCCTCCATCCTACCGCGATAGAGTTCGATGGAATAGGGAACTCCCAAGTTCACCAGTAGACGGATCGGATTGAAACTGACTTCCGCTGCGTCGATCCTGACGATTTCTCCGTTGGTTCGCCTGTCGTACAGGCGGATTTTCGATAGCGCGATGCTGGCGAAAACCGGTTTTGCCGTCGCGATATCCGCGTGCAGTTTCCCCGGAAGGGCTCCGTTCAACCGATGGACGAGCCAAGGGGTCAAGCGCTGCGGAGAAAGATGCATCCAGACCGAAAGGAGAAGGAGGAATCCGAATCCGATACCGATCGGAATGGCATAGAGTATTCGCTTCGTCATGTTCCGTTTACTCGCTTGACAGCGAGAGTGCAACTCTGAACAGCTTCGGGCTTTGATAGGAAGGACCCATGTCCAGCGTATCGATCAGGACGACGGGCCGGCGGTGTTCGATCGCATGAACGATGGAGGTCAGTTCGGAGAGATTGATGGCGTTCAAAGTCAGATTCAGTTTTTGAAACGCTCCGGCTCGATCTTCCGCACTCACCTTCGACTTTTCGAGCAGGTTCGTTTGCCTGAGAATCTTGTCGATCAGTTTGTCCAGTGCCTGAACGTTTTTGCTGCCGCGTCGGTCGTAGTAGCGCAATTCCTGTCCGAGAGCGTCGAGTAGTTCGATTTTCCGCTCCAGTTCGAAAATCTCCCCCCGCCTTTCGACCCGATAGTCGTGCAGCGGAACGAACACGAACCTCAGAAGCAGCAGCGGAGTCAAAAGAACCGCCGCCGACAGCAGAAGCGCTTTCTCGCGCCGGCCTATCACCACGTACTTGCTGACAATATTGATCACGACCGCTCCCGCCGATGGCTACCGTTTGAATATCTCCGCCGCTCTTTCGTCCGCAAGATAGGGTATTTTTCGCATGCCGTCCATCCTCTTTTCCGGCGGCGATCGAACCGCTGCGGGCAACGTCCGCTCTCTGCGCCCGATTCCGCCGCAGGTACGAATGGATTTGTCCATACGGCATGAATAGCCGCTGGGGAACCTACCGGAGGACGTTTCAGAGATTGGCGGATATACGAAGCCAATTCGGGTCCTGAAGAATGTGACGAACGATCCGAAATGCGACCTCCCTTTTGGACATCAGCGGAATCTCAAACTCCCTTTCCCGGTCTACCAATACGACCCTATTGGTATCGGCGTGAAATCCGGCATCCGATTGCAGAATGTCGTTGGCTACCACGAGATCCAGATTTTTTTCCTGCAGCTTGAAACGGGCGTGCTTGATCATATCCCGACTCTCGGCGGCAAATCCCACCAGATATTGCCTCTCTGTCTTTTGGGCGCCCAATTCCTTTAGTATGTCGGGATTTTCCGTCAGCGTAAGCGCAAGGCTTCCTTTTTTTTTGCGTTTGTGCTCCGATGGGCTTTCCACTCGATAGTCGGCAACGGCCGCCGCTTTGATAACGAGCGGAAACCGATGCGATCTTCCGATTACCTCCCGGTGCATCTCTGCGGCCGAATCGACCCTAATCGGCTCGATCCCTTTGGGCGCCGCCAAAAAGGTCGGCCCGCTGATCAGGCAGACCTCCGCACCAAGTTCGCGGCAGACTTCCGCAACGGCAAAACCCATTTTCCCCGAGGAGTAGTTCGACAGATAGCGCACGGCATCGATTTTCTCCCGGGTTGGACCGCTGGTAACCAACACGCCGACCCCCTTTAGCGGCAGCTCTTTTCCTGCGGACGGATCGGGCCGGGACAGAATGCCGTCCAGCCGGGCGGCGATGGTCTCCGGTTCGGACATGCGCCCTATGCCGGTCGATCCGCAAGCCAGCGGACCGGATTCGGGTGGAATGACAAACGCTCCCCTCTTCTTGAGCAGAGCAATGTTGCCGCACGTTGTCGGATGCGTCCACATTTTCGCGTTCATCGCAGGGGCGATAACCAAAGGCGCTTCGCAGGCCAAATGCATAGTTGAGAGGAGGTCGTCGGCCAGTCCGAGGGCGAACTTGGCGATGCTGTTTGCCGTCGCGGGAGCGATCAGTAGCGCATCCGCTCTTTCCGCCGCCGCAATATGATCGACTCGTTTCGGATCGTCGAGAGAAAAAAGATCGGTAAACACCCTCCTGTTGGAAAGCGTCTGGAAGGAGAGGGGAGTCGCGAATTCCCTTGCGGAGCGCGTCATCACTACCGAGACGGAGCCTCCCATTTTGCGAATCAGGCCGACCAACTCAAGCGATTTGTAGCAGGCGATTCCGCCCGTTACGCCCAACAGAATTTCCTTGCCCTTCAAACTCATAGCGGAACTCCTTTTGATGGAGACGTTTTTCGGGCCATCTCACACCAAAAAACGAAAACTGTCATCACCAAAGAGAGTCCCGCACGGAATCGGCCCTCCCGCGTCCCTTTCGTCACTCCCGCACTCCTGCCGTCATTCCCGCACTGAATTTGCGATACTTTGAGCAAAGAACGGGAGTCCAATTTACAGTCCTGCCGCATGCGGAGCAAACGACTCTTGATCGCGCTGCAAATGAGCCGGGGGAAGAACGGCCCGCAGGTAGAAAAACCGTGAAAGAATTTGACTAGTCGATGTATAGTTGTTAGTTTTTTCGCTTTCGGTCTCTCGGTTCTGCGGGACATTCCGTCTTGCCGCTTGGGCCAAGAAACGCGGCGGCACTCTCCGGCCTGCCGCAAAAACGACTGGGCAAGAGAAAGCCGAAGTCGATAGCGGCCGTTTGTATCGGGAAACCGACACCACAATCGAAAAAGGGAAACAATGAACTTGACGGTCCAAGCTCGCGAAACCAAGGGAAAGGGAAGCAACAAAAGATTGAGAAATCGGGGACAAACGCCGGGAATCGTTTACGGCGGGGAAAACTTGCGGGTTTTGATGAACCACGACAAGGCGATCCGAATTATCAATTCGCTACGCGGCACCAAAAAGGTCTTCGAATTGGAAGTCGAATCCGAAGGGAAAACCGAAAGCAAAAAGGTCGTGATTCAGGACTATCAGTTCAGCAAGGTAGGAAGGAAACTGCTTCATGTCGACTTTTTCGAAGTCAGCGACAATACGATGCTGACCACGGAGATACCGATCCTTGTCGTCAACGAAGAGGACTGTCCGGCTCTGAAGGAGGGCGGGGTGATGCAGATCGTTCGCCGCTCCGTGCCGGTCTCCTGCAAGGCCATGAACGTACCTGCGTCCATAGAGATCGACGTCGAGAACTTGCAGTTCGGCGAGAGCATACACGTTTTGGACATTGAATATCCGGAAGGCGTAAAGCCGATCGTGAGGGATCGGAATTTCACCCTGATTACCGTAGTCGGCAAAATGGCTGAGGAGGAAGAGGTGGAAAAGGAGGAGATCGAAGAGGAGATAGAGGGAGCGGAAGCCGAGAAGGCGGAACCGGAAGGCACGAAGAGGGATGATAGAACGAAATCCGAATAGCGGGAAATTTGGCGTCGTCGGACAACCATGCGACTGATCGTGGGTCTGGGAAATCCCGGAGCGAAGTATCGGGACACGCTGCATAACGTGGGTTTTGCCGCCGTAGACGCTCTGGCGGAATCCATATCGGACGGCATTTGGGCAAAAGGGTTCGACGGATATTTTCTCAAGGGAAAGGTAGAAGACGATGGTTTTCTGCTGCTGAAGCCGCAAACGTACATGAATGCCAGCGGTAGGTCCGTTTTGGCCTGTAGCCGGTTTTATCGGCTGGAGCTGCGCGATATGCTGGTGGTTTCCGACGATGTGGATCGTCCGGCGGGCTCTTTGCGGTACAGGGAGTCCGGTGGTCACGGCGGCCACAACGGTCTCAGGGATATCATCCGCTGCTGCGGCGAGGATTTCCACCGGATAAAGATAGGCGTCGGCCGTCCTGCGGCGGGAAGCAGCGTCGCCGACTATGTTTTGAGCGAAGTTCCTTCGGATATCCGGCTGCCCGTAGAGAGCGCCGTTGCCGATACTCGCCGCTACTTGAAAGACTTTATCGCCGGGTTGCCGGTTCGGATTCGGGCGGAACCGGATCGGGAGCAAAAATGCCGAAAGGAGAGATCGGCCAAACGGCCGTAGGCGCGCCTTTTTTGTTTGGAAACGTCCGTCCGAGTTTCCGTTTTTCCCGCCTGGAACCGCCAGGCTGCAAATCGAAAGGATACTGTCATGTCTTTAAGAAAATATGAAATCATACTGGTGGCCGATGCCAACATGACCGACGACGAAAGCAAAGAGGTGTTCGAAAAATTCAAAACGATCGTTTTGCAGGGCGGCGGCGGCGTCAAATTCGAGAGCCGTTGGGGAAGAAGGCGCTTGGCCTATGAGGTGCGCAAGATCAAGTACGGAATCTACCATCTGCTCTTCGCCGAGGCGAACGGCAGCATCGTCGAAGAGATGGAGCGGCAGGCCGGCTACGACGATAGACTCGTCAAATATTTTGTTCTGTCCGTTTCCGATCTGGAAGCGGCGTACAACGATTTCGAAGCGTTGAAGACAAATCCCCAAAAAAACGCAACCCTGGTGTCGGAAGCCCTAGGAGCATAACATGCCAAAAAAGAAAAAAAAGCACTCCTTTCACAGCAGCGCCCCCAAGCGTACCTGTCCGATCATGCAGGCGGGTGTGGAGGAGATCGACTATAAGGACATCGAACTGCTGAAGCTATTTATTACGGAAAAGGGGAAAATCATTCCCAGACGGATATCCGGTTTGAGCGCGAGATCCCAAAAGAAGCTGACGTGGGCGATCAAAAGAGCCAGAAACATCGCGCTGCTCTCGTTTTCCGAAGGGTACGTACCCCAGGAGGAACCTATGGAACAGGGGAAGAGGTCATGAAAATCATCTTGACGCAAGATGTCCCCAAGCTTGGTTCCTTGGGGGACGAACTTGACGTAAAGCCGGGATTTGCCCGGAACTATCTGATTCCGCAGGGAAAAGCGGTAATGATCACAAGGGCCAATATTAGACAGGTCGAACATCGGCGCGCCTTTCTGGCCAAAAAGAGAGAGGATGCCATCGAATCCTCCAAAGCGACGGCTAGAAGGCTGGAAGAGGCCGAGATCGTGTTTTACATGAAGTCCGGCGAAAGCGGGAAGCTGTTCGGTTCCGTTACCCAGAAGAACATCGGCGATGCTTTGGAGGAACTTGGGATTGAACTGGACCGCAAAAAACTGCATCTCTCCGGTCCGATCAAATCGGTCGGCAACCATTTCATCGATATAAAGCTGCATACGGAAGTGATCGCCGAACTAAAAATTCAGGTAAGACCGGAGAAGGAGGAGGAAGAAGTGTCGGAAGGCGAAAGCGACGATTCGGCCGAAACCGCTTCGGACTCTTCCGCAGCTCCCGCCGAAGAGACGGAAGACAAATAGGCAGGGAGCCGGCGAAAAATCCCCAAAAAGCCGTTGCGCTCCCGGAGAGTCCGCTTGCCTGTCGTCGGCTCCCTCCGTTTGTCCAATGGCACCTGCCGGTCCGCCAAGACCCCTCAAACTGCGGCAGCCGATTCGAATTGCTGCCGTACCGCGAAACCGAACGACAGGCCGAAACCGGTTTGAAACGGCCGAATGTACCGCTGGAGTTCGCAAGTCAACTCGAAAGAGGAGGGACGATGACCCCCTTTTTGTATCGCGAAATGTTTCAGCTCGGAGAGGACGAAACCGAATATCGCTGCATCGGCAGGGAGGGGGTATCGACCAAGTCGGTCGACGGCAGATCCGTCGTTTGCGTCGATCCCGAATGCCTGACGCTGCTGACGAAAGCGGCGATGCGCGACATATCCTACCTGCTGCGGAAATCCCACCTGGAGGGATTGAGAAAAATAGTGCAGGATCCCCAAGCTTCGGAAAACGACAGATTTGTCGCCACGAATCTGCTGGAAAATGCCGTGATCTCGGCGGAAATGGTGCTGCCCGGCTGCCAGGATACGGGAACGGCGATCGTTATGGCGCAAAAGGGAGAAAACGTATGGACCTCCGGCTGCGACGATATCGCGTACATCAGCAAGGGAATCTTTCAAACCTATACGGAATCCAACCTGCGGTATTCGCAGATGGCTCCCCTCGACATGTTCGATGAGAAAAACACCGGCAACAACCTACCGGCTCAAATCGACATATACGCGGACAGGGGATCCGCGTACGAATTTCTCTTTATGGCCAAGGGAGGCGGTTCGGCAAATAAGACGTTTCTGTATCAAGAGAGCAAAGCTCTATTGAACCGGCGCAGGCTCATGGAATTCCTGCAGGAGAAGATAGCAAGCCTGGGAACCGCCGCCTGCCCTCCATATCATCTGGCCGTCGTGATCGGCGGAACCTCCGCCGAAATGAATCTGAAAACGGTCAAACTGGCCTCCGCCAAATACTACGATGCGCTTCCGACGCGAGGAGACGAACTGGGGAGGGCATTCCGGGACCGCGACCTGGAAAGGGAGGTATTCAAGCTGACGCAAGGTCTGGGGTTTGGTGCCCAGTTCGGGGGGAAGTACTTCTGCCACGATGTGCGGGTTGTTCGGCTACCCCGCCACAGTGCCTCCTGTCCGGTGGGAATTGGCGTCGGTTGCAGTGCCGACAGGAACGCGAAAGGGAAGATTACGCGGGACGGGCTGTTTCTGGAGCAGTTGGAGAAGGATCCGCAAAGGTATCTGCCGGCGCATTCGGCACTTGCCGACGACAGTGCCGTACATCTGGATCTTTCAAAAGGGATGGATAGCCTAAGAGCTACCTTAACCAAATATCCCGTGAAGACGCGGGTGATGCTGAACGGAAGGATCGTAGTGGCAAGAGATATCGCCCATGCCAAGCTGAACGAGCGCCTGAAAAGCGGCGAACCTCTCCCGGACTATTTTAAAGAGCATATCGTCTACTACGCGGGACCGGCCAAAACTCCGGACGGATACGCCTCCGGTTCCTTTGGCCCGACCACTGCGGCTCGGATGGACTCCTATGTGGCCCCCTTTCAAAAAGCGGGAGGCTCCCTGGTGATGCTGGCGAAGGGCAACAGATCGCGGCAGGTGACGGATGCGTGCAGAGAGAACGGAGGATTCTATTTGGGCTCCATCGGCGGTGCGGCTGCTATTTTGGCAAAAGAGTGCATCACCCATGTCGAACTGCTGGAGTATCCCGAACTGGGAATGGAGGCAATTCATCGGATTACGGTGAGGAATTTTCCCGCCTTTATCGTCATAGACGACAAGGGGAACGATCTATTCGAATCGCTTTAGGAAAGTCCGGGCAAACCGATAGGGTGGCCCTCCGTTTCGGACGGGGGGAAACGGGACTTTGGCGCAGATTGTGCTTTGTTTTTTATTGTCTTTTTCCTCTTTTCCAAGGGCGGTAGACCGGGAGGTCGCGTTCCTTGACCGACCTCCGATCGGGTGCGGGTTGCCCCACAACCACTGATTTTGCGCAAAACGATGGCAGAAGGAGACGACCCCGTAGAGACTGCGGCAGCTGCAAAAGAGGAATCCGACGAAGCGAACGCCCGAACCGAAACGGGAGACGATCGGGAGGAGGCGGTTCGGGAGTCGCCCGAAACCGATCCCTTCGCGGCAGTCGAGGAAACGCCGGAAAGGGAGAAGTCGGACGAACGGAACGAGCCGAACGCTTCCGAGGATCCGTTCGAGGCAGCACTGCAAATCGCCCAGTCCGAACACGACGTTTCCGCAGCGGACGAAACCGAAGAGGAGAGCGAACATGCGCTCGATCTGAGTTTTCTGCTGGATATCAAGTTGAACATCACCTTCGAGGTGGGACGCGCAAAAATGTTTATCAGCGATCTGCTCTCTTTGGGTCAGGGATCGGTGATAGAACTGCACCGCCTGGTGGGAGAGGAGCTGGAGCTGTTTATTAACGGCCGTCTTTTTGCGACGGGGGAAGTGGTCGTCGTCAACGAAAAATTCGGTGCTAAAATCAGCAAAATCGTAACTCCGGAAGAGCGCATACAGCGCCTTGGTGCGATCGGCTGAACGATTTTTCCGACGATTTCCCCGAAACGGTCGCTCTTTTCCGCCTTCTGCCTCCCCTGCCTCGGGCGCGTCTTCGACAGTCAAGGAGCTATTTCGCCAATCCGAAAGTGCCGTTTGAGGCATAGTGCCGGTGTCCGCTGCACCGGAACGACAGTGCCGAATTTGGCAACGGCACGGCGGAATATCGAGTTTTTCGGAGACTCCCGATGTATTTGTTGATCGATATCGGCAACTCGAACGTAGTTCTCGGAGTATACCGCGAAGACGATCTGCTGCATACATGGCGACTCGACGCGGACAGGGAAAGAACGGGAGACGAATACCTGAGTTCGGTTCGGGAGCTGTTGGAGAGGGACGCAATCAATCCCTTTTTGCTGATGGGAGCGGTGATCTCCAGTGTAGTGCCCAATCTGACCCCGGCCTTTATGCATGTCGCCCGCCAACTGACGGGAAGGACTTGCCATTTGGTCGACCGTTACAGCTTCTCGGAATTGAAAATCGGGACCGAATTTCCGGACGAAATCGGCACCGACCGCTTGGCGAACGCATTGGCTGGCCATATACTCTATAGGGCGCCGCTGATAGTAGTGGACTTCGGCACTGCAACGAATTTCGATGTGGTCTCGGCGGAAGGGGAGTTTCTTGGCGGTTTGATATTGCCGGGATTGCGGCTCTCCCTGGATGCTCTGGTGGAAAGGGCGGACAAGCTTCCCAAAATAGAACTGGAACGTCCCGACCGCGTGATCGGAAAAAACACCGTCAAGAGCATGCAGTCCGGCATCCTGTTTGGATATGCCGGAATGGTCGACTCCCTGATTTTGCGCATCGAAGAGGAACTGGGCCATTCGGCCAAAGTGATAGGAACGGGAGGGCTGGCGGAAACCCTGCGGACCGCTTCGAAAAGAATGGAAACGGTGATCGGCGATCTGACGTTGCGGGGTTTGCACTATATTTCGCAGGACGTAGAGAAAACGTAAGGAGCGCAGCCGGATCTCTCGGAAACTGGAAGCGAAACGGAAGAACATGGCGGAAGACGACAAATTGAAGCTCGACGAGGACTTGAACTTAAACGGCGAGTCCGACAATCTCAGCTCGGGAGACGATTTTGCCGGCGAGCTGGACGATATGGTGGGAGAGGATGAGCTTGAGGGCAGTCCGGAAGAGTCGGACGGCGAATTGGATTCCTTTTTCGAGGATCTCTCCTCGATCGAAGAGCTTGATGCGGAAGAGGAGAGCGGCGCAAAGAAGGAGAGTCAGGTTCCCGTTATACCTTCCGCTCCCGAAGAGCCCTCTCCGGCCAAAAAGGTCAAACCGAAAAGGAGATTCCGCAGAAGGTCCGTGACGATTCTTCTGCTTTTGGTGCTGCTGGCGCTTCTTTTGGCAGGTGCGTTTGCCGTCTACTGGAGCTCCTTTCGCGATACCGCTCCGAAGCCGGTGGAGGAGGGATTCGAAAATCCGTCGAAACCGCCGGTCGAGCCGGAAATGGAGCAGGTGATAACGGTCGAGGAGAAGCCGGAACCGCCTCCTCCGCCTCCTCCCAGAGAAAAACCGCAGGAGACGGAAGCGCCAAAACCGACGCAAGCGACTCCCAGCGTGAATTTCTTCATTCAGGTGGCAACCTGTTCCTTCGCAAAATGTACGGAGGAATACAAGCAGCGGCTGAGAGAGATCGGAGAACCCATATTTCAGATGCAGAAAAAGGAGAAGTACGATTTGATCGAGCTGATATCGAAGCAGGTGTACACGCTGCAACGCGCGAACTATCTAATCGATCTGGTCAATCGGAAAAACAGAGGTGCCGGTAGCGCTTCGGTCGTATACCAATCCAATGGCCACCGAATCACGATGGGCACCTTTACTGCCCTGGATCGCGCCAAGGAGGTCAAATTCCATTTGGAAAGGAATCTGTCGTCCGAAAACCTGATCTTCAGCTTGGAGCATGTCAGGAAGGACTACCGGATGTCCAAGGTGTATGCGGGTCCGTATCGCTCCGGGTCGGAAGCGAGGAGAGTGCTGAAGGAGTTTCGTCGGAAGAGATACTTTCCGGAGGCTTTTATCGTATCCCATTGATGTCAGACGCGCCCTAATCCGTCCGCCGATTGAAAAGCGGGCGGGCATCCCCCTTTTCAGCCTTGAATGCCGTCGCGGGGAGCTTCGGAGCGGTTTCGGCCGCTAGCCAGCGGAATCTTGAACGAAAAGCCCCGCAGTTCGTTCCGCTCCGTTTTCAAGTCCAAACGTCCGCCGATCTTTCTGAGACAGTCCTTGGTTTTCAGAAGGCTGAATCCCGAATCGACTAGCAGCTTTCGGTTCGACTGAACGGTCTCCCTCCAGGATTCCCGCCACTGCAAATTCGTGGTCCGATCGTTGACGATAGTGACGACGAGGTTCGATAGATCGATATCGTATTTCTCGCCGGACCTCTCCTGCGAGACGGCAATCGTAATATTCGTACTCTTTTGCAGATTCTGCAGCTCTCCTATTAAAGCGCCCAGCACCCTTTCGACGGCAGAGGTATGGAGAAGCGTCGATTCGGGTACGCTCTTGTCCACCAGGAGGCGCAGCCTGTGCCGGGAATCGGCCGCACTGTTCAGCTTGGATACCTTTTCCTTGAAGAAATCCCGTATTCCGGCAACCTCCTGCACCCCTTCGACCGTCCCTTTGACGTCCGTGCAGAACTCCTCCACCACAGTAAAGGAGTCGAGAACGTAAAAGGCCGTATCCATGCAGTCCTTAAGAGTGTCCTTCGTCTCCTCGTCGTCTATTTCGTCGATGATTCCGGCCAGGTTGTCCACAACGTCGTTTACGGGAGACTTCAAATCGTGCATCACGTTGGCGATGGCTCCGTAGTTTTCCCGGTTGCATTCGATTCCCTCCTGCTGGCTTCGGATCAGCTCGTTCGACAGCCTGCCCTGGATCTCCAACTGCTCGATAAGGTAGCGGTTCTGGTCGTGCTCCTCCTCGACCTGATTCATGCGGGACTTCAACTCCTCCAGCTCCATGCTGAAGTCCTTCAGAATCTGATCGGATTCGGTATAGATCGTCGGCTTGCCTGCCCTGTTTTTTGTCGCCAACTGCTCTCCCCCTGGCTTTCCCTCGCGGCTCACAAACTCTCCGGCAGAGACCCGGAAGGCGAATCATTGGATTTGATGGAAAGAAAACTGTCGATTCTGATCGGATCCAGCCGGTACATGACCGAGACGAAGAGAACGGCCACAAATATGGATTTCAAAGGGCGAAAGGCGATATGAAGAATCGATCTTCCCAGCACGAAATTCGGCTCCTGCATCAGCAGCAGTGCGGCCTCGATTAGCTGCTGGATGGAGACGGTATTGCTTTCCCGTACCGAATCAAGTTCGCCGATGGATTGCCACAGCTTCTGATGGTCGGAAAAGTACCACATGGCGAATGCGGAGACGGGAAGGGTTATCAGCACCGTTATCAGCAGATAGCTCCACGATATCGGCACTACGAAGTTGCGGACCGCGCTGATGCTTTGCATCAGGCATCGTTTGATATTGAGGATTTTCGGCGAATTTTCGATAATCAGAAAAAAGCCGGAAAACATGATAAAAATATAGGGAATGAAACCCAGAATTCCCAAAAAATAGAGCAGCAGCTGAAAAATGGAGAGTATCACGGCCGATGCGAAAAAACGCAGCAGAAAAATCCGAATGGTTCCGATCGGATAGATCTTTTTGTAGATGATCAGCGTAGGCAGCGAGAGAAACACAAGCATATCCAGAAAGCTGCCGTGAATGATCTCGACCGAAGCCGACAACCCCGATCTGCCGAGCTGCTCTATCACCGAAAATGGCAGGTACACGATAAAGGAAAGCAGAAGATAGTTAAAGGCCGAAGAGCGGTAGATCTGGATGCTCCTGGAAAACATGATGAAAAAACTGGATGGATAGCTCAGGTCGTTCGGGCGGATCTCTTTCATTGACCCTACTCCCGCTGGCGAAGATTATCTAATTGTATCCCTGTCGCTCTTGCATGGAAAAAACCGATTCTGTACTATCCGCAGTCTGGCCTTGGGGGCCGTCTTCGTACGGCTCGATTTTTCGGTACGATCGAGAGCCGTCCGGGGCGGGTTCGGGCCGGTCTTTATCCGGCCGGGCCGTGAAGGGTACGGGATCGGATGGAAACGTTCGGCAAAAGGAATAGGACACCGTTACCATTTAGCCGAATTTCAGTCAAATGGCGGATCCGAACGACGATGAAAATCACCTCCTCCGAATTTGTGAAAAGTTTTGCGGACGCTCGGTCCATCGATATCCCAATGCTGCCGGGCATTGCCTTTGCGGGGAGGTCGAACGTCGGCAAGTCCAGCATGATCAATCATCTGCTGAACCGCAAAAAGCTAGTGAAAACCAGCTCGACGCCGGGGAAGACGCAGCTGCTCAATTTCTTTCTGATCAACCGATCCTTCTATTTCGTCGATCTTCCGGGTTACGGATTCGCCAACGCTCCGGTGAGGGTGAAGGAGAACTGGCTGAAAATGACCCGCCATTTTCTTTCCGACTATCCGGAATTGAGAGCGGTGGTGCAGCTTCTCGATATCCGGCACAAACCCAGCAGGGACGACATCGCCTTTCGGCAGCAGCTTGCGGGCGGAAATATCCCCTATTTGGCGGTTGCCAGCAAGGCCGACAAGATCAAGAGGGGTCAGATTGAAAAGTCCGGCGCCCTGATCGTCCGGACTCTGAATCTGAGTCGAAAACCGATCCCCCACTCCACTTTGAAAAAAATCGGAAGAGCGCAGATTCTGCGCGAGATTCAAATTTTCCTGCGGGATTCGGGAAAGCCCTAGTGTATGTCGCAGTACTCCGCAGGCTCCGCTCCATGGTGGAAGAACCTGGCTTCGACCGCATGAATCGGACAGTATCCCGTAGCCAACTTTCCGGATTCGCTGCAGATTTTTATCTCCGTTTCCGACTCCCGATGTATGCCGCACTGTTCCGGCGGAGCGGTCTCCTTTGGCAAAAAATACCACGCGACCGACGGACACCAGCGGTTGGCCGGTTTTCCCGAATGGTTGCAGATCAGAAACTCCTCGAATTTTTCGTTCGGTGCGAACTCCCTTCGATATGGCGAATCCGGCAACCTCTCCGTATAGGATTTCCACAGATCGGCGGGAGTTCCGCCGCCAACTTCTCCGTCCATCGGCGTATTGTCGTCGTTCCCTGTCCAGAAGCCCGTCACCAGCTCCGGCGTGTATCCGACATACCAGGCGTCTCGGAAATCGTCGCTGGTGCCGGTTTTTCCGGCCGAAGGTCGGTCGGATTTCGCGTTCCGTCCGGTGCCGCTTTCCACCACCTCCTGCAGCAGTCGGTCGACGAGGTAGGCATTGTCGGCGGATAGAACCCGCGTCTCCTCCGGTCTGTCGAACGCCTCCAGAACGTTGCCCCGATTGTCGGTCACTTTTCGTACGAATGTCGGCCTCACGCGGACTCCCCGATTCGGAAATGTCGTGTATGCGGCCACCAGATCCAATAGTGTCGTTTCCAGACATCCCAAAGCCAAACAGAGTCCCCGCTCCTTGGGAAGCGGAATGCCGAAGCGCTCCGACACCGTTGCCAAGTAGTCGATTCCGATCCTGTCCAGTATCTTTACGCTGACCACATTGTTGGAGGTGATCAGGGCATGGGCCACCGTAATGGGACCTTTATGGTCGTTGGAAAAGTTGGAAGGCTCGTAGAACGAAAGCCGGTCCCTTTCCGGTATCTCTGCGAAGGCGTCCCGAATTTCGCGCGTGGGGTCGGCTTCCGCACGCTCCGTCCCGGAGTTCTCCCCGTCCGGGGCGGCATTGGCATACAGTATCGGTTCGTCGACAAAAACGTCGTCTGTTTTTATACCGCTGGAGATGGCGGCCGAATAGAGGATCGGCTTGAAAGCGGAGCCCGGCTGACGCCTGGCCTGGGTGGCCCGATTGAATTCGCTTCTGAAAAAATCCGAACCGCCGACCAACGCTCTGACGAATCCGGTATCCGCCTCGATACTGACGCCCGCTATTTCCGCAAAACCGTTCTCCCGCCTCGGTTTTTCGGACACCGCCCGGTCCATCGCCTCCTGCATCTTCCTGTCGAGCGTCGTGTGGATTCTCAGTCCGCCGCCGTAGACGATTTTGTGTCCGTACCTTTTTTTCAGTTGCAGCAGGATGTGATTGACGAAAAAGGGAGCCTGCTGCCAGCTCTCCTCCTTTTTCCTGCGGATCAGGATTCGCTCCTCGTATGCCCGCTTGTATTCGTCTGCCGAGATCAACCCCAACCGCAGCATCCGCTCCAATACCGTGATCTGCCTCAGCCGCGCCTTTTTTAGATCGACGAAAGGGGAGTACCCCTCCGGCTTTTTGATCAGTCCGGCGACAAATGCGCTTTCGGCCAGCGTCAGTTCGCCGGCGGATTTATGGAAATAGTGCAGCGATACGTTCTCGACGCCGAAGTTGCGATGGCCCAAGTAGATTTTGTTCAAATAGAATTCCAAAATTTCGGTTTTGGAGAATTCCGTTTCCAGGGCGATCGCCATCGCCATCTCTTTGATTTTACGGCTGAATAGGCGTTCTGGGGAGAGAAGCGTCATTTTGACCAACTGCTGCGTGATCGTGCTGGCTCCGTGAAGATTGTCCCGAAAGCGCAGGATGCGGAGTATCGCATCTCCCACCCTGATCGGATCGATGCCGAAATGGCGGAAGAAGCGGGCATCCTCGATGGCGATAACGGCCTTCTGCAAATTCCCGCCGATATCTTCGATCCGAACGTATTTGCGGTCTTCGGCGCCGCGAATCACATGGAAAGGCTCGTTGTCCCTGTCGAAAAAGATCGTATTGTCGTTTTGCGTGGCCTGGGTGGCCCGAAACTCCCCGATCGTACGCGAACGAAACATGCCGAACCAAACCAACAGTGCCGCCAGAATCAGGAGCGACGTTGCGCCGACGACAATCAGCCTCCCTCTTCCGCCTCTTTTTTCCTTTGAAGCGAACATGTGACCTTCCTACCCTTGTGTTGCGTCGACAGCTTCATGATCGCAGCTTCACGGTTGCAACTTCGCGATCGCAGAAAATATTCCTTGACAGCAGAGCGACTCCGAATCTATTAAGTGGGAATCGAGTCGACGAAAGGGATGCAAAACTGATGCGACGGCATTGAAACATGTACAAAAAGCTGCTTCTTAGCTTGCTTCTACTCCTAACGGGAAACTGGTAGACGAAAGCGGCGTTGCGGACCATATTCGGGTGACGGGCTTTCGGGCCCGCTTAAGCTGTGGGCCTAGTAGGGTTCACGGCTTTTTTTTTGCTTTTTTTTTTGAAGTTTTTCAGGAAAACCGATAGTGGCCGTGCGAAAAGTATCGCAAAAGGAGCTTTTTCGTTCGGGCACTATATAGAGCTGCGAGAGTGCGATGAAAGAGAAAATATCGAAATACCGACCCTATCCCCCGGTCGATCTGCCGGATAGAAAATGGCCTTCGCGGCGGATCGAAAAGGCCCCGACCTGGTGCAGCGTAGATCTGCGCGATGGGAACCAGGCTCTTCAGAATCCCATGAATCTGGAGGAGAAAACGGAGATGTTCGAAATGCTGGTAAAGATGGGATTCAAAGAGATCGAAATCGGATTCCCTTCGGCTTCGGAAGTGGAGTACGAGTTCCTGCGAAAACTGATCGAAGAGGGGCTAATACCGGACGACGTGACGGTTCAGGTATTGACCCAGGCGCGGGAGAGGCTGATCGAAAAGACGTTCGAAGCGCTAAAGGGGGCCAAGAGCGCCATTGTGCATCTTTACAATTCGACGTCGACACTGCAGCGCGAAGTGGTCTTTCATACGGATCGGGAAGGAGTCGTAAGGATCGCTCTGGAGGGGGTGGCGATCGTCAAGGAGCTGGCCGGTCGGACCAACGAGACCGAGATCAAGTTCGAGTATTCGCCGGAAAGTTTTACCGGGACGGAGATGGATTTCGCCCTGGATATTAGCAACCGGGTAATGGCTGCTTGGGGTCCCACTCCCGAAAACAGAGCTATCCTCAATCTGCCCGCGACGGTGGAGATGTCGACACCCAACATTTTTGCCGATCAAATCGAATGGTTCGACAGGAATTTGGACAACCGCGAATCCGTCGTTATCAGCGTGCACAACCACAACGACAGGGGAACGGCCGTGGCCGCCACCGAGCTGGCGGTGATGGCGGGGGCGGAAAGGATCGAAGGAACGCTGTTCGGGAACGGGGAAAGAACCGGAAATGTCGATATCGTCGTTTTGGGATTGAATCTGTTCTCCCAGGGAGTCGATCCCGAACTGGACTTTCGGGACATCAACCGTTTGATCGATGTCTATCGGCGCTGCTCGAAAATGCCGGTGCACCAGCGCCATCCCTACGCCGGCGAATTGGTGTACACGGCATTTTCCGGCTCGCACCAGGACGCCATCGGCAAAGGGATGAACGCCTACAAGAGTGCCCGCTCTCGGGTCTGGGGCATTCCCTATCTGCCCATCGATCCGACCGACGTGGGAAGAACCTACGAAGCGATCGTGCGCATCAACAGCCAGTCGGGAAAGGGCGGGGCCGCCTATGTGATGGACAGCGAATTTGGCTACGAGCTGCCCAAAAAAATGCAGCCGGAATTCGGCGCCCTAGTGCAAAGGGCGACCGAACGGGCCGGTGCCGAAATCTCTTCGGAAGAGCTGTGGCAGTGTTTCGAGGACAACTATCTGAACTTGACGGGACCCTTTCTGTTTCGGAGCGCCAGTTTTCGGACCACTCCGACCGACGAGGAGGAGACTGTGGTTTCCCAGCTGGAGGCCACGGTCGCCCGCAACGGAGAGCCGAAAAGGATAGCGGGAGAGGGAAACGGACCGATCGATGCCTTTTGCAACGCCTTGAAGGAGTACTTCGACCTCGATTTCCAGTTTTTGGGATATAACGAACACGCTTTGGAAATATCCTCTTCGGCAAAGGCCGCCGCCTACATCCAGATCAGGTACGAAGGCAAAACGGAAGTTTTCGGCGTGGGAGTCGATACCAATATCAGCATTGCCTCCTTCAAGGCCCTGATCGGCGCTATCAACCGTGCGATCGGCATGTAGATGGAAATCGAGCCGATCCATCTCGACAACCATCTGATCGTCGTGTCCAAGTCCGCCGGCGTGCCGGTCCAAAGCGATGCCACGCACGATCGTACCTTGATGGAGATGGTCCGGGGCTATCTCAAAAGGGAGTTTCGCAAGCCGGGAAACGTCTATCTCGGACTCGTCCATCGACTGGACAGACCCGTTTCCGGCGTAATCGTCCTGGCCCGAACCTCGAAGGCAGCGGCGCGGCTGTCCGAACAGTTCCGCAACCGCACGCCTCTCAAGGTCTATTGGGCGCTGGTGCGGGGAAAGACGCAGCCGACCGGCCACCTTGTCGACCATATCCTCCGCAACGGCCCCACCAGTTCGATAGCGGACGAAAGGAGGGGAAAGCGTGCGGAACTTCGTTACAGGCGTCTGGACTTCCGCGACGGTGTCTCCTTCGTCGAGATCTCCATGCGGACAGGTCGCCATCATCAAATTCGGGTGCAGTTTTCCCATCGAAACCATGCCGTTTTGGGGGACCTTCGCTACGGCTCCGAAATCCGATTTCCCCGCAGAGCGGTGGCGCTACACGCCAGGTCGATAACGATCCGGCATCCCGTCGGCGGGAAACCGATCACCTTTACGGCCGATCCGGAAGAGCACTGGCCGCAGGAGTTCTTTAAGGAAAACGGATAGCGGCGCATAAACGCGGACAATCGACAAGGAGACAGGAATGCAATGGGCGAAAAACGAAGAGGGCTTCAGAGTCCCGATCAAATCCTGGTGCGGCGAGATTGAGGAGGGAGCGCTGCGGCAGGCGGTCGATCTGGCCAGGCATCCCTCCGTCTGCCATCACGTTTCGCTGATGCCGGACTGCCATCAGGGATACGGCATGCCGATCGGCGGCATCGTCGCCTGCGACAACGCCGTAATTCCCAATGCGGTCGGCGTCGATATCGGCTGCGGCATGGGTGCGGTCAAAACCGACGTCGCCGTGGATCGCGCTACGCAGGCCAGACTGCGCCGAATCGTAGCCAGGACAAAGGAACTGGTTCCCCGAGGCGAGGGAAAGGCCCACGGAAAAGGTCAAAAATGGCAGGGTTTTGCGGATGGCATCCGGCAGCTTGAGAGAGGGAGCTGGCTGACTCCGCATGTGCGGGATTTGGCATACCGCAACTTGGGGAGCCTGGGAGGCGGCAACCACTTTATGGAGATTCAAGCCGACGAGACGGGATTCGTCTGGCTGATGATCCACTCCGGCTCCCGCCATTTGGGCAATGTGATCGCCAGGTTTTACAACGAAGCGGCAAAAAAACTCGATCAAAGGCAGAAGCGGAAAATTCCCAATGAGGATCTGGCCTACCTGCCTGCGGATTCGGCGGAGGGAAAGGACTACATTCGCGATATGAACCTTGCCCTGCAATATGCCATGGAGAACCGCCGCAGAATCATGGAGCGGTTTCAAGGCGCCTTCGAATCCGTATTTGCCGGCAGCGATTTCGAAAAAGCGATCAATATCCACCACAACTACGCCGCGCTGGAACGTCACTACGGCAAGAAGGTCTGGGTACACCGCAAAGGGGCCACTTCTGCCGGAAAGGGCGAACTGGGGATCGTTCCGGGATCCATGGGAGCGCCCTCCTACATTGTGCGGGGGTTGGGCAACGGAGACTCCTTTTCTTCCTGTTCCCATGGCGCGGGTCGCAGAATGGGGCGTAGGCATGCCTCGCGGTCGCTAGCGGTGGAAGAGTGCGGCGTCGCCATGCAGGGCATCGTCTTCGACGGCTGGAAAAAAACCAAACGCGGAAAAGACAAAGGAAAATACGATCTGGGAGAGGCTCCCCAAGCCTACAAAGACATAGATACCGTGATCGGCCTACAGAAGGATTTGATCGAACCGTTGGTGAAACTGAAACCTCTTGCCTCCATCAAAGGATAGTGCCGATGCGGGGGCTTGCGCAAATCGGCCCCGATGGCCCAACCGCCCTTCCTCCTTCGGGTCCTTTTGACCTACAAGCATTTCGGTCGTCCGATATCCTTTTGATATAACAAAGCTTTAAACACGTGGCACGGCAGATGCTCCATAAGAGAACATCGTCGGGACGCGGCTGTTCGATTGCCCGTCCGTATGCTTCAACCCAAAAATAGGAGGACACTATGTTCGGCAACTTTTCCAATTCGTTCGATGCGCTTTTGAGAATTCAAGATGCGATCGACGCTTCCAGAGACGCGGACTTTTTCGGACCCTACACCACGGGAAGAGACTCCAGGCTGAAGGTCAATTTTTTTGAAAAGGAGGGAGACCTGGTGCTTTTCGCGGAAATTCCCGGAGTTAGCAAGGAGGATGTACGGATTGAGATCAAGGAGAATCTGATCCGCCTGTCGGGTCGCAGGATCGTCGAGTATCCGGAAGAGTCCAGCGTACATCGGGTCGAACGGCGCAACATCAAATTCGACCGAACCCTCAAGCTTCCCGTCAAGGTGGATGCGGATCGGGTGGAGGCCGAATATCGGGACGGGATTCTGAAAGTCTCGCTGCCCCGCGCCGAAGGGGACAAGCCGCGTATGGTATCGGTAGCCTAATGTTTGACAAAACGCCGCAGCGGTCGTTTGGAGCCAGGTTTTCCGCATTGGATGGCCGCATGCGGCACAACCGTTTTTTTAAAAGGAGATAGCCATGACCGAAGAAAAAAGAGAACTTACGGTAAACCGCAAGAAAGAGATCGAATCTCGAAAGGAATTCACCGTACCGGGCAAGAAGTACTCGCCGGCCACCGACATAGTCGAGACCAAAACCGAACTCAAGCTCTATATGGACATGCCCGGAGTCGACAAAGAGAGCCTGAACGTCAAATTGGAAAAAAACGAGCTGGAGGTCGACGGGCGGATCAAATCGGAACTGTATGCGGGCCTACAGCCGCTCTATTCGGAGTACAACCTGGGTCACTACATACGCAGGTTCGAGCTTTCCAGCGAAATCGACAAGTCCAAAATCGAGGCCAAAATCGAAAACGGCGTGCTGTTTTTGCATCTGCCCAAAGTGCCCGAAAGTCAGCCCCGGCTGATAGCGGTCGACTGATCTGCCCGGTGGCGGAGTTCGATAGCTCTGAAGGAAGCTCCGAAATGCATCTTCGTCAACTTGAGGGAGGCGGTTTTTTGCGCCTCCCTTTTTTTATCCCGAATTTTCCGCGTCTTCGACCCTCTCTCAGAGACCTCTTTGAGCGGAGAACCTTCTTTTCCAGTCGAATTCTCGGTCGGTCACAATACCCTCCATGCGGCGCAATCGCTTTTCCAACCGGTCGTAGCGCCGCTTCACGCGATGAACGGCCCCCTGCCGGGAATGGGCATAGCTGTCGTAGAACTCCTGCTCCGCCATGCTGTCCAACCGTACGACCGGCTCCTTCGGCATGGCAAACGCCGCCAATCCGTAGAGCACGAGTGCCGGAACGACCCCCGTGAACACCGCACCGACAAAAAGGAACAGCCGCAGCCAGGGCTGGGAAAAGTCGAAATAGTCGGCAATTCCCCCCGCCACACCCATCAGAATGCCGTCTCTCGACCGGTAGAACCTCCTGGGGCGCCCCCGCACGGAATTCTGTGCGCCGCAGGAGAGCCCCGGCTCCCTCTTCATAGTCAGCGCCATCGCGACATATAGGGCAATCATCGGGAAAAAACCGGAGAAAAACAGACCGAAAACGGCACCCACCCGCAACCAAAACACCGGCAGACCGAAATGGTCGGCAATTCCCTTCAAAACGCCTAGCAGCACGCCGCTGCGAGAGCGATAAAGTCCGTTCATTTTTTTTCCTCCTTTTCAAAACTGCGGTCCAAAAGAATGGTTTCCAGCGTGTCAACGCGCTCTTCCATACGCGCAAGTCCTTTATAGATCTCCTGAATGGTCTGCGTTTCGTCGACCGAATCCTCGCTCCGTCCGGTCGACGCTCCCCCCTTCAGGACTTTGATGCCCATGACAATGGTCGCTCCCACTATCGCGGGAAGCACGACAAAGATCATGGCACTCGTTCCCAGAATAAAGTCCCACATATGCTAAGCCTCCTCGGTTGAGGTTTCCCGGCTTTCCCGCACCAGTTTCGCCTTGAGACTTTGCAGTTCGCTTTCAATCTCCTCGTCGCTGCGCAGTCGTTCGAATCTCTCCTCCAGCGAGGGCTTCCTGCCGAAATTGACCAGATCGGCGTCCGCCTCCATCCGGTCGATGCGGCTTTCTATCCGGTCGAACTTGTGCATGGCCTCCGAACCGTCGATACGTCGAATCTCCTGCTCCGCTCTCTTTTTCGTCTTTGCGTGAACGTGCCGCTGGGCCAGAAAGCTTTGCTTCTCCCGCGCGGCTCGGATTTTCTCCTCCAGCTGTCTGATATCCTCCTGGTACTTTTCGAACAGTCCGGTATGCTCCGCCTTCGCCCTCTGCAAAGAGTCGGCGCGCTCCTCGTATTTGCGCTTCTCCAACAGCGCCTCCCGCGCCAAATCCTCGCTCCCCCTGCTTACGGCGAGCTTCGCTTTCGACGTCCAGTCGGCAATCCTGTGTTCCGTCTCCTCCAGCCGGCGCTGCAAACCCTTCGCGTTTGCCATCACCTTGGCGCAGGAGCTTTTGATCTCCACCAGCGTCTCCTCCATCTCGTAGATCATCATCTTGATCATCTTTTCCGGATTTTCCGCATTGTCCAGCATGGAGTTGATATTGGAAGTGACGATGTCCCTAAATCTCGAAAAAATTCCCATGGTTCTTCTCCCGTTTTGTGTGAACCTGCCTGTTCGATCCGCACGATCCGCTTCAGGTTCGGCGGTTCGTGCGAATTGAATCTCCTCAGTATAGGTAGCAGTTGACTTCACCAAATATGCCACACTCGACAAAAAAAAATAGACTGATATTTCAAAGGGTTGGATACTTCACGGTTTTTTGAGTTTGGTATTTAATACTAAAAATAGTATTAAATACCATATATTGGCATATTATTGCACTTTCCGATTCTCCCAAAAAAAATTGGCGGACCTTCTCAACTATCGAACCGAATCAAAAACGGGATTGAACATGGACGAAACTCATCAGCCGGAGAAGAGGGAGGCCATCGGGCAGTCGGAACCGTTTCTCAAGTTTCAGGAGCGGCTCTCCCAGATAGCGCCTATCGACCGACCGGTTCTGATTCTGGGAGAGAGGGGGACCGGCAAAGAGCTTGCGGCCAAACGGCTGCACTACCTGTCGAAGCGGTGGCAGGGGGAGCTTGTGGCATTGAACTGTGCCGCGCTGCCGGCAAATCTGATGGAGGCCGAGCTTTTCGGCCACGAAAGGGGAGCGTTCACCGGAGCCGGACATCGACGCCTCGGACGGTTCGAAACCGCCCATCGCGGAACCCTCTTTTTGGACGAGATCGGCACGATTCCCATGGAGGTGCAGGAAAAAATCCTCCGCGTTGTGGAGTACGGCACCTTCGAGCGCGTCGGCAGCTCGCAGAGCATCGAGGTGGATGCGCGTCTGATTGCCGCCACCAACGCCGACCTGCCTCGAATGGTCGAAAATGGCCGCTTCAAGGAGGATTTGCTAGACCGGCTCTCCTTCGAGGTGCTGTATGTTCCTCCGTTGCGGGAAAGAGGAGAGGATATCGAAATTCTCGCCGACCATTTCGCCACAAAAATGGTTCTGGAGTTGGGAAGAGGCGAAATTCCCCGGTTTACGGAAGACGCAAGAAGGGAGCTGATGGCCTATCCCTGGCCGGGCAATATCAGGGAATTGAAAAACGTGGTGGAGCGGGCGGTCTATCGCTCCCGAAACGACATCATTGACGAACTCCTCTTTCATCCCTTCAAATCGCAACCGCCCCCGCCTGCGGCAACAGCCTCCGAAGAGGCCGAAGAGGGGTCCCTCCTTCTGGAGGATCTGATCCGTTTGCCGCTGCCGGAAGCGGTCTGGCGGTTGAAGGTGCTGATGCTGCAAAACAGTCTGCACCGGGCCCGCCACAACCAGAAAAGGGCGGCCCGACTGCTTGGGTTGAGCTACGATCAGTTTCGCGGCATATACCGGAAATGCCAACGGAGAGGGGACTCCGTCTGAAAGGGGAACCGGCACCTCCTGTTTTCGCAGCGATTTTTGGGAGGTTTTTTAGGTTTCTTTTGACTTTTTGCGACTATCCGATAACGATCTTCCGTTAGTATCTCATATCCGAGGCGAAAGCGAAGAGGGAAGCTTCCCGCACAAAGCGGCCGTTGTTCGGAGCGGGAGGCAAAAGAACGGATTTCCAAAAGGAGACGATGGAGAGAGAGAGCGGAAGTGAAAGAGCCTTTGTCGTTCTCGTTTGCGTTTTTGTCGGCTGCCTGACCATCGCGTCGGTACTGGCCGACAAAATTCTATCCCTGTACGGACTTTTCGTACCTGCGGGAGTGTTGGCCTACTCCGTAACGTTCGTCTGTACGGATACTATCGGCGAGATTTGGGGAGCCGGACGCTCCCGTAGCGTCGTTCTGGGAGGGTTCGTCGCCCTTCTTTTCGTTCTGGTCCTGGTGCAGATCGGCATCGCCTGGCCGAGCGCTCCCTTCTGGGAGCGTTCCGAAGCGTTCGAATCCGTTTTGGGCAGCACCTCCCGCATTATTGTCGCCTCGTTTGCGGCCTACCTGTTCAGCCAGTTCCACGATATCTGGGCGTTTCACTTCTGGAGGAGAGTTACGAACCAAAAGCATCTCTGGCTCAGGAACAATCTTTCGACGGCCGCGTCTCAGCTTCTCGACTCCACGATTTTTATCGCCATCGCCTTCTACGGCGTTTTGCCGATCTGGCCCCTGGTATTCGGCCAATGGATTGTCAAGCTGGCGATTTCCGTCGCCGATACCCCGATCGTCTACCTGCTTGTCTGGCTGCTTCGCCGCAAGTAAATTGGTATGCCGCTACCCAATTTCCGTCCCCCGGTTTTTACAGCAGCAGAGCGACCGACAGCGAAAGGAAGGAGAATACCGTCGAAAGAGCGATGGAGGCCGAAGCCAGATCGGTATCGCTGTTCAGCTGCGAGGAGAGAACGTAAATTGCGGGAGCGGTCGGCAGACACAGAAAGATCATCGCAACCCGAAACGGAAGTCCGACGACCCGAAAGTACCGCAGCAGCACATACCCAACCAGCGGGAGAACCGCTAGTTTGATCGCCGATGCCAGGAGGGCCGGCGTCAGATACCTTCTGAGGCTGCCGAAGGTGAGAGCACCGCCGATGGACAGCAGGGCGAGAGGAAGAGCGGCCGACGTAATCAGGCGGAAGGTATTGTCCACAAACGCCGGAAAGCGCGAAAAGGCGTTCGCGTACGCAATGCCGAAAAGGCAGGCCAGGATCAGGGGATTCGTCAAAACGGCCCTTCCCGCCAGTCTAACGCGTTCCCCCGCACTGTAGGACTTTCCGGAAAACCAGATGAGCACCGATACGGCTAGCAGGTTGATAACGGGAATCGCCATGCTGACGAGCAGACCGAAATATCGGATCCCCTCCTCCCCCAGACTGCTCGCCACCACCGCCATGCCAAGGTAGGTGTTAAAGCGGTAGGTGCTTTGGGAGAACGAACCGACGCGGTAGGACTCCATCGACAGAATCCGAACCAGAATCAGCCCCAGAAAAAAGACGCCAACCACCGCGAAAAGGGGGATCAGACAGTAGTTCAGGCTCTCCTGTCGCGGTATGGGAGCCCCGCCGATTTTCCAAAACAGCAGCGACGGAAAAAAGAAGAAATAGACCAGACGGTCCGATCTTTTCAAAAAGGCTTCGCCGGTTAGGTCGAATCGCTTCAGCACGACTCCGGCACCCAGAAGGGCAAATATGGGAAACAGATTGTCGAGAATCACTGGCAGACCAATGGTTTGCAAGCCAGATGCGAATACGCCGACGGAGAATCGAAAGGCACGGGATGTGCGTAGCATCCCGCGCTTTTAAGGAAGGGAACGATAGGGTGCCGATCAGTATATCGATTTGGTCGACCCTGCGTCGAATATATGGAGGTGCTTGAGATTGAGCGTAAGTTTGATTTTTTCGCCGGGGCGGACGATCGTGTGCCCTTCGCATCTGCCGGTCATCTTCACGCCGCCGATGTCCAGATGCATGTGGGTTTCGCTGCCCAGCGGTTCGATAACGTCGATAGTCGCATCGAAATTCCACGCGTCGGGGGTATCGCTGTCCTCTTCGACGGGAGCGATATCCTCCGTTCTCAAACCCATCACGACCTTCTGGCCCTCCTGAAGTTTGGCGTCCGGCCTTTTGGGAATAGGAACGTTCAAGCCGCCGGAAAAGGAGACGCAGAAATCCGATCCCTTTTTGGTGATCTGTCCGTCCGTCAGGTTCATCGGCGGGCTTCCGATGAATCCCGCAACAAAGGTGTTTGCCGGCCTCTGGAACAGATCGATAGGCTTACCGACCTGCTCGATGTACCCGTCCTTCATAACGACGATGCGGTCTCCCAGCGTCATGGCCTCTACCTGATCGTGCGTGACGTAGATGATGTTGTTGCCGACGCGCTGATGCAGCCCCTTGATCTCCACTCGCATCTGTGTCCTCAGCTTGGCGTCGAGGTTGGAGAGCGCATCGTCGAACAGAAAGATGTCCGGATTGCGCACGATGGCCCGGCCCATAGCGACGCGCTGTCTCTGTCCGCCGGACAGTTCGGAGGGTTTCCGCTCCAGGTACTGCTCGATATTCAGGACTTTGGCGGCGTAGTTGACGCGCTCGTCGATCTCGGCCTTGGGCGTCTTCTGCAGTTTCAAACCGAACGACATGTTGTCGAACACGGTCATGTGCGGATACAGCGCATAGTTCTGAAAAACCATGGCCACCTTTCTGTCCTTCGGCGGAATGTCGTTGACGACTCGTCCGCCCAGCACGATCTCGCCGTCGCTCACCTCCTCCAGGCCCGCTACCATGCGGAGAACCGTCGACTTGCCGCATCCCGACGGACCGACCAGTACGATAAACTCCGAATCCTTGATCTCCAGATCGATGGCGTGGACAATCTCCACGTCGCCGTATCTCTTTACCAATTTTTTCAACGAAACTGTAGTCATGCGATACCCTCCGATGTTGAGGTGCTCGATTAGTCCGCCGTGCGGCGAATCCCTTTTTTCAATACGGGGCAAGCTACAGTTTTTTGTCGACAAAAGTCAAGCTATTTTTTTCCTTTCCGTCGAAATTTCTCCATCCGTTGTGCTTTTGCCGTACTGCGGTTCTTTGCAAGCAAGGCTGCAACGCAGTCGGGTGCTGGCGTACAGTCGAAACGATATGTAAAAACGGGCGGGAGGTTGCTTGGACATTTTCCGGAGGTTCCTGTAGCCTCCCGGTATGGACAGAAAGGGACAGCTGGTGCGCAGCACCTACAACCGGATACTGGAAATCCTCTCTGGCGAGGCGACGCCGTTTCCGTCGGAAGCGGCTCTCTCCCGTAGACTGGAGGTAAGCCGTACCGTCGTTCGGAAGGCGATCGCGCTAATGATCGATCGGGGGCTGGTGCGGACAACCGGACGCAAAAGAGCCGCGAGGCGGGAAATCCGCAGTTCCGACTATCTCGTTTCGGCGGCGACTCCGGCAAGCGGCGGATCGAAGATTCGGCAGTTTTTTTTCGACCGGATGAAAAGCGGTGCGATTCGGCCGGGCGGCATCTTTTCCGTTCTGGAACTGGCCGAGGAGTCGGGATGCGACCGCTCAGCCGTCAGGGAGTTTCTGCACGAATTCGGCAAGTACGGACTGATCGAAAAAATGCCGCGCAGAATGTGGAAAATGGTGGCAATCGACCGCCAGTACGTTGCCGATCTGACGGAAACCCGCCAGATGCTGGAGCTGGACGCTTTGGAACACCTGTGGCTGCTTCCGCAATCGGCATTCCCGTGGAGGCGGCTCGATGGAATCCGCTCCTCCCTTCTGCGTCTTGCGGAAAAAAGGGAGGGGACGGACGGCGAGACCGACTTCTGGCCGCTCGACGAAGAGCTGTATCGGACCGTCATGGAGAGCCGAAACAACCGCTTCCTCCTCCAGTTTCACTCCGTTGTCTACTTTGTCTTTACTCTGCACTACCATTGGTGCCTCTCGGAGGGATCGGGATATGTGCAGTCGGTTCTGGCTCTCGATCTCGAGCTGCTGGAAAATATCGGCCGACGGCAGCGGGATGCCTCGGCGGATGTGATCCGCAGACACTGCGTTACTGCCCGGACTCTTTTTTCCGAAGCGATACAGATGCTCGCTTTTCCTTGAAACGACGCGCCGCTTTTTCTATCGGTCTCCTTTGGAATCGAACCCTTCCGACATTTTCGCTTTGAAACCACCGTTTGCGGAGAGGGAGCGCTTTCGGCAAAAGCTGCTTTTATGGTACGAAGAAAACCGCAGGGACCTTCCCTGGCGCGATACGAAAGACCCCTACCGGATTTGGGTCTCCGAGGTGATGGCCCAACAGACCCGCATAGGGACGATGGCTCCCTATTACGAAAGGTTCGTCGGGCGCTTTCCGACAATAGGGGAACTCGCCCGGGCCGATCTGCAGGATGTGCTGAAGGTTTGGGAGCGACTCGGCTACTACGAGCGCGCCCGCAACCTGCATCGTTCGGCGCGCATCCTGGCGAAGCGCTCCCCGTGCGAAGTGCCGCGGCGCAAAAGCGAACTTCTGAAACTGCCCGGCATCGGCGAGTACACCGCTTCGGCTATCGCAAGCATCGCTTTCGGCCAGCCGACCGCAGCTGTCGATGCCAACGTCTGCCGGGTGCTTTCCCGACTTTTTCGGCTGAAAGCGCCGATCGGGCGCTCCTCTTCGGCCGGAGGGTTTAGAGCGGCCGCCGACAGCCTGATTTCGGCTTCCCGTCCGGGCGATTTCAATCAGGCGATGATGGAGCTGGGCGCTCTCGTCTGCCTTCCGAGGCGGCCCGTCTGCTCCTCCTGTCCGGTCCGTCTCTTTTGCGGTGCGTACCGGGGAGATGCCGTTGCCCAGTTTCCGGTCAGACTCCGACCGAAATCCATACCGACCCGCAACGTCGCGGTGGCGGTCATCGTCAGAAGGAACAGGCTGCTGATCACCAAGCGCAAGAAGGAGGGGCTGCTGGGAGGAATGTGGGAGTTTCCCGGAGGAAAAATCGAGGAGGGGGAGTCGCCCCGTAAGGCATGCCTGCGGGAAGTCGAAGAGGAGGTCGATCTGCTTGTGAAGGTCGAGCGCCCGATCAAGACGTTTGCCTACGCCTACACCCACTTTCGGGTGAATATGCATGTCTTTTCGTGCAGATTCGTTTCGGGTCGCGTGCGGCTCAATTC
>CAZLTI010000003.1:22641-36309 GCA_964562335.1 uncultured Pseudomonadota bacterium | reverse complement strand
TCGAATGTTGGGGATATTGTGCGTGTATTCTGGACAGCAGTCCCGCAGGCAGCAGCCTCTCCCTTTCGACGATGCGGCGCGTGTCGTCCGAATAGCCGTAGCGGCCCATCATCCGCCGGATATCTTCCGGTAGAATTGCCCGATTCGGGGGATCGTTCCTTGAAGCCTTTCCGCTTGAGGCTCCGGTTTCGTTTATGGTTTTTAAGTGCATGGGGTTCTCCTTTTCGGTCGGCAAAGTGCCTCGGTGAGCCTCGTAATCCGGTGGTCCGCAGCGGAACGCTCCTTCGCCTCCTGGCAAAATGCGTCATACGATCTCAAGTCCCGGACCGCCCTCCATGACCTCGCCGATGCGGGCGGCCGCAGCCACTCCGGCTTCCGTCAGAGCGACCATCAGCTTGTCCGCCTGCTCGGCAGGTACCGCAAGCAGGAGGCCTCCCGAAGTCTGCGGGTCGTACAGCAGCTCCTCTTCCGTTTTCGTCAAAGCTCTTCGGATATTCAGATATCGAGCGGCCAACTCCCGGTTGGTTCGATTGCTGCCTGTCGTCTCCCCTCTTTTGTACATGTCGTGCGCTTCGGGGAAAAAGGGGATGTCCCGATAGCGAAGTCCTATTTTTACCCGGCTGCCGTGCGCCATTTCCAAGGCGTGTCCGGCGAGGCCAAATCCCGTTACATCCGTGCAGGCATGCAGATCGAACTTCAGCGCCTGCTCGATGGCGTTGCGATTGAGGGTGGCCAAAATGGGCAGAATTTCCTTCTCGATCGCTTCGAAAGACAGTTTCCCGGACCGGACCGCATTGAACAATACGCCGGATCCCAGCGGTTTTGTCAGGATCAGGGCATCGCCGGGCCGTGCGCCCGTGTTGGTGACGATGCGATCGGGATGGACGGTTCCGCAAACGCTAAGGCCGTATTTGGGTTCCTTGTCGTCGACGGAGTGTCCGCCGGCCAAGCTCGCCCCCGCCTCCGAAACCTTGTCGCTCCCCCCCCGGAGAATCTCCCTCAGCAGGCCCGAATCCAACTGTGCGGAAGGAAACATCACGACGTTCAGGGCGGAGAAGGGCCGTCCCCCCATGCTGTATACGTCGGAAATGGCGTTTGCCGCCGCAATCTGCCCGAACCAGTAGGGATCGTCTACGGGCGGCGTAATGAAATCGATAGTGCTGATGACCGCAATATCGTCGGATAGACGGTACACGGCGGCATCGTCCGATGTTTCGAAACCAACCAGCAGATTGGGATCGGTCGGCGTCGCGATTCCGCTTAGGGCGTCCGACAAAACTGCCGGACCGATTTTGGCAGCTCAGCCGCAGGTTCTTGCCAATCCGGTGAGTGTTTTCCTTTTAAAAAATGCCATTTGACAACTCTGTCGCTCGACGAACGGTTCCTGTAGAAAACCTTTTGCTTCTTGTGCGTCTGTCAACCAGGCAAGCCGACGATCTAAACCGAATCCGATCGGACTTTGCTCCTTGGCGTCAGTCTAGCAAACACTTCGTTGCAAAAGCAACCGGGTTTTCCATACGGCTTTTTAACGATTCCGTACCCCGACACATCGGTCGAAGTTCCGAAGTCCGCTCTCACCTAAAATATGATCGTAAAAGGTTCCGGATGCACGCTTGACCAAAAAACGCCATGTTTCGTATTGTAACATACTTCGCCGACTGCCATAAAGCTGCCGAGCGGAAACGAAAAAGTAGTCAAGACGGAAACGGAGGATAGCATGAAGCAATGTCCCTATTGTAGCGAGACGATAAATTGCCGAGATGAACAATATGCACTTTGCGTCGGCAACAAGGATTGCGAGGATTTAGAAGTTCGAAAAGTATATAGGATTTTGAACGATGCAAAAGCGGAAATAGAGGGGTATATTAGAGTAATCGACGAATCAGGGGAGGACTATCTCTATCCGGCCTCCTGTTTCGTTTCCGTCGAATTGCCTTTGATGGCGCAAGAGGCGTTGGCCTCAAGCAACCAATAGTGCCAGCCCCTACAGGCTTGGATAACAGGGTTGCTAAGGGGGTCGGTCCACCTGCGTCCGACACCGGTTTGTCGGTTTTGCCTTTGGCGACGGGAGCGGGCGGGGTCATAACGATCCGTCCGGAGGGGAGAAATCGTCTATACGGAAATCGCTACGAAGTGGCATGATCGACGCGGTCAAGATGAATCAAAAAATGAAATGGAGTGTTCCCGGATGCCTAGCATTAATGGCGCAATTCTTATATGGGCGAGAGAAACGCTGGCACTGACTCTTGAAGATGCGGCAAAAAAACTGAACTTTAAGGATGGCAGGAACGTCAGTGCGGCTGAAAAGCTGACAGCCTTCGAGGATGGGACGAAGGAGCCGTCAAGAGGACTGCTGTCGCGCATGTCCGTAGTGTATCGCAGACCTATCTTGACGTTTTATCTCGATAGGCCGCCCGCTGTCGGCGATCGGGGCGAGGATTTTCGCAGTCTTCCGGATCGGGAAGTTTTGCGGGACAATGCCTATGTAGATGTCATCATAAGAGATATCAAATCCCGCCAAAGCGTTGTCCGCGAAACGCTACTCGGTGAAGAAGAGGGCAGGCGTTTGGATTTTGTCGGTAGATGCACGATCCAAAACGGCAAAGCGAAAGTCGTGCGAACGATCAGGAATGTGCTGGCTGTCGATGTTGCGGACTGTCGCCGCCAACGCGATCCGACGGCCATGTTTCGACTGCTGCGGCGCAAGGCCGAAGAGGCGGGTATCTACGTTCTATTGAAAGGCAACTTGGGATCGCATCACAGCACTGTTTCCGTAAGCTCCTTTCGCGGTTTCGTTTTGTCCGATGATATAGCTCCTTTCATCGTCATTAACGATAATGATGCGGTAACCGCCCGCTCCTTTACCTTGATCCACGAAGTGGCCCATCTTGTATTAGGTCGGACCGGCGTTAGTGGAGATTCTACGGAAATGCCGATCGAAAGGTTTTGCAACGACGTCGCTAGCGAGTTTTTTCTGCCCGCCTCAGAGTTTGCGGACTTTCGCGTATCGGACACGGATGTTGCAACCCTCAAAACTGAAGTCTCCAAATATGCTGCAAAGTTGCATCTAAGCGGTTCCCATATCGCCTATCGACTGTATCGGAGAAACGATATCGGCAGACGACTTTGGCTTGAACTGAAAGAATTATACCGAAAAGAATGGTACACGCAGAGGAGATTGCAAAAAAAGCAAAGACGGGAATCCGACGGAGGTCCCGATTCTAACGTTGTGCAACGGTTCAAACTTGGTGCTCTGGTAGACTTGGTGCAGAGACTGCACAACTCCAGGGTGCTAACCACCTCAAAAGCCGGCATGCTACTGGGTAAGAAGCCGCTCAAAGTACATAAATTGTTTCACGCATAAGCCTTGGAATACGATGGAACCTTGATATATTTGCTGGATGCAAACACACTGATCGACGCAAAAAGGGACTACTATCCAATAGACCGTATCCCGGAATTTTGGGATTGGCTCGTGTACAAAGGTCGCTGTGGAGAGATCAAGATTCCCGTCGAGATATACGAGGAGTTCAAAGATCCCAAAGATAAAAGCGGTCGAAAGGATTCCCTTGCCGAATGGGCCGATCACGACAAGGTAAGAAAAGCGTTAATTTCCAGCTCATACAAGTATTGGGTTTTCGCACAGCTTGGAGAGGTTAGAGAAAAAGTACTTTTCAACTACTTCTTCTGCCCCAATCCGACTGCGTCCGACACCGGTTTGTCGGTTTTGCCCTTGGCGACGGGAGCGGGCGGTCCATTCGGCGAAAAAATCATCTATCGGACAATTGATGAACAGGGTCAACCGCGTACTGGTTGCTGCCGTGGTGCTGCTCGGATTTGGCTGTTCCGCGGCGGATCGAATAACCAAGCGCGCCACTTCGATGGAGTTGGCGGGCCTCAAAGGGCATGCGGTCGGTAGCATTCGGTTCGACTTTCGCTCGAAGTGCAAAATAGGGATTAAAAGCAGGACCGTCAACCGTTCGGGACGCTGCACCATACTTCTGACATCGGACGATCGGCTGAGATTCGTTGTGGAAGGTCCGTTCGGCAGTGCCGTGCTGATCGGCTATATGGATAGCGAGGTCATTCAACTGCTCGACCGAAAGGAGAAGAGCTTTTCTCATGTTGAAAACAACGAAAGAAACCGTAGCGGCGCTTTTGCCGGTCTGTTCGATTTGAAAGTGGAGGAGCTCAAGCAGGTGCTATGGGGACGCGATATCGAAAGGCGCGGCGACGGCTTGGAGTTCCGCTTTGAAAACCGGCGTCCCGTTTCGGTCCGCAAATATACCGATGGGCAGCAACTCCTGATTACCTATCCGCAGTGGCAGGAGATTTTGGGCATCGACATGCCGAGGATCGTCCTGATGGAGGATAGACAACAGGACATATCGGTCAAAATCGTGCTGACGCAGATCGTGTTGGGAACTTTCGACGAGAGCGAGAAGCTCTCCCTTTTGCAGGGATGCGATTATTTGCCGGAATGACGGTTTTGGGATTTTTTACCGCTTCGTCGCGGTTGAGAATTCGCGATCGTCATCTAGTACGATTCGCGATGAAATTGGCCAGGTGAAGCAGAAAGTCCATATCGAGACGGCTTTGTTCCAGGTGGCGGATCGCCTTTTGGTAGCTCTCCTCGGCCAGCTGTTTCGATTTTTCCAGACCGTAGATGCTCGGATAGGTAAGAGTTCTATTTTTTTTGTCGGTGCCTGGGGTTTTCCCCAAATCCTTCTCGTTGCCGATTTCGTCCAGAATGTCGTCCCGAATCTGAAAGCACCTGCCGATCTCCTCGCCGAATCCGGTCAACGCCTCGAAAACCTTCCCGTCGACTCCCGCCAGAATGGCTCCTATTTGAACCGAAGCGGTTATCAAGGCCCCAGTTTTGTTGGAGTGGATGAACTGTAGCGCCTCCTGCGGAGGGAGAGCGTCGAGACCGACGACATCCGCCACCTGTCCCGAAATCATGCCGTACAGTCCCGCTTTGCCGGCAAGAATTTTGACGATTTCCCGGATGCTGTCCGCAGATACGTTGGGGTCGCGAACCGAACCGATCAGATAGAAGCTATGCGTCAACAGGGCGTCCCCGGCCAGTAGTGCGATAGCCTCCCCAAATTTTACGTGATTTGTCGGAAGGCCGCGCCGGAGGGAGTCGTCGTCCATACAGGGGAGGTCGTCGTGGATCAGAGAGTAGGTATGGAGGTATTCGACGGCGCAGGCGAACGGCATGGCAAAGGCGGAGTCCCGGCCCGCCGCGTCGACTACCGACAGCAGGAGTATCGGACGAATCCTCTTTCCACCGGCAAACAGAGAGTATCCGGTCGACCGCTCCAAAACGGATACCTGCTTTGGCATGGAGGGGAAGCTTTTTTTGAGATGCGTTTCAAAGCGATCCAGCTTTTTGCGATACAGCCGCTTGAATTCGGACAGGTTCATGATTCGCATGCGGGTAGTTGAGCGACATCGTGGTGTCGCTATTCTTCTTTTAGGGTTTTTTAAACATCATGACTCTATCCCTTTTATTGAGATCTTGAAAGTCGGCGGCGAAATCGAGTTCCCTGGCGTTTTCGGCAAACAATCTTCGAATGGACTTCTTCTGATCGAAACCGTGTTCGAAGAGCAGCGAGCCGCCCGATTTCAGATATCGGCCGGCGACGTTTCGGAGATATCGATAGAAATCCAAACCCTCCTTGCCGCCCGCCAGCGCTTCCCTGGGCTCCCACCGCCGAATCTCGGACTGTAGAGCCTCCATCCGGCCGTCGGCAACATATGGAGGATTGCTGATGACAAGATCGAAACGGGGCTTTTCCGCTATTGGCTCGAAACGGTCTCCATGAACGAGTCGGATGGTATTTTGTCCGGCGACCGTTTTTTCCCTGTGGCTGTTCAGGTTGCTGCGGGCGTACCGCAGTGCCTGCGGGCTGATTTCGGTAGCTACGATCTCCAGCTTCCTTCGTTCCGTCGCCAGCGCCAGAGGAATGGCCGCGCTTCCCGTGCCAAGCTCAAGTATGGAGTAGGGGGCGTCTCCGTTTTTGTCGGGAATGAGGTTCAGTGCGGCTTCGACGATCGTTTCGGTATCCTGCCTTGGTATCAGAACTCCCTCTCCTACGGAAAGCCGCAGGGTCCAGAATTCGCAGAACCCCAGAATATATGCCAACGGTTCCCTGTCGAGTCTTCTGATACAGAGTTCCTCGATCCGGTTTCTCTCCTCTTTCCGGCACGGTCTCTCCTGTTGCAGGTATATGTCCGGTAGGGAAATGCCGAGCGCATGGGCCACCAGCTGTTCCGCTTCGAAACGGTGGGGCGGGGGCAAGCGATGTCTGCGAAAGCCGTCGGTTATCGACCGTACCAGTTTTGGAGGGGTCCAGGGGGACGCCTCCTCCTCTGCAAAAGAGAATGTCGAATTATTCAAGGCAGTCTTGAGACGTTCCGCCGACTTGGCCCGGTAGCAAACGGGCGGCATAGTCGATGGCGCAGTTTAGATTTTCGAATTTGGCGATTCCTCTCTCTACGATATCGAAGGCGGTCCCGTGATCCACGGAGGTTCTGACGATAGGCAGTCCCACGGTCACATTGACCGCAGTGTCGAACGCTACCAGTTTCCCCGGCGCGTGTCCCTGATCGTGATATTGGGCGATCGCAAGATCGAACTCTCCCCGATAGGCCCGCAGAAAGAGGGTATCGGCCGGCAGGGGGCCTATGGCCGCCATTCCCTCCGACTTCGCCCGGTCGACGGCAGGAGATATGATATCGAGATCCTCCCTCCCAATAAAGCCGCCTTCCCCAGCGTGGGGATTCAGTCCGCAAACGGCTATTTTAGGACTGGGTATTCCCAGTCGCGCCATATGGAGAGATCCCAATCGAATGGTCCGATACACCATTTCGGCAGTGATTGTTCGGCAGGCCTCCAGCAGAGGCAAATGGGCCGTTACGTGAAGAATCTTCAGTCTAGGGGCGGAGAACATCATGCGGTAGTCCGCAGTGTCGGTAAGCTTGGCGATGAGATCGGTATGACCGTTGAAACGGTGTCCGGCGAGATGAAGCGACTCTTTGCAGATAGGAGCCGTGACAATTGCCGCGATTTTTTTCTTGACGGCCAGCGATACTGCCTTGGTCACGATTCGATAGACCAGATCGCCGGCTCCGGCATGGGCCTCCCCCCGCCTGAAGTCCTGTCGGTCGAATTCGGCAATGTCGAGAACGGAAATCGCATCGGGCTCGAACGCGACCTCCTCGAACCGCGAAGCAATGTCGAAACGGACGGAAATGCCGAACTTCGATGCTATCTCCTTTAGCGAGGCGCCGTTTCCGATCGTCAGCAGGCGATAGCCCCTATCGCGCCCGCAACGCTCCGCCAGCGCTTTGATAACGATCTCCGGGCCGATTCCCGCAGGGTCGCCCATGGTGATGCCGATAGTCGGTTTTGTTCGTTCCATTCTTCAAATTCGCTGGTGCTCGATGGTTTTTCTTTCGATCACGGAAGTCTCCATATCGAGTTTCTTAAACCGCGTCCGTTGCCAAGATCGGCATTTCGCTGCGTTTGCCGTAAAAGATCACCCGGCAGGTCCCGAATCGAGACCGAACTCCATTCGAATCCCGCTCCCTTGGAGATCGATGGTTCTAGCGACATTTTTCATGATGCCGATACCCCGTCCCTGAACTCTCAAGGGGTCCCTTTTTTCCCGATGGCTCTTTAAGTCGGGATAGTCGAATCCGGCACCGAGATCGGACACGGTGACGCGCAATGCACCCTCCAACAGCTCGACATCGATATCGACGGGCAGCCGTTCGTCTTTTTTGTTCCCGTGCACCACGGCGTTCGTCACTGCCTCGCGAACGGCGATGGAAACCATATGCCAATTCAACCGCCCGGGAAGTTTGTCCACAACGAAACCGTGCAGCCTTTGAATGGCGCTGTCGATTTTTTCCAGTGAGGAGAGGATGGTTTGGCGGTATCCGTTGGAAATTTCGGGCATTGTTTTGGCTTCGAATACCGCCAGAGTCAGATCGTCCGCGATGGGAACGGAGCGAGTGACGAAATCGACGATCGACTCCAAAGCCTCCTGCGGAGAGGCGTTTCGCTTCTCTTTGTCGATATCGAAAAAAACTTCGTTGGGAATCTCTTCCAAAACCCCGTCGGTAGCAAGGTACAGGCGATCTCCGGGCCGGAAGTCGATCTCTCCGCAGTCGAACCTTTTCGTATGCGGGAACATTCCCATCGGCACGCCCCTCCATTTGATCAGTTCTCCCTCGCCCGATTCGGCGCTCACCAATACCCCCTCCGGTATGCCGGAATTGGCATAGCGGAGTTTGCCCCTCATGCGGTCCAGCATCAGTGCGAGAGCGCAAATAAACCGTTTGTCCTCTTCCCCCGTATCGTGGTCGAACAGGCTGTTCAGGTAGATCAACAGATCGAACGGATCGCTGCACCGCGACCATGCGCCTTTGACCAGTCCCGAAAACCAGGAGGCGGTATAGCCGCTTTTGATGTCGTGTCCCGCTACGTCCGCCAACAGCAGTCCGAATCGTCCGTGATAGTTGAAAACCCGGCTCAAAACGAGATCTCCTCCGATTTTGTGCATCGACTTCTGCCAGACGGCCAGCTGTCGGTCGGAGCGGCGGACGGTATCTTGGAACCCGACCCGCTCCTCCAGCTTTCCGAAATTGCCGATGTCTTTCAGCGTTTCGATACGCTTTCTGTTTTGCACCAGCTTTTGCGAGTGTCTCTCCAGTACCTTCAGAAGATGGTTTTGTCTGAACGGATAGACAAAATTTTCTTGGCTGTTCCGATGGAAGAGGCTTTTCGACCGGTGCGACTGAACGATCAGCGAAATTCTCTGCTGCGGCAGGCGTTTCAGCAGGTGGTACGCGAGATCCATATCCTTTTCCGCATCCAAAACGATCAGATCGTATTTTTGCGGTCCCGCCTCTTTGATCGTTTGGGACGATTCGGAGAGGCAGGTCAATTCGATATGGAGGTCGCCGAACAGTTGCTCGATGGCAAACCGGTAGATTTGATTGTCCGTTTTCAGCAGTGCGCTGTCGATTTTGAACGGCTCCTGGGCAGTAGGCCGAATGCCGGGCTCTTTCCTATCCGCGATCAGATCGCTGCAGATGCCGATCAACAAAGGAGCCTCGACCGGTTTGGATTGATATTCGTCGCATCCGGCCTGTAGACATTTCTCCCGGTCTCCCTCCATGGCCAATGCCGTAACGGCAAGAATGGGGACCCTTTTTTGGTTTCTTTTCCTTTCCAGTTCGCGGATTTTGCGCGTTGCGGCAAAACCGTCGAGAACGGGCATGTTGATGTCCATAATGATCAGATCGAAATTTGGACTCTTCTCCCAGATTTCTATCGCTTCGCTTCCATTCGTCGCCTCGACTATTTTGCAGTCGTATTTCGCCAGAATTTTTTTGACGATCAGTCGGTTGTAGTGCATATCCTCCACCAACAGCACCCTGGCATTTTTTAGGGGTTCCGTTCTTCCGTCTTCCTTGGCGAAGAAGCCGAACTCCTTCAGGCACAGATTCGCGTTTCTCAGTCGGCTTTCCAGTATCGCCAATTGGCACCGCGTGTTTGCGGCGGCAACTTCGCCCAGTCCGTTTGGCACCTGCTCTCTCCATCTTTTTATCCATCCGGCGAACTCGTGGGCTCCCAGACTGTCCGCGTTTTCGCCGAGTTCCTGCCAGGCGTCCGATCGGATGGATTCAATATCCATCGGAAATTTTTTGACGGAATCCAAAGTGGCGCCGATGAGTTCAAACAGAAGTTCCCGATTCGACAGCACGTATTTCAATCCTTTGTTTAGATCGAGGACTTGAGAATTTCCGTGGCCGCAAAGCGCTCTCCACTCCTCCCCCGCATACATGATCTGTCTTGCGGCACTGATCTGGGCGATCATTTCGTCCGCATCCGCCGGCTGGATCAGAAAATTGTCCGATCCGCTTTTCAGAGCCTCTCCGCCGTCCGTTTCGTCCTCTGCCAAACGGATGGTGTATATGTAGGAGCTATGGTCGCGTATGCTCCGGTTCCATTGTCCGCAATCGGAGTTTTTGCGGCCCAGGACGGCAACGTCGATTCCCGCTTCGTTTTTCAGAAGGGATTCGATTTGCTCTCCATCTCGGCAGGAAACGGCCGCAAATCCCCATTGGTCCAATCTTTCTTTTAGGAGTTGCTCTTCGGAGGTATCGAAGTTGGCGAGTAGAAGTTTCATTTTGCGGTGGCAGGCCGATTTACAGGTCCATTTTCAGAACTTGCGTGACGCGGGCCAACAGGTCCTCGTGGGTGAACGGTTTGGTCAGATAGTGCTTTATCCCCGAACGGATTGCCTTCAGCATCATCTCCCCCTCCCCTCCGGCCGACAGCATAATGACGGGAATTTCACGCAATTTCTCCCTTTTCCGCAGATCGACAAACAGTTCGTATCCGCTTTTTCCCGGCATTATCCAGTCCAGCAGAATCAAATCCACATCGTGACTTTTCAGCAGCTCCTCTGCGGTTGCGGCGTTTTCCGCTTGCAGAAGGTTGAAGTCGAAAATGTTCAATGTGTCGGCCACAATTCGCCTGAGTGCTGCACTGTCGTCGACGATCAGTACGGTTTTTCGCTCTGTTTTCTTTTCCATTTGCTACCCTAAGCTGTAATATAGACCGTTGCCGTGCGATCGGTTCGCGTAGCTGTTTTTTATGCCGATCAGCGATTCGGTTGCCCCCAACATCAAATAGCCGTTGGGAACCAGGACTCGACCGATTTTTTCGAACAGTTCGGTTTTGAAGGCATTCGAAAAATAGATGGCCACGTTGCGACACAGTACCAGATCGAATCTCCCCAAAAAAACGAAACTGTCCATCAGGTTGAAGTTGCGAAACTCGACGCTGCTCCTGATTTCGTCGACGATGCGGAAGCTTTTCCGCTCCTTCGTGAAGTATCGGGCAAGCCGCCGTTCGCTCAATCCCCTGGAAATGATTTGGGGGGAGTAGATGCCTCTTTTGGCCAGGAAAATGGCTTCGTTGGAGATGTCGGTTCCCAGAATGGAAAAACATTTGAAATAGGCGGACTTTCCCTGGCTCTCGAGCAGCTCCTTTATCAGCATCGCGAGCGAATAGGGCTCCTGGCCGGTCGACGATGCTGCCGACCAGATCCGTATTCTCAGACACCCGTCGTCCAGTTTTCGAATCAAACTGGGAACGATCACCTCCTTCAGCGTCATCCAGCAGGAGTCGTCCCGAAACCATAGGGTTTCGTTTGTCGTCATTAAGTCCACGACTTTGGCCAGCAGCGATCTGTCCGCACGCATTCTGCCGTACAGTTCGTCGAATGTCGATACGCCGATTTCGTTCGCCAGTTCGTGAAGCCGCGTTTCCACCAGGTAGTTCTGGCTGTCTTGCAGGGTGATGCCGCAAACCGATGTCAGCAGGTTGCGAATTTTTTCGAATTCATGCCGCTTTAATTTTCCGATCATAGCGCTTTGTCTCGCTTCCGCTGCACCGTTTAGATCCGCCGAACCGCATGCCGCACCGAGGTCGGTTTTTCCGCGCTCCTTCGGAGTTTTGGAAATTGTTCCGTTATGGAATGCCGACGTGGTCGAAACCCGTCGGCTGCCTTTTCGGTTGTTGGCCGGCGTAAGGTTGCTATCCGATTATTACACCAGGATACGCGGATTGCGGAGAAAAGGCAAAAGCTATCTTGCCCAGCCGCTTTTGAAACGGTCGCTTGCCGGATTCCGCAGACAGGAACCGACCTATGGATCGGACAGATTCGGCATTCCGCCGCTATACAGCTCCTTTTCTCTCTCGAAGCAGAACTGCCTTTTGTACAGTTCGAAATAGGCACCCCTTTTTGCCATCAGTTGCCGATGGGTTCCCTGCTCCTTCAGCTCGCCCCGTTCGACGACCAAGATGCGGTCGGCAGACCGAATTGTGGACAGCCGGTGGGCAATAATGAAACTTGTGCGGTTTTTGAGTATGTTGCCCAGACCCTCCTGGATCAGGTTTTCGGTATGAACGTCTACCGAGGAGGTGGCCTCGTCCAAAATGAGGATTTGCGGATCGGCCAGGATGGCTCGGGCAAAGGAGACGAGCTGCTTCTGTCCTGTCGAGAGGTTGGCTCCCCCTTTCCCCACATCGGTGCCGTAGCCCTCCCGCATGGCTGCGATGAAATCGTGGGCGGAGGCCAGTCGTGCGGCCTCGCGAATCTGCTTTTCGGTAGCGTCCGGTCTCCCGTATCGAATGTTGTCGTAGATCGATCCGCTGAACAGGTGGGGTGTTTGCAGTACGATTCCGAGCTTGGACTGCAGCCAGAACAGTGGTCTTTTGCGGTAGTCCAGTCCGTCGATCAGGATCTCTCCCCGGTTGGGCTCGTAAAAGCGACATAGCAGATTGACGATGGTGCTTTTTCCTCCGCCCGTGGCGCCGACCAGGGCAACGCTCTCTCCGGCGTCCACGCGAAGATTGAAGTTCGACAGTACCGGTAGGTTTTTGTCGTAGTGAAACGCCACGCTTTTGAACTCTATGGTTTGGATCGCGGCATTTCCGAACCTTTCCGCTTTTGCGACGTTGCCGTCCCCGATATTCGGGACGGTATCCAGCAGCCCGAAAATGCGTTCCGCCGACGCCTGTGCCGTTTGCAATTCGGTCAGTACGTGCGCGATTTCCAATACCGGCTCGAAAAAGGTCTCCGTATATTGAAAAAACGCGACCAGTGTCCCCAACGTGATCACTGCGGCAATCACCTTCTCTCCGCCCACCCACAGCGCCATTCCCGTGGCTATGCTTCCCAGCGACATCACAACGGGAAGATAGGCCGCCGCCTGCAGCTCGTTTTTGATGGAAACGCGAGCCATTTCGTCTGTTTGTTCCCGGAACTCCGTCAGGTTTTCTCGCTCCCTCGCCAATACTTTGCTGGTCGTGATACCGTCGATACCCTCGTTATAGGCTGCCGTAAGCCTGGAGTTGCTTTTTCTCACCCGGCGCGAACTTTCCAGGATAATGCGCCGGAAATAGAAGCTGGCCCAGGCTAGCGGAGGAACCACCGCAAGCACCAGCAGCCCCAGTTGCCAATTCAGGATCAGCATCACAGCGGAGATACCGACCAAAAACGGAACTCCCCAAAACAGATCCAGTGTTCCCCAGGCGACAACGTGGGCCAGCCGCTGGCAATCGGATGTCATCCTGGCCATCAGCCAACCTACCGAGTGGCTATCGTAGAAGGAAAAGGGAAGCCTTTGCAGATGGTGGAAGCAGTCTTTGCGAATGTCGTACATCAGTTGCGTAGAGATACCTCCGGCAAGGACGATAAACAGCCATACGCTGATCGTTATCGTCACGATCAAGGCAGAGTAGGCGACGCCCGGAATCCACAGATTGGCCGCCTCCCTGTTTCCGACAATCTCGTCGATGACCTGTTTGGTCACCAGCGCGAAGGAGGCTTCGCAGATTGCCACGACGATTGCGGCCAGGATCAACAGCACAAACCTCTTCCGCTGGAGAAGGAAATATTTGGCGAACAGCTTGTTCCATACGCCCGTCCCTGTCTTTTGGCGGCTGTTTTCGTTAGTTTTAAAGTTTGTCACATCTTAGCTCCCGATCCAGTACGTTTTGTATGTTCCATACATTTCGGTAGAATCCCGGCTTGGCGATCAGCTCCTTGTGCGGCCCCTGCTGCACCAGGCGCCCCC
>CAZLTI010000003.1:0-22618 GCA_964562335.1 uncultured Pseudomonadota bacterium | reverse complement strand
GGGTGACGACGATCGTCGTGCGGTGGCCGTATCGCTCTTCGAGCATGTCCAGGATCGTCCGTTCCGTAGCGGAATCGACGGCACTGAGCGAATCGTCCAGGATCAGGATAGAGGCGTCTTTGAGAAGTGTTCTGGCAAGCGTTACGCGCTGGGCCTGACCGCCGGACAGGGTGACTCCCCTTTCGCCGACGACGGTATCGTACCCTTGGCCGAGGTCCATGATCGAATCGTGAACGCATGCGGCCTCGGTTGCCTTTTTCATGGCTCGGTCGTCGGCCTCCGGTTTGCCGAGTTTGATGTTGTCCCGCAAAGACCGTGCGAACAGAAACGGTTCCTGCAGTACCGAACCGATCTGGCTGCGAATCAGCTTTCTATCGATCCGGTTGAGTTCGAATCCGTCGATCTTGATCGATCCCTGCCGATAGTCGTACAGGCGCAGCAGCAGTCGAATCAGAGTCGATTTGCCGGAACCCGTCGGTCCGATGACGGCTATCGTCTCGCCAGGGCGGATGCGGCAGGTTAGGTTGCGGATAGCGGGTTTGTCCGACCGATAGGAGAATGAGACGTTCTCGAACGTGATGGCGCCGACCAGCCGATCCGGGAAGCCCGCCGGCTTTTCCCCGATTTCCGTTTCGGGCGGCTCTTTCAGAATTTCGGCGATCCGGCCGAATGCCACCAGGGCCTTTCCCGTATCCGCCAGAATCCTTCCCGTGTGGCGAATGGGCCATAGAATCATGCCGGAGTAGGCGATAAAGGCGAACAGAATCCCTACGGTAATGACGGATTGAACCGCCAGCCAACCGCCGACGAAGAGGACGAGGGCCGTCTGCGTCAGACAGATCAGCTCCGTCGTTCCCCAAAACCGGGCAAGCAGACGCGCCAGGACCATTTCGCGGTCCCGGTAGTCGGCATTGAAGGCGGCGAACTTCTCGCACTCGAAGTCCTGTTGCGCAAATGCCCGCACGACGCGAATACCGGAAAGGTTCTCCTGGATCGCCGTGGTCATGGCCCCTTCCGCTACCTCCACTTCTCGAAAGACGCTTTGAATCCGTCTGAAAAAGAGCAGGGAAAATCCGATCATTATGGGGATCGTTTGTAGGGAGAGAGCGGTCATGGGAACATGAAGCGACAGCATCATGGGAACAACGAGGATCAGCATGACGGCCGTCCTGCCGATCTCCACTACCTGTTTGTTGAGAAAAATCCGAACCGTTTCCACGTCCGACGTACATCGCTGGATGAGATCCCCCGTTTCGGCCTCCGCATAAAAGGCGCAGGGGAGGCGGTGCAGCCGGTCGTACAGTTGGTTTCTCAGGTCCCTGCAGATGGATTCGCTGGCATGGGCGGTCGCTTTGTCGTGCCAATAGAGGAACAGGCCGCTCAGGGAGCTAGCGGCAACCAGCAGTGTTCCGGCAATCCAAAGATTCTGCGCCAGATGGCCCCTGCCCCCGAAAAAACGAATCAAGGCCGCCACCGTTGCGGGGAGGTCCTTCGCATCTCCCGCTATGATGCCGTCGATGGCGTATCTGCCGATCAGCGGTATCAAAAAGGCCAGAAAGCTCGAGACCGCAAGATAGGCCAAACCCGTCAGATAGCTCCTGCGATGCTTGCCGATTTGTTGCAGCAGGTCCCGATACGTTGCTTTTTTCATGGCGGAAGATGGAGAGAGGTCGATTGCATTGGAGCATGGGCACTGTAGGGTTCGGAGAGGGTCGACGACTTCAGGGGATTTTGCGGAAGAGCGTTTGCGACAGGCCGATATCGAGCAGAAGCAGAGTAAAGGCGAAGCTCACGAATACTTTGAACTGCTCCCGAAAGGTGGTGAATTTTTCCTCGAACCGGGTTTTTTCCAGTCGGTCGATCTGCTCGTATATCTTCGCCAACGCCTCTCCCGATGAGGCTTTGGCAAACAGGCCGCCCGTAATTTCGGCAACCTGCTCCAACAGGGTCGTGTCCGCCTGCTGGAGTCCAAGAGAGAAGAACCGGCCGAATATCGAATCGTTCCTTCGATAGGCCCGGTTGTCGGCGATGGCTATCGTATACACTTTGATGTCGTTCTCCCGGGCAAATCGAGCCGCCTCCAGGGGATTCGTTCCGCCGCGTGTCTGCCGTCCGTCCGTCAGCAGGATCATGATTTTGGAGTTCACTTTGTAGTCGTTGTTGCGGTTGCCCGCCTTTTCCAACAGTTTGTCTACGGCGACGAGGCGCAAGGCGGCATAGTGGATGGCATCCCCGATCATCGTACCGTCTTCGAAGCGGACGGCGGGCCGTATGGTGCGCGCAAAACTTACGACGCTTTGATGGTCCAGCGTCAAAGGAGCATTTTCCTCGACGAATCCGGCAAAGCTGGTCAATCCGATCATATCGCTTCCCCGACCGGTCAGTCCGCTCTCGTTTCCCAACACAAACTCCCGAAACACCAGCTTGACCACCTCCAGCCTGTCCAGCTCCGCGCCTTTGTACTCCAGCGGCTCCTGCATGCTCGACGACCTGTCGATCACCATCTGAATCGCTACGCCCTCCTTTGCGGTGCGGATGGTTTCCAAGCCCATTCTGGGCCTGGAGAATGCAATCAGCAGCAGCACGATTGCCGCCAGGCGAAGCAGCTTCGGAATCCAGCGGTAGCGAACGCGCCAACTGCCGCCGGCGGAAGCAAGCTGTTTCGTACTGGAGAAACGCATGGCAGCGGTCTGCTCTTTCCCAAGCATCAGCCAAAAGCGAAGAGACAGCAGCAGTAGCAAAACGCCTCCGGCCACGATGGCGGAAACTGAATCAAACTCCATGCGGTTTTCCCGTTTTTTTTATGAACGTGCGAACGTCTTTGATTGCTCCCCGGCTGACGTCGGTTCCGGGCTCGAACGTGGCGAATTTTACCAGGTCCGCCAGGCGGAGAAACTGCTGCAGCATATTGCGCCATTCCCCCGTAAACCGCTTCGACTCGGAAATTTCGAAGATAAACTCCTCGGTTGTCTGTTCCTGAGCCTTGATTTGAAAGCAGGTTTCCAGATAGCGTCTTAGGATGGCCGATAGCTCCGTATGAAGCCGATCGAATGCCCGCTTGCCGATCAGGTCCTTTCGCTCCAGCCTGTCCAGTTCGTCGAGAGCCAGCTGGCGGTAGTCCATCGGTATCGCTGCGGCTGTCCTCTCTCTTCCGAGTTTCCGGTAGTAAAGCAAAAAGGCGAAAACCAAAGCGTCGAGGATGAGGATGACGGCGATGGCGGCAACCACCGTGATGTAGTCGTAGTCCGGTAGGATAAATCCCTTGATGTCCCTTATGTCTTCGGCGGGGTCCAATTCGACGGGGAAGACCCGATAGGAAATCGGATCGATCGGGATTTTGTAGACGGGCCAGTCCGCGATGTCGGGCATCCGCTCTCCGTTTAGCCGAAAGAAGACCGTAAAGGCGTTGAACGCGAACTCTCCCGACTCGACCGGTTCGAAAACATAGCGCCACTCGTCGATCAGAAACTGGTTGTCCTGCGACCATCGCACCTCGTTGCGCGGCTTTTCGATCAGCAGCAGAGGAGCGTAGACAGCTTCCGAAAGATAGGGGGGAACGATGCGCACATCCTCCGAGTGTTCGATCAGCAGCGTCATTGCCAGTCTGTCGGTCAGTGCGATCCTTTCCTTCGACAGCCGGACTTTCACCTGGACCGGAGCCCCTCCACGGGAGAAGAGCCTTTCGACTTCCGCCTCGCCGGGATCGGCTCCTTGCGGGCGCTCCGCATTCGGCTTTTCGCAGGCCGCAACACCCAGAAGAAAAAGCAGTATCAAACCTCCTATTCGCCTTTTACGGATTGTAGGATGTTCCGTCATAGTTTTGCCGCCCTTCTTTTGAAAAACTCGGTCAACGTGCGTTCGAAGGATTGATCGGTTCGAATTCTCAGGTGGTCGATTCGGAACTTGCGCAGGCTGTTTTGCAGCGTCTCGTCGAATCTCAGCCGTTCCAGGCGGTAGCGGTGCCGCCAGCTTCCGCAAGCGGTGTCGACCAACCGGCTCTCTCCAGTTTCCGGATCCTGCAGCTCCACCAGTCCTACGCGGGGAAGCTCCTCCTCGTTGGGATCCACCACTTCGATGGCGACCAGATCGTGGCGTTTGTTGGCGAGATTCAAGTTCTTGGAGTAGCCTCGATCCAGAAAGTCGGATACGAGAAAAACGACGGCTCTGCGCTTGTGGGTTTTGTTCAGATATTCCAATGCAGCGTTGATCGAGGTTTTTTTGTGGTGCGGCGCAAAGTAGAGCAGCTCCCGAATCACCCGCAGCACATGGGTTTTCCCCTTGTTGGGCGGTACGAACAGCTCGATTTGATCGGAAAATAGAATCAAACCTACGCGGTCGTTCTTTTTAATGGCGTTGAAAGCCAGAACGGCACAAAGCTCTGCCGTCACCTCCTTTTTCAGCTGACGCCGGCTGCCGAAAAGTCCGGAGGCCGAGATGTCCACCAAAAAAATGACGGTCAGTTCCCGCTCTTCGACGTAGTTTTTGACGTAGGGGTGGCCAAGCCGCGCGGTAACGTTCCAGTCGATCATACGCGGCTCGTCTCCCTCCTGGTATTCGCGTACGGTGTCGAACTCCATACCGCGCCCCTTGAAGGCGCTTTGGTACTCGCCCGCCATCACGTCGTTGACCAAACGCCGCGACCGAATCTGAATGCTGCGTACCTTTTTGTACAGCTCCTTTTCCGGGACGGGCCGTCTTTGGGCGGCCTGCTGTTTTCGAAAGGGCCACATGGAACCAATTCCTTACGAATCGTTGTATTGGACGAACCGGTTGGGATTCTGGAAACGCTTTAGCGAGCCCTCCCAGCGGAGGGGGAACGGCTAGACGGTTACCATCCAGCCGAACCTGTCTTCGGTGCGGCCGTACTGGATGTCGAAAATCTCCCTATAGAGCGATTCCGACAGAGTACCGACCGAACCGTCTCCTACGATATAGTCGCACTCTTTGTAGCGGAACTGACCCACGGGCGAGATCACGGCGGCCGTTCCCGTGGCGAACATCTCCTGCAGCGATCCCTCCTTGCAGCATTCGATCACTTCGTCGATCGAGATCTTTCGCTCTTCGATCCGCAGTTTCCGCTGCTTTGCCATTTGAATCACGGAATCTCTCGTAATGCCGGAAAGAATCGTGCCGCCGAGAGGAGGGGTGATCAATTTGTCGTCGATCAGGAAGAAGATATTGCTGGTTCCCACCTCTTCGACATATTTTTTTTCCTTTGCGTCCAGCCAAAGCACCTGGGCGTATCCCATTTTTTTCGTTTTGTGGTGTGCCAGCAAAGTAGGTCCGTAGTTCCCGGACGTTTTGGCGGTGCCCGATCCTCCTTCGGCTGCTCTAATATAGGTATCCGAAACAAATATCTTCGTTGGATTGAAACCCTCCGCATAATAGGCGCCGACGGGTCCGAGAATAATGTAAAACAGGTATTGTTTGGAGGGTCGCACGCCAAGTGCCGCTTCCGTAGCGATCATCGTCGGGCGGATGTACAGGGAGGTTCCTTCCGCTTTCGGCAGCCAGTCGCGGTCTATCGATATCAACTTTTTGATCGCCGTAACAAACAGGTCGGGATCGACCTTCGGCATCACCATGCGTTCCGCCGAACGGTTCCAGCGCTCGGCATTCTTTTGCGGTCTGAACAGGCCGATGGAACCGTCGTCGAACGCGTAGGCCTTCAACCCTTCGAATATCTCCTGGTTGTAGTGCAGAACCAAAGCTGCCGGATCCAACCGCAGCGGTTGATAGGGTACGATACGTGCGCTATGCCATCCCCTGCCCTCCTCGTAGTCCATACAAAACATATGATCGGTCATGTGTTTTCCGAACTCAAGCGAGTCGTTTTTCGGTTTTAGGCGGTCGGACTTTGTGATTGCGATTTCCATGATCGGGTCTCCAAATGTGGGAGGGATTTTGCAATGGGCGGCGTTGCCGCACGAATGCGATACGTTAGATGGTAATGAAACTGCCGATGCAATGCCAGCATATTCTTTAACGGATGCCCGTCGGAAAATAGGGTTGTTGAGGGCTTGCGTATGGAGTCGGTTTCTTTTGAATTTTTTGCGGGCGCCGTTTGCGGCAATGGTTTTTTTCGGTATCCGAAAATTGCTATTTTCGGCAATATGTCAAAAAAATATAGGAGACGCTTTCCCCGCTCCTTTGATCCGCCTCCTTTCGGTTCTGCTGTCGAACCAGTTCCCATCTACTCCAATCGATTTGCGGAAAGCGAACGTTTCCGTCAACCGTTTTGCACACCTTCGTCAGCTCCAACACATCCGCATAGGGCAGCGCCGCTTCGTATACGGCAGCTCCGCCCGTGATAAAAACCCTCTCCGCCTTTTTCCCGGTCGCATAATCCAGCGCATGTTCGAAAGAGTGCAGAACCGTCGTATTGTCGGGTTTGAAATTTCGGTTCGAGGTAAGTACGATATTTTCCCTGCCTGGCAGTGGTTTCGCCTTTTTGGGCAGCGATTCGAATGTCCGCCTGCCCATAATGCAGGGATAGCCCATCGTGAGCGACTTGAATCGCCTGAAATCGCCGCCGATCCGCCAGGGCAGGTCATTATCCGCGCCGATCACGCCATTTTGGGATAGGGCCGCGATGATGATCACTTTGGCTGCCATAGGATTCCCTATACGGCGATATCGAACTTGATTGCCGGATGATGCCGATAGTTTTCTATTGCGGTGTCTTTGTATGTCCAGTCGAAAATGGAGGAAAACGTCTCGGTCCCGACGGTAGCGAGTGGTAGAGGTTTGCGCTCCAACTGCTTTTTGATTCCCGCAAAATGGTTGACGTAAATGTGGGTGTCCGCCAGAAATCCGACCAGTTTGCCCTCCTGCAGTCCGGCCTCCTTTGCAAGCAGGTGCAGTAGTAGCGCGTAACTGGCGATATTGAAGGGCATTCCGAGGGCCACGTCCACCGAACGCTGATTCCAGAGCAGATTGAGCCTTCCTGCCGTAACGGTTGCCTGAAATCCGTAATGGCAGGGCGGAAGCGCCATGCGGCGGAAGTCTACCGGATTCCAGGCCGAAACGACCATACGCCGATTCGTCGGATCGTTTTTCAAAGTTTCGGTCAGAATTTTCAGCTGATCCACACCCTTCCCTTCGGCGGGCTGGTCGTGCGCGACGTAGTGGGCACCGAAGTTTCGCCACTGCCAGCCGTAGATCGGACCCAGCTCCCTTTCGGCCTTCATTTTCTCCCGAGTCTCCGCATCGTGAGCGTAGGGCACCCTGTCCGGGCTGCACCATTCGTCCCAAATATGGTTGTTGCGGTCCCGCAGCCAGTTTTTGTCCGTGATTCCTTTCAGGAAAAACTCCAGCTCCGACGCCACCAAGCGAAAGAGGGTCTTTTTGGTGGTAAGTAGCGGAAATCCCCAGGACATATCGTGCTCGAACAGAACACCGGGAATCGAAGCGGCATCCGTTCCCGTTCTGTTGCGCTGCATCTCCCCTTCGTCGAGGACGCGTCGTGCGATATCGAGATATGCCTTCATGGGCAGTCTGTCTCTTCAGGATGGTACTTGCGTTGGGAAACGCGGTTCCTTTGACGCCTTTCGAAGGTTTCTATAGGAAAATGCCGCCTGGGTCAATCCGTTTGGATGGCCGGTCAGTGCAGCAAAGATTGGCTCTCTCCTCCTTGTCCCTGACGGTTAGACGGGATCCGCAAAAGAGACATCACTTTGCAAGGAACGCCTGAAGCCTTGCCAAAAATCCCCAGAGTTCGGTTTTACGGCGAGAGAGCTATACCGAGTGTTGCAGGAGGTAAAACAGAAAAAAACGAACTTCGAATTGCCTTCTCAATTACGTTTCACTACAATGTATACATAGGTTGTCAACTACGTTTTCTTACCGCTTCGTCTTTCTTTGCTTTTACTGTCAAAAGAGCATTTGCCATGAGTAGCCAAGTTTTAACCATACGAGTCGGAGCCGAGCTGAAATCGAAACTGGATCGGTTGGGAAAAATCCTGCATCGTTCCAAGTCCTATATAGCCCAACAGGCTATCAGCCAGTATGTGGAGGAGAACGTTTGGCAGATTGAAGAGCTTTCGCAAGCGGAAAAAGAAATCGGGCAAGGAAAGTTCGTCAACAATGATGAGATGAACCGGTATCTTGACTCGTGGGGAAGTACCAGCGAACGCAAAGCTCCGAAAACTTAGAACTTTCCACTATGCGAATAGTCTGGCTACCACGGGCAGTAGAGAACTTGGAGGCAATACGCTCCCACATAGCGGAAGAAAGACCGCGTTCGGCCGAGAAGGTAGCACAAAAGATCAAACAAACGGTAGCTATGCTGGAAGACCATCCGCAGCTTGGCAAACCTTGGTTAGTGGATGGTTTTCGGGAATTGCAGGTCGCGGGATTGCCTTTTGTTGTTCCCTATAAGGTCGTGAATGGCAGAGTGATTATTGCCCGTGTCTTCCATAACAAACAAAAGCCCATCGAGTGGGAGCTGTGACTGCTCCCCATGGAACAATCCAGGGGATTCTTGAGCTTGAGAAGCAACCTTCCTTATAATAACGCGACCTGCTCCCGGCCGCCAGTATATTTCAGCCGTCTTTATCTCCGAAAGGCAATAAAAATCGCGTTCACTCCACTTCGTGCCCCCCCCCTTCCACTAAACCGAAGGCACAGTGGAGGGGTTCCGGGACAGGCTACCGAACGTGTGGCACCCTTTTGGGTTTAGTTTTGGTAGGACTTGGGAACGAGTCCGTCGGGCACTTGAATGCGGAAGGTCTATATCCATCCTGGATTCCGCCTCCTTCCGCGCCAGCTCCGTCAGCAGCTCCCCATATTCCCGATCGGTCATATCTTGTAGACTTTCGCATGTTTGCCAATATTCAGAAGAATAATTCTATTGTCCTCTTCTCTGTAAGTTATCCTGTAATCCCAATTTACGGAAAAAGCTCTTTGTCCCTTCATTCTACCCTTTAGAGCATGGTCTAGCAGCATTGGATTGCGGCTGTCCTGCAGAAAAAGGCTTAGCCTTTCGATAGCCGATGTTTGTACCTTTTGAGGAAGAGTTTTGAAGGATTTGACAAATGACTTTCTCTTTTTAACCTTTTTCATTTCTCGTCATTATGTTTTTTAAGTCCCCGATTGTCTCTTCTGGACTTTTAAAGCCTTCCTCCTCTCCGCGGTCCAAATCTTCCTGCTCCTCCCGCAGCATTCTTTCCTCTTCAGCTATGGTAAAGCCGTTTTCAGTGACCATCATTTCTTTTAGTTCCTCCGGTTTGGAGGACTGCAGAACTCGAGCGATACTTTCGGGAAACTTTTTACTTACCCGAACTGTCTTTTCTATGGCGGTCGTATCCATGGCGTAGGTATTATCGATGGTGGGGTTTACTATCGGAAAACATGGCTTCAGTATAATGGATTTGGCATTTTTATCAAATCGCGATTTGATAGACTGCTTTTTAAAAGATCGCCCGGCGAATGCTGGAGAGGTCTAAGCGGCCGGTGGAGCGGTCGAGAGACTTGTCGTGGCATGATATCCGTGGTACGGTGAACTCATGATAAAAGCATTCAAAGACAAAGGCACGGGCACGGAAGATCTGTTTTATGGAAGGTCGACAAAATCGGCAAGGAAAGTCTGTCCAAAGGTTCTCTAGAATGTCGCTTCTAGGAAATTGGATCAACTTGACTCGGTTACTTCACTTACCGATCTGTCGGTACCTCCCAAAAACATGTTGGAAGCATTGAAGCACGATAGGTTAGGTCAGTATAGTATTCGCATTAACAATCAATACCGAATATGCTTTACATGGGCAGATAGCGGTCCGGAAGATGTCGAAATAGCAGACTATCACTAATCAAATAGTATTAGGAGGATGAAAATGATACGAGTACCTACGCATAGAACACCCACGCATCCGGGTGAAATGCTATTGGAAGAGTTTTTGATTCCGATGGGATTGACTCAAAGAGAATTGGCGGATGCCGTTCACGTTCCCTACCAGAGGATTAATGAAGTTATTAACAAACGCCGTGGCATTACCCCAAGCACTGCTTTAAGACTGTCCAAATTTTTTGGAGTTTCCGAAGATTTTTGGATGAATCTGCAATTGAGATGGGATCTTTATTTTGCGAGAAGCAAAGAGAAATCGGAGTTGCAATCTATTCAGCCATGCGATTGTTCTCTTCACTAACGACTTTGGTCGCGGGAGTATGTCAAACACTGTTGAAACATGAGACATGAAAACGAAAAACGTGAGGATGGGTCGAAAACGGAAACTGCTTGCATTGACGGCACTATTTCTCTCTGTCGTTCTGTTAGGCTGCGACAAAAAAAACAGAGAGCAAAATCCGGTTGAAATCGTTTGGGACAGAGATACGTGCGCCGAATGTAGAATGGCCGTTAGCGACAAACGCTACGGGGCGCAGGTTGTCGATAGGGATGGAAAGGCGTTTTTCTTTGACGACATCGGCTGTGCTGTCGTGTGGATGAAAAAGCAGCCGGAGAGTACAGGGATGCGGGTTTGGGTTGGCGATGCCAATACCACTCAATGGATCGAGGCAAAAACGGCCAACTGGTTCTACGGCGATCCGCATACGCCAATGGGATACGGATATCGCGCCACCGAGGCTTCGGTGGAAAACGCTATTTCGTTCGATACCGTTGTGAAGTGGATCGGTAGGGGAAAAACGCTGATGAATGAAAATCGCACCAAACATATGGGCGAAGGGCATCAATTGCCCTCCGGCCATCTTTCGCAGTAGTTTTCGCAGTAGCTTGTGCCTATTATATTGCGCGGCAAGGGACGGAACCGTTCATGTCCGTACCGAGAGTCCGAGAGGCGGGAATGTGCGGTCGGGCGGCAATCGGCGAAAGCGAAACGGAGTGGCTGCTTTGATTGTGAAGTTACAGCATGCGGTCGAAGGTGTTCAGCATGGCTTCGATGGCGTCCGCTGTTTCCGCTTTGGCGATTTTTTCCGCTATGGCTCTTCTGCTTTTGCATAGCAGCCCGATTTTTTCCGTCAGAGTTTGAGGCGTCAGCTCCTCTTCCGGCAGTACCAGACAAAACCCCTGCCTTTCGAACGAACGTGCGTTTAGAATCTGATCCCCACGGCTTGCCCCAAGAGGCAGCGGGATCAACAGACTCGGCTTTCCCAGGGCCAGCAGCTCGAACAGCGTCGTAGCTCCCGCTCTGGCAACGACGACATCCGCCATGGCAAAAAGATGGGCAAGCTCTTCGCCCACGTATTCGAACTGGCGGTATCCCCCGTGATCGGCAAGACCGGGGTCTACATTGCCTCTGCCGCAGATATGGCATACGTTGTATCGCTGCAAAAGAGCCGAAAGAGCTTGTCGAACGGTCCGGTTGATGCTTCGCGACCCCAAGCTGCCGCCGATGATCAATATCGCCGGTTTGGCTGCTTCAAATTGGCATATTCTCCTTCCCGCTTCACCGTTGCCCTCCAGTAGCGATCTGCGCACGGGAATGCCCGTTCGCCTCGCCTTTCCTGCGGGAAAGTACTCTTTCGTTTCGGGAAAGCTGTAGCATATCTGCTTGGCGAAGGGTGCGGACAGCCTGTTGGCCAAGCCGGGAGTCAGATCCGATTCGTGAATGATCACCGGTATTCTCAACAGCCAGCCGGACCAGACCACAGGGCACGAAACAAAGCCGCCTTTGCTGAAGATCAACTTGGGTCGAATCCTGAAGAGCAACGACAGAGACTGCAAAACTCCCAGAACGACCCGTATCATGTCTATGGCATTCTTCAGGTCAAAATACCGTCTGAGCTTTCCTGCTGCGATAGAGTGATAGGCGATATCCAGCGGCTCCAGAAGTTCTCTCTCGATGCCGGTTTTCCTGCCGATGTAGTGAATCTCGATTCCCCGCTGGCGAAGTTCGGGAATGAGCGCCAGGTTGGGCGTGACATGGCCTGCCGTTCCGCCCCCGGTTAGGATGACTTTTGTCATAGTGTTGTCCGATTTGTCCGATTGATGCAAACAGCTGGACCTTTTGCCGAAGAAGGGATCATACTACTTAAAATTCAGGAAAAAAAAAACCGGCGACCGCAGTTTTCCCCTTTTCCCGGTTATCCTCCATACCTCTCCATTTATCCCCAATACTCTATGGCTGGTATTCTGTACTCCCTTGGAGCGGCTTTCTTCTGGTCGATTGCCGTAGTTTTGTTTCGGAAAAGCGGGGATACGATGTCGCCGGTCTCCTTGAATCTCTTTAAATGTCTGATTGCCCTGGCGCTGCTTGTTCCCACGCTAGTGGTTTTGGGAATTCCCTTTTTTCCCGAATGTCCGGTGTCCGACTGGTGGATACTGGCGCTTTCGGGAATTGTGGGCGTCACAGTGGCCGATCTGTTCTTTTTTGCCTCTCTCTCCCGCCTGGGAGCGAGTCTTTCGGCTGTCGTCGGCTGCCTGTATCTGCCGACCGTGATCCTGCTCTCCTATCTGTTTCTGGACGAGCGCCTGGGGCCAAATGGATTGATCGGCGGTGCCTTCGTACTGGCGGCACTGATTGTCTCCTCGCTGCACGGTAAAGGAGCGGCCGTGGGAAAAAGGGACTTTGTGATTGGGTTGATGTTGGGTTTTTTGGGAATTTTGGGACTGGTGGTGGGAATACTGCTGGTGAAGGAGATATTGAACCGGTCGGATGTCGCATGGGCTACGACGATGCGGCTCTTTTTCGCCTTTTTGGGAATGATGGTTCTAATGGCCTTTCACCCGCAGCGTCGTCGGTTCTGGAAAGAGATGATGCCGTCCGACTCCTGGAGGTGGGCCGTTCCCGCCTCGATCACGGGGAACTATTTTGCTCTTTTATGTTGGCTGGCCGGTATGAAATATACCTTCGTTAGTTTGGCGGCGATTCTGAACCAATTGTCCACCATTATGATCTTTATCCTGGCAGCTCTGTTTTTGGGAGAAAGAATAACCGTCAATCGTTCGATTTCCATTGCCCTGGCCGTTGTCGGCGCGGTTGTGGCCGTTTTTAACTGAAAAGGGCGGTTTTTACCGCTTCATCAGTTATGTCATTTAATAAATACAGGCATCTAGAATGCCAAGGACTTGATTCATGGTTTCGATAGAGGCTTTTTCGATAAATTTGACTCTACGCTGTTTGAAGTCCATGGATTTTACTTGTTCGACCATTATGAATCCCGAAAGAGACGAATCGACCGGAACTTGAACATGAAAGGGAAAATTTCTATCGGTATTGGTAACGGGACAGACTATTGCCAAGCCAGTGTGTCGATTAAATAGAGTGTTACTGACTATAATGGCAGGCCTTTTACCTTTTTGTTCGTGTCCAGTTTGAGGATCGAATGCGAGGACGACAAAATCGCCTTTGCGAGGAATATAACCCATCACCACTCCTCTTTTCCGACAGGTTTTCCCCAGTCGACCTCCGATATCTCGTAGCTCTTCGGAATGCTATCTACCAAGGATTTTAGATTGTATTTGCCGCGAACTTGTTTTACCGGTTCAACAATGATTTTCCCTTCTTGACTGTATACTTCTACTTCATCGCCAACCGTTGCCCGGATTTCTTCAAGGAGCACTTTTGCGATTCGCAAACCTTGACTGTTCCCCCATTTTTGAATTTTTGTATGCATATATATTCTCCTTTATTCTATATGTTGTATATCCTAAGTATAGCCATAGTGTCAAAAACGGGCAACAACAAATTTCAACAACTCGGAAGTAGCCGGTAAACATAAAGGGGCGGTGTCAACAGATTTGGGAGCGGCGTAGCTGCGAGTACATTCCATGGTGCTTCGTCCTGCACCCAAAACTTGCCAAACAGTGCCCAATGGAGGTGCCGTATCCCTCCCCCGTAGATGTTTTGATGACGTTATGAACTCTTCCAATGGTCGGCCAACGCCAATTCCGCGCTTCCGGTCTTATTGGACCGCCTAAGCCCCTTGCCGCTCGAAAACGGAAAAGGGATCAAGTCTTTATTTTTTGTCTCCCTTTTGCGACAATCTTCTCGCAGTTGCAATCCATATCGCAAAATGGCAGCAAAAAAGATGGTCCCAGTTTTTTCCGCGTGGAGCACGGATTCGGCTTTTTCAGGACCAATCGAATAGGGAAGGAAAATTCCGCAATTCGGTCGGTGCGGGACGACGGAAAATTGTGCGGAAGCGACAAAATGGGAGGAAAGAGATTGTGAAATCTATCAAGGTTGTCCTAGCTGTCGGGTTTGTGCTTCTGGTCGGCGGACGGATCCATGCGGGAGACTGGGAGGTCGTTTTGGAGACCGCCAAGGGGCAGACGGTCTACTTTAACGCCTGGGGAGGTGCCGATGGCATCAACGACTACATTCTGTGGGCGGCGAAACAGAGCGAAAGGCGGTATGGCGTGACCGTCAAGCATGTGAAGGTTGCCGATATCGGCAGCGTCGTCAGCAGGATACTGGCGGAGAAGAGCGCGGGCAGAACCGCAGGCGGCAGCGTCGATCTGGTATGGATCAACGGGGAGAACTTCAGGGCCATGAAGGAGAACGGACTTCTTTTCGGGCCGTTCACGCGGAAGCTGCCCAACTACCGCTATGTCGATTTCGAGAACAAACCTACGATTCTATACGATTTCACCACGCCCGTCGATTTTATGGAGGCTCCCTGGGGCATGGCGCAACTGGTGTTTATGGTCGATACCGCACTTGCCGACGAATTTCCCCAAAGCATGGAGGAGCTGTTGGAGTTTGCCCGGCGGTATCCGGGTCGCGTGACCTATCCGGCTCCACCCAGCTTCTACGGCACGACCTTCGTTAAACAGGCGCTGTGGGAGCTGGCAGAAGATCCCTCGGTCTTGATGCAGGCCGTGGATGGAAGCCGGTTCGAAAAAACCACGCAACCGCTCTGGGAATTTCTGGATCGGCTCCACCCTTTGATGTGGCGCGGCGGCAAGGCGTTCGTCAGCGGAGCTCCGGAAATGAAGCAACTGCTGAACGACGGCGAAATCTACCTCTCCATGAGCTTCAATCCCAACGACGCCAGCAACGCCATTGCCAACGGAGAGCTGCCGGATACGGTAAGAACCTACATTCACAAGCGGGGGACGATCGGTAACACCCATTTTGTCGCGATCCCCTTCAATTCCGATGCCAAGGAGGGTGCCATGGTGTTCGCCAATTTCCTTATGTCGCCGGAAGCGCAGATCCGCAAGGCGATACCGGAAATCTGGGGCGATCCGACCGTGCTTGCCGTAAATAAACTGCCCCAAAAATTCCGGGAGGCGTTCGCCCGGATTCCCATAGGCAAGGCCATTCTCCCGACAGCCGAGCTTGAAAGGGTGGTGCCGGAGCCGGAATCGAGCTGGGTGCGGGCATTGGAACAGGCGTGGCAGAAGCGGTACAGCCGCTAGGGTCACGTCCATTGATTGTTGAGGCGACACTAGCGCTTAAAACGGCGCCGCACCGCCATCACAAAAAGGGTGACCAGGATTATCTCGAAGATCGCCCCGCCGGTCAGGATCAATTTGCTGAAATCGTTCAGATTCTTTAACGCGTCGTACTTGAAGGAGGCAACGGGAACGAAAGCCAGCAGCACCCTCTTGATATTGGCGTAGAAAAGGGTCAATTCGCCCGATAGCGGTTCCGGCATAAGCGCCGCCAGCCACGTTGCGATCCCGCAGTTTTCGGAAAGATAGATGCCGGAAGCGGCCAGCGGGATCGAAAACAGTATCCAAAACAGCAGCTTTTTGTAGCTTTCGCCAAAATCGGCGAAAAAGCGGTAGGCTTTCAGCAGCAGCTTCTCCGCTTTATGTCCCCTCCAGGGCAGCGACCTTTCCCGCAGCTCCATCTCCCAATAGTGAAAGTCGCCGGAGAGAGGAAACTCCCGGATCTCCTCGTACCGTCTTTTCAGCTGCCGGTAGAGCGATTGCAGCAGTCCGGGATTCTTCTTTTGATGTTTTTCGTGTTCGAATACCTGGGCATAGGGTTTTTTGCCCGGCGGCGAGGCCCATTTGTGGGACTCGAACCAGGTTTCGGAGATCTGCGCTCCCAGAAAATCGGCCCGGGAGAGATCGGTATCGATAAATATCAGGTGGGAGCAGTCCTGATCCCTACAGTCGATTTTTGTGGGTTGCCAACCCTCTTCGGGATCCTCCAGGTGATGCACCCGGTTGAGGGTCAGCTTTTGGCCAGGGGAGTAGATATAGACAAATTGGGCGATATTGCAGCGCTTTAGCTCCACCCTTTTTTCCAGGGTATTGCGTGCAAAGGTAAAGCTGCCTACCGAGCAGATATCCTCAAAAAGTATTCTCTCGGAAAATGTGTTGTCGGCGAAAGCGGCATTGTGTAAAAATTGTGTTCGCCGGAATGCACTCTTTACAAACTTTGCCTCTGCAAAATCGACAGATCCGTCAAATATGACGGAGTCGAAAGTCACCCGATCTTTGAATCGACTGCGCGAAAAAATGGCCTTTCCTTCAAATCGGCTGTCTTTGAAGCTGGCATCTCCGTTAAATCGGCTGTTTTGGAAATTGGCATATCTTTTAAATCGGCTGCCTTTGAAATTGGCATATCTTTTAAATCGGCTGTTTTGGAAATCGGTATATCTTTTAAATCGGCTGTATTGGAAATAGGCATCTCCGTTAAATCGGCTGCCCCGGAAAAAGGCAAGTCCTTCAAATCTGCTGCTTTGGAAACGGGCAGTTCCTTCAAATCGGCTGTTTTGGAAAACGGCAAATCCGTCAAATCGGCTGCGGTGGAAAACGGCAAATCCGTCAAATCGGCTGCCTGAGAAACGGGCATATCTTTCAAATCGACTGGCTTGGAAATGGGCATTTCTTCCAAATTGGCTGTTTTGGAAATCGGCAGTTCCGGTAAATTGGCTACCTGCGAAATAGGCAGTTCCGGTAAATCGGCTGTCCCTGAAATCGGCAGTTCCGGTAAATTGGCTACCTGCGAAATAGGCATCTTCGGTAAATCGGCTGCCTCGAAAATCGGCTTTTTTTGTAAACTTCTTTATCGGTTGGTATCCTTCGGGAAAAACAAACCCCCGAAAGTTGTATTCCTTCTCCTCTTCTGTGGTTTCGACACGCCTTTTCTCTCTCTCCAACGCTTCGTTAAATGCCTCCTCCTTTTCCTCCACAAGCTTGCTATGAAAAACGCACAACCCCTCTCCATCCCCTTTCCAGACAGGGTGATTGCAGGGGATTGTGTTTCCTGAAAAGTCTTTGAAAACGTAGGAGCAGGTACCGGTTGTTTGTGACGTTACATCGGATGACATGACGAATTAGGGGGCAAGATACCTATGATGAATTGGGTGATATAGTATCGATTATGGAGCCGCGAAACGGAACGGTCTTCGACCGCAAGTCGAAGGTGGTCCAGTTGTTGCGAAGATTTCCTATTCCTGTTGGGGAGTACAGGGAAGAGCGCTCTTTGTCAGCCGATTTCCAATCTTTCCGATCTCTGTTGCCGTGACCCGAAGCTGAAATGCTCCGGCCCCGTTTCTCCTCTATCTCTATTATGCTCCTCTGCCAGAACTTATGATTGTCATGGATGGCAAAATCCTCCACAGTGATTTCGCGCCAAAATTCAGTGCGGGAATTGGATTCCTGCACTGAATTTGCGATACTTTGAGCAAAGAACGGGAATCCAATAAAATCAGTTTACTGCAGATTCCCGCCTTCGCGGGAATGACGGTAAACGGATGTATACAAAGAGAAGCAGGAAACTACACGATGCCAAACCGCCGCCACTCAGGCCTATGAAAGAGAGAAAGCGTCAACCAACTGTCGAACTGACATTTGCAGGGGCAATTCGGACTCTTTGATGAAAGTCCTTCCGAAATTTGGCCTGAATCTTTTTCCCATAGCGACGCTGGTATGCTTTCTGTCCGCTATCCTGGCAGGACTGGTCGGCACGTGGCTCCAGTCGCTCGGATACATGCCTGCCATTGGGTTTCACAAGCTTTCGCCGAAACCCTGGTTCGATTTGGCTTCCCACCCCGGTTTTTCCAGCGCACTTGCCGCCACCCTGATCTCCGGCTGGGGAGCGGTACTTCTTACCTTGGCGATTACGACAAGTCTCCTCTCCTTCAACTATCACGGCCGATTCTGGAAACTTCTGGAACGGACGCTGGCGCCGCTTCTGGCCGTTCCGCATGCGGCTTTTGCTATCGGCCTACTTTTTCTGGCGGTTCCCAGCGGATGGATTCTGCGCATTTTTTCTCCTTTGGCGACCGGCTTTCTGCATCCGCCCGTCTACGCCGTTATGAAGGATTCCTATGGTTTGGGCCTGATGGTCGCTTTGGTGATCAAGGAGGTCCCCTTTCTGGTTTTCATGTCCTTGAGTGCGCTCGGCCGTATCGATACCAAAGGATCGCTGGCAGTGGGACGAAGTCTCGGGTACGACATTCCGCAAATCTGGTTGAAGGTCATCCTGCCGCAACTGTATCCGAAAATCCGACTGTCCGTTTTCGCTCTGATGGCCTACTCGCTTTCCGTGGTCGATATTGCCCAGATTTTGGGACCCACAACTCCTCCGACGCTAGCAGTCCAGGTATTTCGGTGGTTTGGCGACCCCGATATGGACTTTCAGCTTGTTGGCGCGGCCGGTGCCGTTTTTATCCTTTTGCTAACGGTTGCAAGCATCGCGGTTTTGATGCTGCTCGAAGGGGTCGGCAAACGGATTTTTCGCTTCTGGCTAACGAACGGCAGACGACAATCCTATCTTCCGCCGCTAAAGCCACTGGGAAGTTTGATCATTTTTATTCTCGTAGCGGTATCTCTGGCCTCCATTTTGGTTTTGGTCGTTTGGTCCTTTGCCTGGCGTTGGCGATTTCCCGACAGTCTGCCGACGGAGTGGAGCGTCAAATTTTGGACAAAAGGTCTCGCGCAGTTGCGGGAACCCGCATGGAATACCGTAAGCATTGGTTTCGCCTCCTCTCTGACGGCTATCGTGCTGGTGATCGGCTGTCTGGAAAACGAGCGGTCCAGAATGTCGAAGGGTTTTCGGGTCGACATCGGCAAAGTGCTTTGGCTGGTCTACACGCCGCTGCTGGTACCTCAAATCGCCTTTCTGTTCGGCATACAGGTCTTTTTGGTCGTGCTGCGCCTGGACGCGCATTGGAGCAGCCTGGTATGGTCCCATCTACTGTTTGTGATTCCCTACGTCTTTTTGACGCTGGGACCGGTATATCGTGCCTACGACCAACGCTTGGCGGACGTTGCGGTCACGCTGGGCGGCTCTTGGCGGAGAGCGTTTTTTCAAGTCAAACTGCCGATTTTGTTGCGTCCCATCCTGTTCTCCCTGGCAGTCGGATTTTCGGTAAGTGTCGCGCAATATCTGCCGACGCTGTTTGTCGGTGCCGGGCGCTGCGCGACGATCACAACGGAAGCGGTCACGCTGGCCAGCGGTTCGGATCGTCGGATCGTGGCCGTATACGCTTTGTGCCAGCTTTTTGCGCCGCTGCTGGTGTTTGGAGGGGCCATTGCGGTGCCAAAATTGGTGCATCGCCATCGGGCGGGTATGCAGATATGATATTGAAACTGCAAAATGTGCAGGTACTGCGCGGCGAAAGAGCGCTGTTTGCCCCGATCTCCCTCAAACTGGATGCGGGAGAGACGGTTACGGTAATGGGTCCGAGCGGCTGCGGCAAATCCACTCTGCTGGCCGCCGTCTGCGGAAACCTGGCTAGCTGTTTTACCCTGCGGGGAGACATTTTGCTGGACGGCAGATCGGTACTGCCGGTTCCTATGGAGAAACGAAAAATAGGGATTCTATTTCAGGACGACCTGCTGTTTCCCCATATGAATGTGGCGGAAAATTTAGCCTTCGCCCTGCCGCAGAAGCTGCCGAAGCGTTTGAAAGGAGAAAAGGTGGCCGATGCCCTGAAAAAGGCCGGACTGTCCGGGTTCGAAAAAAGGGATCCGGCCACTCTTTCCGGAGGTCAGAGGGCGCGCGTCAGCCTGATGCGAAGCCTGTTGGCGGAACCGAAAGCCATATTGCTGGACGAGCCGTTTTCGAAACTCGACCGGCAGCTTAGGGAGAGGATCCGCCGATTCGTTTTCGACGTTTTGCGAAAAGGGAAGATCCCGGCTTTGCTGGTTACGCACGATCCCATGGACTGCCCGGAAGGACGGGTGATCGACCTGGAAGTCGAGAGGAGATAGTCATGCTGGACAGATGGACCCTTCGCTGGACGGAGCCGCCGTTGCGCTTTTCCGCCCGGCGGTTGGCAAAGGCGAATATTACGCCGACCCAGGTAACGGCCGTCGGTTTTTTCATCGGTCTGGCAGCGGTCCCGGCACTTTGGCACCGCCTCTATTGGGTCGCGCTGGTTTTCATCGCGATCAATCGGACTTGCGACGGATTGGACGGCGCCTTGGCAAGGCTGTCGAAACCGACGGATGCGGGCGGATTTCTGGACATCGTTCTGGATTTTATTTTCTATTCGGCCGTCGTTTGGGGATTTGCGCTGGCGGACCCGGAACGAAACGCCATGCCGGCGGCGACTCTAATCTTCTCCTTTGTCGGCACTGGCGTCAGCTTTCTGGCTTTCGCCGTGATGGCCGCCAAACGGAATATCGGCAGCATCGTCTACCCGCAAAAGTCCCTCTACTATCTGGGGGGAATTACGGAGGGGACCGAAACCATTTTCCTGCTTGTTCTTTTCTGTCTTCTTCCGCACTATTTTCCAGTTCTTGCCTACGGCTTTTCCTCCCTTTGTTGGATCACGACTGCAACCAGGGTGATAGGAGGATTTTCCACGCTAAGGAAAAACGTTGGAGAGTGACGGTTTCGGAGCATCCCCTTTTTTGGCGAAAGGATATAAATCGATTGTCCGCTCCCGGCAATTCAACTACGCTTGCCAAGGTCGTTCGATGAAGCGAAGCGCCGGCACCGATTTGCGATACCCCGAGCGAGAGCCGGAGGAGCCCTGCTCCCGTATGGGCGAGACCGTTCTTTGGGCATTTTTTTTTGAGGTTCCCTAACATTAGGCAGACAATGAGAATCGAATCGGAAATAAAGTTGGGTTTTAGGGACGTTTTGATCAGGCCCAAACGTTCCACACTCAACAGCAGGTCCGACGTCGACCTGACCCGCACCTTCCTTCTTAGACACGCCAAAACCGACTGGAAGGGAGTTCCGATCATTGCGGCAAATATGGACGCCGTCGGAACGTTCGCCATGGCCGAAAAGCTGGCCGAATTCAAAGTGCAGACGGCAATCCACAAGCATTACACACCGGAAGAGTGGGAACGGTTTTTGAGGGGCAAATCCGATTCCATCTATCAGTACGTCATGGTTAGCAGCGGAACCTCGTCCGAAGACTTCGAAAAGCTGTCGGCGGTTGTCTCCCGGTTTCCCAAAATCAGATTTATCTGTATCGACGTAGCGAACGGATATACCGAAAGTTTTGTGAAATTCGTTCAAATCAGCCGCGAAGCGTTTCGGGACAAGGTGATCGTCGCCGGAAACGTCGTTACCGGAGAGATGGTGGAGGAGCTGATTCTTTCCGGAGCCGATATCGTCAAAGTGGGCATCGGCCCCGGTTCGGTCTGCACGACGCGCATCAAAACCGGCGTCGGTTATCCACAGCTATCGGCCATCATCGAATGTGCCGACGCGGCGCACGGCCTCAAGGGATTGATCGTCGCCGACGGCGGTTGCACATGTGCCGGCGACGTGGCCAAAGCTTTCGGAGCCGGAGCCGACTTCGTCATGTTGGGAGGCATTTTGGCCGGACACGACGAGAGTGGCGGAAAGATTGCCGAAACGGACGGAAAAAAGAGAATGCAGTTTTACGGCATGAGCAGTCAAACCGCGATGGAGAAGCATAGCGGCGGTGTGGCCGACTATCGGGCCGCCGAAGGAAAGACCGTAACCGTACCGTATCGGGGTGGCGTGGAAAACACTATCAAGGACCTACTGGGAGGAATTCGCTCCGCCTGCACCTATGTCGGAGCGGCAAAATTGAAAGAGCTGAGTAAACGAACCACCTTTGTCAGAGTCAAGGAGCAGGCCAATCAGGTGTTTTCCGCATAAATCCTCGGGCGGGAGTCTGCGCTATTTTCGCCGATCTCCTTTTCGCTTGGAAAACTGTCGACGAAATGTCATGGTAAAACCGTAGTCGATATTCTATACGACTTTTGAATGTTATCTAGAAAAACAGGTTCGGATGACTGATCGCGAATATAGAGCACTGCTGGCGGAGCTGGCCAGAAAGGAGGCGGAATCCCGAGCGGAAATAGACCGCCAGTTGAAGGAACACCGAAAGGAACACCGAGAGGAGATGAGAGAATTGCGGATATCTCAGAAGGAGACCGGTGCGCAGATAAAAGAGCTGCGGGCTTCCCAACAAGAGACCGGTGCGCAGATAAAAGAGCTGCGGGCTTCCCAGAAAGAGACGGACAGACAACAAAAAGAGACGGACAAACAACTAAAAGAGACGGACAGACAGATCAAAAGGTTGGGAAAGAATCTTGGAGGACTGGGAGAGAAGTTCGGCAGCTTTACCGAGGGAATGGCCTTTCCTTCCATGAATAGGGTGCTGAGAGAGCGATTCCGCATGGAAGTCGTTTCCCTTCGCCATCAAAAGAGAAACGGCAGCGGGACGATGGAGCTGGACGTGTTCGCCTACTCCAATTCCCGAAGCAACGAAGCCTATATCGTGGAGGTGAAGAGCCATTTGCGGGAGGATGGGTACCACC
>CAZLTI010000002.1:0-41730 GCA_964562335.1 uncultured Pseudomonadota bacterium | reverse complement strand
CATCCTCCCTGACAAGATTTTTTTTTGAAACAATCCGCAATTTTCGGCGGATTTTTTACTGCTTCGTCAAGGCTAATCGTCAAACAGTTCGATTTTTTTGATGAACGCTTTGGAGTACCTGCCGTTTTTCTTCTCCGTATCCTGAGCGTCCACCCCTATCGTCAAACTGGTGACTGGAGGCGCTTTTTTGCCAAAGAACTCCTGAAACTTATCGGAAATCCTCACATCGGTGACAAATGTTTTGCCGAGGGAACCGTCGCACGGTTCGCAGAGATATCGTCCGCCTTTTTGCCAGTAGTTTCCGTAGTACGCCTTTCCGGGTTTCTCCTTCTCCCCCAAAAAAAAGGAAATAAAGTAGGGCAGGTTGGGAACGAACGCGCTGCCGCTATCGATCCGCTCTTTACCGAAAAAGATCATTAGCGACACGGGTTCTCTCGTATTCCTTTTTTTCGACTTCGGACCCTCCCAATTTGCGCCGGCCAGATACTGATGGACACCCCATTCGATCCTCACGCGCGATGCGGATATATAGTCTCCGTCCTTGAATTGTACGACGATGGCTCCCAGATCGTCGTCGTCCGGTTCGATCACCAGACTGCCGTTTTCGAAACGGGGATTCATCTCTTCCATATCCTCTTTGAACTCCCAGCCCCTTTTCGAAAACCACTCTTCCGCACTGCCGCTTGCCGAAGCGAAATCCAACCGAAATACAACCTCGGCAGAAGAGACCGTGCCGAACAGCAAAGCCAGCAGAGTTGCCACGCCTTTCCATATATTTTTCCATTCCAGCATTTTTACGTTCCTCATTTTGGTGAACCGATGCGTTTGTTCCGACTATTTTTCCGCATTGCTTGACAAACGTCAATCGACTTGGTAGACCATGCTCAATGTTAGAGAAAATGATCGACATTTTTCCATTGCCGCCTGAAATTGCAGAAGGCGAATGCTGCCGTCAATCGTAAGCAGAGAGGCAAAAATGATCAAAAAGCTACTACTCGCGGCTCTACTGACCTGTATTGCCACAGCCGCCCATGCCCAAGTCGCGACGCCGAATCTGGATCAGGGATTTTATACCTCTACTCCCGCAGCCGCAGGCTGGAGATACAACAGCACGATCTCCCTGGATGCCATCTCGGCAGACGGAGATGTGATCATAGCGGACGAAACCGAAGGAACCATCGATGCAGGTTTGAAAGCGGACGGACCGGACGACAGCGGATCGAACCCCGCTCTGCTGGCCGTCTACAAAACGGGAGCGTTCGCGGCAGAGCTATGGACTTCCACCACAAATGGAGTGAACCAAGATCTGGAATTCGATTTGCCGGGTATGCCGACGGCAACGCTTGCGAATGCAGCAAATATAGCAGGGAAGGTTTATCTTAATAAAAACGTAACCAAAGAGGAGGTTAAGGACACAAAGCTCTCCTTTGCATACGTTTTTGCCGAGACCCTATCGGTCGGATTCGGATACCACTCCAACGTCAATAAAAGGGAGGAGACGGTAAAGGGCAAAGTTTTAGGGGTTAACCAACAAGTAAACCCTCCTGAACTTTTCACACTGTCCTACGACAAGGCTACGGATACGGAAATCACGACGGTCGGCACAAGTCTGGATACCTCCTGGCGGTTCGCGGACATCTTCTACCTCGCGGGCGGCGTCGAGGCCGTCAAACAGACGGGAACCCATAAATATATAGAAAATGCTCCACACCCGCTAACCGGGCTACCGGTAAAAACAGTAGCCGATTTGGACTATGTGGAGAATAGCTGGATGAATACCAACGTCGGAATCGGATTGGTGACCGGAGAACCCGACGGGACGCAATTCAAACTGGAGTACTCCATGATCAGCTCTCCCGAATCGGTCGAAGAGGCTTCGGACGGAGATGTAGCGTCGCTCCATCCCAAAACGACCACAACCTTTATCACTGCGGAGGTAAAGTTTAGCAACGTGGTTTTGGGGTTTCATCGGGAAGTGGAACTCGAAAAGGAGCTGGAGGAGCTGAACGATCAGGAGACGGAAACCATCATCACCCACGCCGGTCTTTCCTGGTATCCGCTGGAGGGTATGACTCTCTCTCTCTATTCCGTCGCGCAGGAGAAGAAGATTACGAAGCCCTATATGGGAGCTGCCGCCACCGCGCTGGAGGAGATATCCATCGAACCGAAGGGCTACCGGCTTTTTGTCGGCTACAACTTCTGATCCGAAATATCGTCACTTCCCCTCCTTTTCTTCGGCTGTTTCGGGCAAAAGGTTCGTTCCGCCCGAAACAGCCGGGAGACCCGCCGCTTTGCACCAAACCTTCTGCAAAAAATAACCGTTTCAAAATCGCAGGTTATATCCGCTCTTTTTCCATCGATGGTTTCCCGGCTGTCGAATGCCGGATTCGTTCCGCCTCTTTGTCGTCGTAGGCAATCGGGGAGAGCCTGTTGAGAACGAACAGGTTCTTTGGGGGAAACTCCCTGCACAGCGTATCGATGGTCTCGCCGGATAGGGAACCCGTTTCGACGAAGACCGTTACTCCTCTCAGTTTTTCTTTTACGAAGGCGCCGATTTGGATGATTTGCTTGACGTGGTATCCCTTCGATCCTTCCGCCAATAGCACAAGGCAGCGCTTCCTTTTCAACTTGCGCATGAAATCGCGGGCAGTACGGACTTTCAGGACGCTGTTTTCACTGAAGCCGGCATTGACGCTCAAAAAGGGCAAAAAATAGTATATCTCCTTTTCTCTGGTTGGATTTCTGCGCTTCCATTCGGCATGCAGCAGTCCGACAATACCGTTTTTATATTCCTCCTTGTCGACGATCTTTTTCATCGTATGACCGAGAGCGGACATTAGATTCAGGAGCCTTTCATCGAAATTCTCTACCGGGTTCGAGAAGATAGCATGGAACTTTTGCGTCATGTTGGCATAGCTCTTCCACCTTTTGCTCTTTTTGAGACTATCGGTTAAATTGTCCAGAAGATGCAGAACATTGGAGCAGATATTCCGCCTTGCTGCGAGGTCCCTTACGGCTGCGTCGTAATATGCCATCGCCTGGAGAAACTTTCCCAAAGCCATCGTGTCCGATCCCCGGCTTTCCGCCTCTCTCCCCCCTCCTTCGTTTTGCCGGACGGGGTCGAGGTTCGTATCGCGAACGTTGCCGACAAAGAGCTTTTGGGAATCGGGCAGATAATATTTGATATGGGCGGGAGAAAACTTTTCCCGCTCCTTCTGGGCGATCAGGATATTTTGGATATGCCGGTCCAACACGAGTAGCGACAGATAGCGTAGGAAATTCGACGAGACCCTGCTGTATTCCTGAAGAATCCGAATTGCCTGGAGCAGTCCCTTTCGGCCTGCCGTGGCTTCCGATGTCAAACACGATTCGAATTTTTGGAAGAAGATACGCGGCCACTCCGCCGAGTCCTCCCCCTCTGCATCCGGATTCGCCAGCAGTCTTACTTGAAGATTCCTATATTCGTCCGCAACCAAAAAGGTGTTTCCGATAAACAAAACGGAATCGAATCTTGCCGGTATCGGCACGGCTATTTTGTCGTTGACGGCAGCCGCCCTCAGCTCCGGCAGGATTCCGGCACAGCATTGGGTTACGATTTTTTCCAGCTCCTCATACAGGAAGGTTTCCCGAACCTGCTTTCTGAAATGGGAGGAACGAAAATTGCGGTTTCCTTCCTTTACACCATCCAAGAATATGGGGACGGGATTGCACTCCTCCCCGTCGGTTTCTCCCAGCTTGGTCAGGTTTTTGAAGAATCCGGCAAACCGCTTCCGACTTTTTTCATATTCCCGCCGAAAATCCTCATTGGTAAAGCTGGCGGCAAACATCGATTCCTCTCCGCCGCGAACGATGTTGGATGTCGACATCCGCTCGAAAGCGGTTTCCGTCTTTGGTTCCGCATAGCCGATTTCCTGCGGTTTCTTAAAGGAGAAATGGGACTGCAGGAACGCAAAGTAGTGCTTTCTGGAAACGGAAAATCCGGGCTCGAAAACGGCACGGTCGTAAAAAATATCGAAAAATAGCGTGCCATATCGCCTCTTCAGGTCGGCTGTGCCCTGTTCCAGTAATTTTTTTGTGTTAAAGTAGAGACGTCGGTTGACGATCCGGCCGTACGCCTTCGCCACAAAATGAACAGGGTAAACAAGTGCTCCCGCCGGCGGATCGTCGCGCACGAACAGACCGTTGCTTTCCTGCGCCTCTTTCCCCTCCGCGAGCCGAAAATGCAGGTTGGGCATTACGATATCCTCTATGGCGCTCCTTTCGAGTTCCGGCAGGTGCCGTTCTGATATCCATATTTCCCTGTCCAGAACGTGTTTATGGACATTGTGAATAACATATTGTTCGAACAGACTTTCTCTGGAGGATGCATGTTTTTTTTCCAAATGCACCCGGCTGCGGTCGGTCAGCGCATCGACGGCCTTCCGGTTGTCCTCCTCTTTTGTTTCCTTGTCGTTCGTATCGAAGAAAAAAAGGCACCGACCCCAGTATTGGGGATCGAACTGGCTGCGCGCTATAAAGACGATGCTTTTCAGCAGACCGAAAAGCAGAGTGCGGTCTAGGACTGTGCCCTCCTTCTTTTTTGTCGGTTCGTCCAGCCTCTTCAAATTCCGATACAGCAGGATAAACAGATGGTCGTTTCTCCGACAATTGCCCGCATCCTCTTCCGCCAAATAGGGCTCCAATTTGGTTTTCAGATATTCCGTTCCAATATTTTTCGTTAATGCGGCAAATTGTTTGGAAAGGACGTCGACGGCTACCGTCCCGGACATCACATCGCTCCGGAAATTCTCGAACAGCTGCGCATACCGATTGTAAAGGTCGGAAAGCAGAAGCAGATTAACCGCTTCCGCATCCGACAATTCGGTTTTTTTGCCGATGGCGATCGCCTTGATTTTTTCGAAAACCGTTTTGGGAAGCGTATGGAAACTCTGAAGGTCCCGCATGGCGGACTGCATGGCCTTGGCTCTTTTCGACCGGCTCAGCAGAGTGGTAAGACAACTTGTATGGTTCCGAACGATCAAGGGAATCTCCTTGAACGTCAGATCGGGTTTTGCCAGCAGCTGCGTCCAGACCTGTTTTGTGGAGCCGGCGACGAGCACCTGCTTTCCCTTGCCAAAAAGCGCATCGAAAATAAGGGGAAAGCAAACGGGCTCTCCCTTGATGCGTTTGATCCGAAGCAGGAGAACATTTTCCGACTCCTTTTGTACACGCCAGACCAACTGCTTCAACGCTTTCAGCTGCGTATCGATATTGATTCGCTTTTGGATCTTCACCTTTTCCGTGGGACCGTTCTTCACCATCGGATTGATCGGTCTCCGAACCTCGGACTGAACGGTAACCTTGTATTCGAAATGCTCGACGGCAAATCCCTTTTCCTTCAGCAATTTTTCGACGATATCCATTCCTTCTATCTGCCGACGGTCGAGCAGACTGACAAAACGGATTTTCAGTTCCGGCGAATCGGAATCTCCAGTTTTATATGGGGACTGCGATTCGGGATCGCCTGCATATTGATTGGGTGCTGCCATCGAACGGATCGGATCGGTTTCGGATTTGTTTAAGGGTTCCTGAAGCCATTTCCATTTTCTCTTACCACATCGTTTGAAATGTGGGAAATCGATTTTAAGGAAAACGCAGACGACTGCATGCGCCCGTCGGTTAGCACCAATATTGCATTACGGGTCGGCCCTGCTGTTTCTATCGTGACGAATCGTTGACAAAATCGAAGTTTGATGAACCGGTAAAAAGTCCGAAATTACCTCAATGTGTCATTCCCGCGAAAGCGGGAATCCAGTAAAATCAATTAAGTATAGATTCCCGCCTTCGCGGGAATGACAATCCGCGCAATTTTCGAATTTTTACCGATCTGCCAAGTATTGGATGTTTCTCCGCTATAGTCGAAAAAGAGATCGAAGATCGATCAAACCGTCGGTTGCCTTTTCCCTGATCCTGTCGGGTCTGATCCTGCTGGCGTCCTGTAGCGGGAAATCCGTTATCCAAACAAAAGATAGGGGATTTTGGTATACTTTCCAAAGAGGCGATTCCATTGAAAGGATTGCCGAACGGTATTCCGTCGATCCATGGACGCTGCGAAAGCACAACGGCATCTACGATCCCGACGATCTGAGGCCGGGGATCAGGATTTTCATTCCGGGCGTTCGCAGGATCGAATCGAAGAGCCGAACGCAAAGGAAAAAAACCGCTTCCCGCCAATCGGACCGGTTTATCTGGCCCGCCCAGGGAGTGATCTCTTCCGGATACGGCAAACGGCACGGAAAGATGCACCTGGGAATCGACATTACGCGGGACGGGGGCAGAAAAATTATAGCCGCAAAATCCGGGAGAGTGGTTTTTTCCGGGTACAGAAACGGATATGGAAAAACCGTCGTTATCGATCACGGAAAGGGAGTCAAAACGCTATATGCCCACAATCAAACACTGTACGTCAAAAAAAACCACCGGGTACAGCAGGGAAAACAGATTGCGAAAATGGGATCCACAGGGAAATCGTCCGGAATCCATCTCCATTTTGAAATTATCGTCAACGGGAAACATCAAAATCCACTGCGCTACCTTCCGATTCGATAACTCCGGAACGGGCGAGCTTTTCTTCGAGCGTCGACAACCGGAGAATCGGTCGCTATACATTCCCGCATAACCGCAACGAAATCGGACATTTTATTTGACTTACAATTGCCGACAGGATTACCATTGTCCTCGCTTTTCGGCATTTCATGGGACCTTTTCCCCTGAATTGCGATATCGTGCAGAGCCTTTTCAGTTTTTGGACGGCTTTTTCGTCTACATTTTAGGAGAGCAGCGTAATGGCAGAAGAAATGAAAAGAACTATCGATCCGGCAGCGGAAGCAATGATGGAGAGGGCCGGGGAGTGCGAGATCGGAACCGCATTCGACCGTCACCTCACCCAGGGAAAGAGATGCAAATTTGGTGTGGAGGGTGTCTGTTGCCGCATTTGTGAAATGGGTCCGTGCCGAATAAACAAGAAAAACAGGGTCGGCATATGCGGAGCCGATGCCGCCACCATCGTCGCCCGTCAACTTATCCGGCAGGTTGCAGCCGGTGCTGCGGCACATTCGGACCATGGACATGACATAGCAAAAACCCTAAAGCTGGCGGCCAGAGGCAAAGCCGAAGGATACCAAATCAAGGGCGAAGAGAGACTGTACGAAATAGCGGCAGAATGGGGTATCGACAAAAACGGAAAAAGCAAGGAGCAGGTCGCGGAAGAGCTGGCCGACAAAGCCCTGGCCCAGTTTGGGCAACAGGAGGACGAGATCCACTACTGCTCGGTACGCGCCCCCGAAGCGACCGTAGAGAACTGGCGCAAACACGATCTGATACCCGTCGGCATCGAGCACGATATCGTCGAGACGTTGCACAGAACCCATGAAGGGGTGGATGCCGACTACAAAAATCTGCTGCTGCACGGCCTGCGCACCTCCATGGGCGACGGTTGGGGAGGAGCAATGATCGCCACCGATCTGGGCGATATCCTATTCGGTGCGCCTCGACCGATCCGCAGCAAGGTAAATCTTGGCGTCCTGGAAGAGGATCACGTAAACTTGATCGTGCACGGTCACGAACCGACGCTTTCGGAAGCGGTGGTCGAGGCGAGCCGCGATCCCGAAATACTGAAACTGGCGGAAGACAGAGGAGCCAAGGGAATAATCGTCGGAGGCATCTGCTGTACGGCCAATGAAATCCTGATGCGCCAAGGTTCGCCGGTAGTCGGAAATTTTCTTCATCAGGAGTTGGCTATCGCGACCGGCGCCGTCGACCTGATGTTGGTGGATGTGCAGTGTATTATGCCCGCCGTGCTCGAGCATGCGGCACGATTCCACACCAAAGTGGTCACTACCAGCAAAAAGGCGAAACTGCCGGGGGCCGAGCATATCCAGTTCCATGAGGAGAAGGCACTCAGCACCGCAAAAGAGATCGTAAAAAGAGCCGTCGAGAACTACGGCAGACGCGGAAGCGCGGTGAGCATCCCCCAAGTGAAGAGCGATCTAGTCGCCGGATTTACGGTGGCGAACACCTTCAAACATTTGGGAGGGAAATATCGCTCCTCGTTCCGTCCGCTAAACGACGCGATCATCAGCGGCCGTTTGCGCGGAGTGGCTGCGGTGATCGGCTGCAATACGGTAAACAAAACCCAGGACCAGAGCCATTTCAACATGGTTAGGGAGCTGATTGCCAATGACGTACTGGTTGTCATGACCGGTTGCGCGGCGTCCGCCTGTGCCAAAAACGAACTGCTGCAACCCGAAGCGGCAAAAAGGTGGGCTGGCGAGGGTCTCCAGGAAATCAGCGAAACCGTCGGGATTCCGCCCGTATTGCATTTTGGCTCCTGCGTGGACAACAGCCGGATTTTAGTCGCACTATGCGAACTGATCAACGAGGGCGGCTTGGGTAGCAAGCTTTCGGATCTTCCCATAGCCGGTTCCGCTCCGGAAGCGATGTGCGAAAAGGCGATCGCGATCGGTTTCTATTGCGTCGCATCCGGCGCCTTCGTCAATTTCAGCCCGGAGATGCGGATTTCCGGCAGCAAGGAGGTGAAGCGCTTCCTAACGGAAGAGGTGGAGGAGATTACGGGCGGCAAATTCAATTACGAAAGCGACGCCGTAAGCGCTGCGCGTGCCATGATACGCCACATGGACAAAAAGCGGGCGGCACTGAAACTCAAACCGATGATGTATCGACAGCCTCCGGAGCAGGCAATGTAGTAGCTTAAGGGGATTCGTCAGGATCGGCAGGATACCGGTCTCGCAAACAGGCGGGCCGGTCCTTGCCCAGTGTCGTGTCGACAACCGGTTGACGTTTCTCTACCCCTTTAGTTCTTTCCAGAGCAGTCCCTTTCTCTACAGCCCTACTTTCAGTGCCAAGAGTAGCCAGGTTGGGAAACCTTTGGCTTCCTCGAAGCGGTTTCAAAGGCCCCTACTATTGTTCCTCCTGGGATTTTCGGAACGAAACGATCAGGACCCTAAGATAGCGAAAGCTGGAGAGGATCAGCGATAGACCGATTGCCAGATAGAGAACCGCCAACCACGGTTTGGGTATCGGCAGATGGCGCAGTAGCACTCCCATGGACATCATAACGGCAACCAGAAAATAGCTTTTGAGAGGCATAAACGAAAAGACGCACTGTTTGCCCTCCTGGAGCAGAATGCGCCCCAGGTTTTTGTCTACTATTCTCAAAAATCCAAAACGATGAATCCACAGGGCGCAAAAAAAACCGCATATACCGAATATATAGCTTTGGACTGTAGGTTCCAAAAACAACCAGCGATAGGCATAGCGAAGAAGCAGGATGCCCGCCGTTGTCCATAGCAGACCGGCCAATAGAATCAGAAACCGCCTGTCTACGGCCGGTTTCAGTCTCGTCAGAAAGGGCTTCATGGGGTTAACGGCCGAAGCTATTGCAAAGAGGCTGGCACCGATGCGGCCTACGAAGGACACTGTATTCCTTTTGCGTATCCGCAATGAACGGAGGGAGTCATACGCCTATCCTTTTCAGTTTGAACAGATACGCCAGTGCCGATGCCGGCCTACGAAGGAGATTGTATTCCCCTGACGTATCCGCCGCAATGAGCGGAGGGAGTCATACGCCTATCCTTTTCAGTTTGAACAGATACGCCAGTGCCAATCCTATGCCGAAACCGAGCGCCAAGCTGGAGACCAGCGTAATGCCCAACATGGCGATTACGACAAACAGATCGTTGCGCTCCTTCAGGTCCCGAATCGTCATCGCAAGTTGAATGCCGGCGAAAAACAGCAAAACTCCCAATACCGCCAACGGAATCAAATAGACAACTCCCATCAAATCGGCACCGAAGAGAAGAGCCAAAAAGACAAAAAGAGAACCGACGACAATATTGGAACCGAAGGTACGCGCTCCAAAACGGTAGTGGGCCGCCAATCCGCCTGCACCGTGACACAGCGGCATGCCCCCCAATGCGAAACTGAGCAGATTCGCCAGAGCCATGCTTATGGCGGAGGAGCGATGCGTTACGCGAAAGGATTGGTTGCCAAAATATCTTTTCGATAGATCGACATATGCCACCACGGCGTTTCCCACCGTCATCGGCAGCTGTGGCGGCACTAGCAGAATCATAACCAGAAAAAAATCGGGTAGCGTCGGGAGTTCGAAGGCAAAAATTCTTGGGATATGGAATCCGACGGTTTTTGCCGATAGCCCCTCGTAGGTTCCCCAAACAGTGCCGATCGCCAAACCAACCAAAACGACAACCAGTCCCGCCGGAAATCTTCTATTGTCAAGCAGCAGCAAAGTAAGCAGTGCGCCCGCCGCTCCAATGATCACTCCAATAGGAATCGGCCCCATAGCATGCAGGGTCAGATAGGGTTCCGCAAGATGTTGAATCTCCTGAAACCTGCTCGTGCCCAATATCATCTTCAGTCCCTGCATCATTAGGATCGCTCCGGTCGATAGCTGGACGCCACGTATGACGGATCCGGGAATATACCGACCGATCACCGTAATCAGGTTCGTGATACCGAGAACAAGCAGTATGCCTCCCATCAGCAGTCCCGATGCCATGATCTGCTGCGCAGTCAATCCCATAACGATGGCATAGGCGCCGACCACTTTCATCGGTTGCACCGGAACGGGAACGCCAAAATAGAATCCGGATAGCAGGTAGTACAGTCCAACCGACAAAAAGACGCCCATGGGATCCAATCCCGATACCAATATCAGGCCCATGGCAATTGGCAGCAGGGTCCCCAAATCGCCAAGCGAGCCTGCGATTTCCGTCCGGTTGAATTTTGGCGCAAACGGCATGATCGTCCTTTTTTCCCGTTGTCCCGCTTTGAAGAAGGCGGAATGCGTGTATCGTTTTTTGAACATGGAGTCTCGTCGTACTCTTGTCAATTCCTAAATAGGAATTGACGTAGCTTGGGACTATACCCTATGAAAAGAGCAGTATAGACGCTTCCTATAATGGTCGTCGAGAGTTTGCGAAGCGATGCGACGGGTCGGATAGCAAGGTAGCGGCAGTGCTATGGAAACCGCCAACCGTCATTCCCGCGAAGGCGGGAATCCAATAAAACCAGTTGACTACAGATTCCCGCCTTCGCGGGAATGACGGTTCTGGGACTTTTTACCGCTCCGTCAAAGTTCAAAAAAAAACAATCGGGAGTCGCGAAGGGAGGATTGACCTGAAGTTTTCATCGTACAATCTCCTTTCCAGGCGTTTTCTCCGAATATCCAATTCGCGAGAACTCCGGATAGTTGGCTCGACACGAAAAGATCTAACGGTAGGCGCTTTTTTTTTCACGGATCAGAGGGAGAAACGAAATGAAAGAGCTTTTTAAAGTGAATACCAGAGTTATCGTTGCAACCGGTTTGGGAGCCGCTATTTTTACGCTGCTGTTTATGTATGTAAAAATCCCCTCTCCCATACAGGGTACGAGTTTCCAGTCCGCCTACGGTATAGGCGCGTTCTTTGCGGTGCTGTTCGGACCGGTTGCCGGCGGATTGATCGCCTTTATCGGACACGCGTTGAGCGATGCCACGCAGTTCGGCGCTCCATGGTGGAGCTGGGTAATCAGCAGTGGCGTCGCCGGGATGATCTTTGGATTTGCCTTCCAAAAGACGAAAGTGGAAGAGGGCGAATTCAAGATGAAGGATATCGTCACCTTCAACAAATACCAAATTATCGCCCACCTCGTAGCATTCGTGTTTCTCGCTCCCGTACTGGATATCGTGATATATTCCGAACCCGTCAATCTGGTCTTTACCCAAGGAATGGTCGCCGCAAGCTCGAATATCCTGTCTACCGGAGTAATCGGCACATTTTTGCTGATCTCCTACGCGGCAACGCGCTCCAAAAAGGGCAGCCTGGAAAAGGAAGAGGAGTAGGCGAGATTGGATGAAGATATCCGTGCGCACACGGAAAAGCGCGGCGCAATAGGAAAGGCGGCTGTCGAGTTTCGGGATTTCTCCTTTCAGTACTTCAGTCAGGCCGCGCCGACGTTATACGACATCAATCTATCCCTATACGAAGGGGAAAAGGTATTGATAGTGGGACCTAGCGGCAGTGGCAAAAGCACGTTGGGACACTGTTTGAACGGCTTGATTCCCTTCTCCTACCAAGGAAGCCTCTCCGGTAGCCTCAAGGTGAATGGCACGGAGACAAAAAGTTTGGATATTTTTCGGCTCTCCAAGGCTGTCGGAACCGTTTTGCAGGATGTGGACGGACAGTTCGTCGGACTGACGGCGGCGGAGGATATTGCCTTTGTTTTGGAGAACGACAATCTCCCCTGCGACGCGATGCAAAGGCGTGTGCGCGAGGTGGCCGCGATGGTGGATATGCAAGAGCGGTTGGGCAACTCTCCGTTCGAGCTTTCCGGCGGCCAGAAACAGCGCACTTCGCTGGCCGGAGTGTTGGTGAACGAAGTGGATATCCTGCTGTTCGATGAACCCCTGGCAAACCTGGACCCGGCAACGGGCAGAACGGCTATCGAAATTATCGAGGGAATCTTCGAACAAACCGGCAAAACGGTTGTCATTATAGAGCACCGCCTGGAAGAGGTGCTGCATCGTAGAGTGGACCGCATTATCGCCCTGTACGATGGTCGCATCGTCGCCGATATGGATGCGGACCATATGATCTCTTCCTCCATCCTAAGCGATATCGGCATCCGAGAGCCTCTGTACGTCTCCGCATTGAAATACGCCGGGGTAGAGGTTACTCCCGCCATGAGACCCGCCCAGATTCAAACGCTGAATATCGCAAGCTACGAAAATCGCCTTCGCCAGTGGAGCGGATCGGTCGCTGCCGGTAAAAAGAGGGCGGCACAACCTCCCCTGCTGAAGATCGATAACCTCTCCTTTTCCTACTATGGCAACGGCAACAACCTGGATCGTGCGAGTTTCGAAATTCAGGAGGGGGAGATGGTCTCCATCGTTGGAAAGAACGGTGCGGGAAAATCAACCCTGGCGAAAATTCTGTGCGGTTTGGAAAAGGAGGACGAAGGGGAGATCCTATTTGATGGAAAAAGCCTGCGGGGAAAATCGATCAAGGAACGGGCGGAAATTATCGGGTTCGTTATGCAAAATCCGAATCAGATGATTTCAAAGCCCATGATCTACGATGAAGTGGCGCTGGGATTCCGCCTGCGGGAGGTGGCCGAAGAGGAGATCGAAATCCGCGTAAAAAAGGTGCTGAAAGTCTGCGGATTGCTGCCGTTCGTCAAGTGGCCCGTCGCCGCCTTGAGCTACGGGCAGCGCAAACGGGTAACCATAGCCTCCATACTGCTCCTCGATCCCAAAATCGTCATTCTGGACGAGCCGACTGCCGGGCAGGACTATCGGCACTATACCGAAATGATGAAGTTCCTGGTGGGGCTCAACAGGCTGGGCATCACCGTCATTTTGATTACGCACGATATGCACCTGATGCTGGAATACACTCCCCGTTCCATCGTTTTGGCGGACGGAAAAATCGTAGCGGATAAACCGGCTTCCGAGATCCTGACCGACGAAAAGATCATAACGAAAGCAAATTTGAAGGAAACCTCTCTGTTCAGACTCGCACAAATGGCGGGAGCAGGCGACGAAACCGCATTCGTACAAAGTTTTATAGACTACGAGAGAGAGCGAAGGAGGGCATGAAGAATCCGCTTTTTTCCTACCATATCGCGGACACCTATATTCATAGGCTGTCCGGGTTGACAAAGCTGATCTGCTTCCTGCTGCTTACTTTCGGGGTGATGTTCTCCTACGATATCCGGGTCATTGTTCCTATTATGCTGTTTTCCTGTTTTGTGCTGAGAAATGCCAAAATCAAATTTTCCCAAATTAGGCTGATGGTCCTATATGTGGCCGTCTTCCTGCTGACGAATGTCGTTCTTACCTACCTGTTCTCGCCAGAAGAGGGGGTAAAGATCTACGGAACCCGACATGAAATCGGCAGACTATGGGGAAAATACACATTCACTCAGGAGCAGTTGCTCTACCAAGTTACAAAGTTCCTTAAATACGCCTCGGTCATTCCGCTGGGCATCATATTTATTCTGACGACAAATCCCAGCGAATTCGCATCTTCGTTGGCTGGCGTTGGCGTCAATTACAAGGTGGCCTACGCTATCTCCTTGACCTTGCGCTATTTTCCCGATATTCAGCGCAGCTATGGCGAAATCAGCCAGGCGCAGCAGGCAAGAGGATTGGAGCTTTCCAAAAAGGAGAAATTTACCAAACGGGTAAAAGGAGCGCTCCTGATAATAATACCGCTGGTCTTTTCGACTCTCGACCGTATCGAGCTGATCAGCAACGCCATGGATCTTCGCGGCTTCGGCAAACATAAAACGCGCACATGGTACAGCAAGCGGAAACTCGGTAAGGCGGACTACACAGCGCTTTTGCTATCGACGCTAATTTTTTCGGTGACGATTCTGGTCTCCCTGTTTGTCAACAGAAGCCGATTTTACAATCCTTTTTTATAAAAAACGGAATTTCCATGCAAAAACCGATTCTCCTGTTTCAAACGGACTTTACCTATAAAGAGGGTGCAGTTTGTGCGATGTATGGGGTGGTGAAAAGCGTCGACCGGGAACTCGAAATAATCGACGGCACCCATGAATTGCCCCAGTACGATACCTGGAGCGCCTCCTATCGGCTCTTTCAATCCATGAAATTCTGGCCGAAAGGGACAATCTTCGTATCGGTGGTGGATCCCGGAGTCGGTACGGCAAGAAGGGCGTGCGTGGCAAAAACCGCCGACGGCTACTACGTCGTCACGCCGGATAACGGAACGCTGACGCATATAAAGGAGAGTGTGGGCATTGTCGAGGTAAGGGAAATCGACGAAGCGACCAATCGCCTTAAGGGCAACGAACGAACCAGTGTTTTCCACGGCAGGGATTTGTTCGGATACTGCGCAGCAAAGCTTGCTGGCGGCTTTATTTCCTACCAACAGGTAGGACCGAAATATCCGGTTGAGGATATCGTCTTGCATCCCATAACGAAACCCTCCGTGCAGGGAGTGAAAATCAACGGTTCGCTGGAAATCGACGATCCGAATTTCGGCAATGTCTGGACGAATATTCCCCTGACTCTTTTTGAAAGGATGCGATTCCTTTTTGGGGAATATCTTACCACGACAATACAATACAGGGGAAAAATCCTGTTCAAAAAGCGGCTGCTATTTGAAAAATCCTTTGGTTTTGTCGGAAAGGGAGAACCGGTAATCTACAACAACGAGATTTCGTATATCGCTCTTGCCGTCTGCCAGGGTAGTTTCGTCAAGACTTACGGAATCGGTTATGGTTGCGAGTGGAGCGTGGAATTCGAAAAATAGAGGCTCTTGTTCGCTACAAACGTATCGAGATCGGACCAAAACCGTACACCTTTCCAGGCGAGCGTTCGTAACCAGGCAGACCGGGGAATAGGCGGCCGTCTTGCAGAGAGTATCGGCCAAAAGACCGATCGTGGACAATAGGGGCGTTAGTAGGCCCCCAGCAACATCGGCAGCGATTTTCGAATCAACTGTATCAGAACGATTGCCACTATGGGTGTGACGTCCAACCCGCCTATTGGGGGAATAAGCCGTTCCAAAGGACGCATAATCGGATCGGTAATTCTGTTTAAAAACCGGACCAGGGGGTTGTACGGATTGGGACGAATCCAGGAAAGCACCGCCCGGGCGACGACGGCGTAGGTGAAAAGCGTCAGGATGGAGCTGAGTAGATCGATCAGGCTGTGCATTCGGACCTCCTCGATGGTTTTCTGCGAAAGATGGTTTTCACAAGCTCGGACAGATTGTCACGGAAAAGAAAAATGAAGATTTGTATACTGCAGCCAGATTATTCGACAGATTGCCGGATGCGTCCACGCCGACATCGAAAAACGAACGAACTGTTCGATCCTCCTTTTGCCGCCAATAGAGAAGCATTTCCGTATCGGCTGTCGGATCGATCCTACTGTTAGGCTGGTTCGCTTTCTTCATATAGGGTTTCCGGTGCGATGTCGGCACCATTTGGCCATGATATGCTCCAACCGTCGACAAAGAACTTTTGAAAATATTTTCTGTCCTTAAGCGGTTCAAACACTTCTCCTTTCAACCACTTAGTGCAATCGGCAATCTTCTCTTCGCCATTATCGAATGTTATTTTTATTTTATAGTCCGATAGATACGTTGCATCAAGTACCACGGGCAGGTATTTCATAAGTGCTTTCTCCTTTAATCGAGAGGCGCGATTTTATCAAACGGACACAACCGCAATCGAAAAGGAACAGAAGATTTTGAGGAGTCGGGCACACAACTCGGCTACAGCTCTACCGAGCATCTATCTTTCCTATCGAAAGAGATTTCCAGAAACCACTGCGGTTGGTCTACATAAAGGAATTCCTTAGGTGAAACCGGGGTGTGAACTAAAGATTTTGACAGAATCAAACGTTTTTTGGTACTTCCAACAGCATTCGTAATATATTGATATTTAAGGAACAATATGATGTATAGGACTTTTGGGGCTTTGTAGCACTTGCCTTTGGGGATTTTTTTACGGCAACCTACCGAAACAGTTGGTAGCGATGGGGTGACTTGAACACCCGACCTTGCGATTATGAGTCGCACGCTCTAGCCAGCTGAGCTACATCGCCGTTTTGCCAGTATCGAATCTGGTGTCGTATTGACAGCCAGTCGACGCTTTTTTTGACGCTGGCCCGAATAGGGTGCGAAGCAACCCACGTCCAGGCTTCCGTCGATAAAGAGTCGACGTGACATTAGTGTCTGGAATTGGGATCTGTCAACAGGAAATGAGGCCCGACGTTCGGCAGGGCCGCGTTCGTTCGGACGTAAGGAGAGATGAAAAAGGAGTGGATTGTCATTGCGGATGCCCATTTGGGCACGAAAAAAAAGGATACGGAGCGACTGGCGGATTTTATTCGATCTCTCGATCCGAAGCATCAGGAGATCGTCATTTTGGGGGATCTGTTCCATGTTTGGGCCGGTCCCTCGAAATATCATACGGGCGCCGTTAGGCTTCTCTTGAACGAACTGCGGCGCTTCAGTCGACTCGGCGGCAAAACCCATTTTGTCGTCGGCAATCGGGACATTTTTTTCCTAAAGGGGAATACGTCAACGACCGTCGACCTTCCCTTCGATACGATCGCCGGAAACTTCCTGCATTTGCGAATGGGCAAAAAAAAAGTAAGCTTTATTCACGGCGATACCGTCAATTCCAGGGACTGGAAATATCTTTGCTGGAGAAAAATTGTACGCCATCCACTGTTTAAAGCCCTGTTCGAGCTGATTCCGCCCCTCTATGCCCAAAAAATTATGCTTGTGTTGGAAAGGAAACTGAAACGGACCAATTCGGAATTTAGGATTTTTTTCCCCAAGCAGGAATGGGAGCGCTTTCTCGCTCGCTGGGGGGATGATTTTCGGTCGGATCTATTGATCGTCGGCCACTTCCACCCGGAAAAACCGATCTTTTCCCAATCAAAATCCACGACCGGGATCGTCCTTCCCGACTGGCATACCGAACCGCGCTACCTTAAAATCGATCAAAACGGAACCTATCGATTGATGAAACATCAAACGAAATCCGGCTGATGGTACAAAACGCCCTCCTGTTTCCATACGAGTCAATTGTTGACATAAAAACCGCAACTGCTTCAAAGTAGAGGAATCGACATGCATAGAAAAAACCTCCCCATAATAACCCAGGGAACTCTTCCTCCAAATTGAAGATATCGCTTCGACCCGACACCGGTACCTACTTCGCCGATACGGTACCCCAAAAAAGCTGATGCAGAACAAAGCATCATAATTTTTCGGAGATGCAAAAAAATCAACCCGTCAGCCGGATCGTTATATGAAAAAATCTCTACTAACGGCGATTCTTCTGCCTTTCCTGCTCTTTGAGGGAATAGCCGCCATACCGGGAAACTACGACATAATTGCGCCGTTGCTCCCGCCTGCAGAGCATTCGCTGGACAAGGTGCATGTCGACGAGGTCTTTTCGTTCACATGCTCTCACTGCTTCGAGCTGAACAAAGTACTTCCGCTGATCGAAAAGACCTTTGAAGGAAAACTGGAAATCGAAAGCAGACCAGTCGGATGGGTCGGACACAATCCCGGCCGTCTCTACTATATCGGCGTAAAGAAGGGAAAGGGACAGCAGGTAAAAGACCGGATTTTTTCCTTCGTGTTCGAGCAGGGGGAGGAGGTGGGCAACCGGATCGATACGAAAGAGATTCTGAAAAACGTTGCCATTCTGGAGGGATTGAGCAGGGAATTCGACGAGCTGATGGAAGATCCCGGAATCGTCAAAAAAATGAACGACAGCATCGCCTTTGCCAAGCAGGCCGATATCGACTCGACACCTACGCTCGTCATTGAAGGTGCGATCAAAACTTCAAGGGACTTTGGAAATCTGTTTGGAATTCTCAATTCTCTGCTGAAGGAGCCGGTGGCAGACCCCATGCGGAGGTTCAAAGAGCTGGAAAGGGAAGCCAGGGAAAAACCCCAAAAAAAGAAGGAAAACCCCGCCGAACCCAAAAAGGGAGGGGTTTGGAAAAGAATCATCGGTCTCTTCGGCGGATAGAGCCGGTCGGGCGGAAGGCTCGAAGCCCGGTGACGATATCGATCCAGCCGGCCTGTCCGTTTGCCGCAACAACGGGGACTCGATGAGCTTCGTTATCGATTCTTGCGACCTTTTTTTTCTGTATCTTGTGAAAATCTGTATTCTTCAACTCAACTATCGCGTCTGCGATCTTGTCGGAAACTCTCAAAAAATCGTCGAAGCCGTCCGAAGAATCGAAAGGGAACACGCCATCGATCTATTTATCACGTCCGAACTTTCTGCGATCGGGTATCCTCCCAAAGACTATCTGTTGAATCGGGCCGTAGTCGAATCCGTCGGAAAGACCATAGACAATCTCGCGACGACTCTGAAAAGCTCCTCGCCCATTCTGATCGGAGGCGTGGAGTTTAACGAATCGGGTATGGGAAAACCGCTGTTCAATTCCATATTTCTTCTGAGAGACGGAAATGTTGTCGCAACCGTTCGCAAGAGACTTCTTCCCAATTACGACGTGTTTGACGAAATGCGCTATTTTGAAAGCTCGCAAAGCAGTCAGATATTGAAGCTGGGCGGACGCAAAATCGGAGTCACAATCTGCGAAGACATCTGGAACGATTCAACGGAGGCTTCGCCAATCTATCGTCACAACCCGCTGGAGGAGATTCGGCAGGAAAGGGCGGATCTGATTGTCAATACTGCAGCCTCTCCCTTTGCCGTCACAAAACCGAAACGGAGAGAGGCGCTTCTGTCCGAAACGGCCCGCCGATCCAAAACGCCGGTCGTCGGCGTCAATCAAGTCGGCGGAAACGACGAATTGATATTCGACGGCGCAAGCTGTGCGTTCGACAGTGCCGGCAGGTTGTTGGCGCGGGCCAAAGCGTTTGAGGAGGACTTCCTGATCGTCCATGTCGATTCCAATCGACAAAATCGAATCGAGCCTATTCTGTGCGAAAGCGAATCCCTGTACGAAGCTTTAGTTGCCGGCACGCGGGACTATATCCGCAAATGCGGATTCAAAAGGGCCCTGTTGGGACTTTCCGGCGGTATAGATTCGGCCCTGACAGCCGCGATAGCCGCAGCGGCGATCGGACCGGAGAACGTATTGGCCTTGCTGATGCCTTCCCCCTACTCCAGCCGAGGAAGCATCGAGGATGCGCTGCATCTGTCGAAAAATCTCGGCATCGCTACGGAGACGATTCCCATTGAAACGGTAATGCACTCCTTTGATGGCGCTTTGAAAGACCTCTTTGCCGGGAGGGATTCGGATGTTACCGAAGAAAACATCCAAGCCAGAATTCGCGGCACTATCTTAATGGCCGTTTCCAACAAGTACAATTCCATCCTGCTTGCCACGGGGAACAAATCGGAATTGGCCGTGGGCTACTGTACGATATACGGAGATATGTGCGGCGGTCTGGCCGTTATTGCCGATCTGCCCAAAACGATGGTGTACCGGCTGGCCGAATGGATCAACGAGAAACAGGGGGAGACCATCCCGAAGAGCATAATCGCCAAACCTCCGTCGGCGGAGCTGCGACCGAATCAAAGGGATCGGGACAGTCTGCCGGACTACCGGATGCTGGATGAAATTTTGGAGTTGATGATCGAAAACCACTGTGCGCCTTTTCAAATTGTAAAAAAAGGATACAAGAAAGAGATTGTCGACCAAATTGCGTATCTGGTAAAAAGGGCCGAATTTAAAAGAAAACAGGCCGCTCCCGGACTGAAGGTTACGGATCGGGCATTTGGAACCGGTTGGCGTATGCCGATCGCGGTAAAACAGGAGTAGCGGCTGCGGTCTTTGTAGGAATCTCCCCTTCCCATTGATAAAGAGCATTGAACCCGAGGTGCCATGGATATTTCCAAAATTATCGCCAACGAAAAGAAGCTTGAGTCGAATCAGGTCTCTGCGGTGATCGGTCTGTTGAGCGAGGGCAACACGATTCCCTTTATTGCCCGGTATCGCAAGGAAAGAACTGGGAATCTGGACGAAGTGCAGTTGCGCGATATCCGCGACCGCAACGAGTATCTGATCGACCTGGAGAATCTCAGGAAGAGTGTGCTGAACTCCATCGAAGAGCAGGGAAAGCTGACCGAAGCTCTCAAGAGTCGGATAGATGCGGCCGCAACCAAGCAGATATTGAAGGATCTGTACCTGCCGTACAAACCCAAGAGGCGGACAAGAGCAACGGCTGCACGGGAAATGGGATTGGAACCGCTAGCGGAGCGAATACGCGATCAGTCCGACTGTTCCGCGTGGCTGAATCAATATCTCGAAAGGGAAGATGTCGAGATCGACGAATCGAAAGCAGTTCAAAGCGCCGGGGATATCGTAGCGGAATGGATCTCGGAAGATGCGGAGATCAGAGAAAAGATCAGACTGGCATGTTGGTCGAAAGGGGTGATTCATACCCGTGTTCACAAGGAGTTCGAGGGCGAGAAGAGCAAATACGAACGATACTACGACTATTCCGAGTCGATCGGAAACGTTCCGGCTCATCGCTACCTGGCTATCCGCAGAGGCGAACAGGAGTCGGTTTTGAAAATCGGTATCGAATCGCCAATGGATGACATTGTTGCCATCGTTCGCGACAAATGGATCGACAGCGACAAAACGGGCAGAGAGCAATTGGCCATAATTGTGGACGACGCACTGCACCGGCTGATCATGCCCTCTATCGAAACGGAAATCCGATTGATCCTGAAACGGAAGGCAGACGAAGAATCCATCAAGGTATTCGGCGAAAATCTGAAAAAATTGCTCCTCGCTCCCCTGGGTGGAGCAAAAACCATATTGGGAATCGATCCCGGTTTTGTTTCGGGCTCCAAGTGGGTTGTTGTGGACTCGACCGGAAAACTGATGGAAAAGGGAACAATATTTCCGGTTTCTCCGCGAAACCAGACAGCCAAATCCGAAAAAATCCTTGAGGGACTGATCCGAAAACATCGGTTCGATACGATCTGCATCGGAAACGGCACGGCGTCGCGAGAGGTCATGCAGTTCGTCGGGGACTATCTAAAAAAGGCGGAAAACTCGGACATAGAGCCAGTTTTTGTCAACGAATCGGGTGCATCCGTCTATTCGGCTTCCGATCTGGCGCGAGAGGAGTTTCCGGATCTGGACGTCAGCTACAGGGGAGCAGTCTCCATTGGTCGAAGATTTCAGGATCCTCTCGCGGAACTGGTGAAAATCGATCCGAAATCCATTGGAGTCGGGCAGTATCAGCACGACGTAGACCAGAAGAAATTGAAACGATCGCTGGATGAGGTGGTGGAATCCTGCGTGAACTATGTCGGGATCAATCTGAATACGGCTTCGGCCTCTCTGCTCTCCTACGTATCGGGATTGAATGCTGCTCTGGCAAAGGGAATCGTCGATTTCAGAAACGAACATGGAGCCTTTGGGGAGCGCGGGGAGTTGCTGAAGGTGCCGCGTTTCGGCCCAAAATGCTTCGAACAGTCCGCAGGATTTCTGAAAATCGGCGGTGGCAAAAACCCTCTCGATCAGTCCGCTGTGCATCCGGAAAACTATACCACCGTTTTGAAAATGGCGGGCGATCTGGATTTGGTCGTTTCCGACCTAATCGGCAACGAAGCGGCATTAAACCGGATCGTATTGTCGAAATACGAAACGGAAGAGGTGGGGCTGCTCACTTTGAAGGATATTGTGGCGGAATTGAAAAAGCCCGGTCGAGATCCCCGGACCGTTTATGTCGCTGCCAAACTGGACGACGATGTACGAAAGGCGGAGGATGTAAAGGTCGGAATGGAACTGGAGGGAACCGTAACCAATTTGACGAAGTTCGGTGTGTTTGTCGATCTTGGAGTCCATCTTGACGGTTTGGTGCACATCTCCGAGTTGTCGAATCGTTTTGTCAAAGAGGCGTCGGAGGTATGTGGCGTCGGCGACGTCGTTACCGTTCGCGTCCTGCGCGTGGACCTGAAGCGAAATCGCATCAAACTGACCATGAAACCGGAAAGAAGCCGTACCAAAAAGAAAACTCCTCCAAAACGGAAACAATCCAAAAAGAGTCAAAGTGCCGGCCCCCAACCCAAGTCGACCGGAAAGGCCGAAACGGATATCCAAGCTCTGATCGAGAAGTTCAAAGGATTGTAGGCAATAAACCGCCGCTCCGATTTTCCGTCGCCTTTCGCGTCGCTTGCCAAAACCGATGAAAGGAATCGTTACCGCCATTCGTACCCTAAGCTCCCTTCCGATTCCGGGGAGGGAAGCCCGCCGTTTTTCCGATGCTCTGGTCTGGTTTCCGGCTGTCGGGTTTCTGCTGGGAGGCATCGTATATCTCACGGCTGTTTTGCTGTCGTCTACTTTTTGGATGGACTGGCCGGAGGGAGTCGCAATCGTCTGTATCGGCCTGAGCGTGCTTATCACCGGGGGTCTGCACCTTGATGGCGTTGCGGATTGGGCCGATGGATTTTGGGGAGGAAATTCTCCGCAGAGAGTTCTGACGATTATGAAGGATACCCATCTGGGAGCATTCGGAACGATCGCTTTAGTATTGATTTTGCTTTCCAAATGGGTCGCCGTTGTCAAAATGATAGAACTGCACCGGCTGGAATGGATCGTAGCCGCCTATATCGTCTCGCGCGCTATGCAGGTGGAGTTGGCAGTCTGCCTGCCCTATGCAAGAAGAGAGGGCACCGCATTTTCCTATCTGGCGAACGCGAACGGCCTGCATCGATTAACGGCCCACATTCTGGCGTTGGGCGTTTTGGCGATCCTGTACAATTTTACCGGACTTCTGTGTTTCTTCCTTGCGGCGATCCTGATTCGGGGCTTCGGCAAATGGTGCCTGAAGAGAGCCGGGGGCGTCACGGGAGATTTGCTGGGAGCCGGTTCCGAACTCGTCGAGGTTTTTGTCCTGTTTTTCTCCGTGTCGGTTCCTTCCGAATTGCTGCGGTACCATCTTTTTTTTGCAGGTTTTCTGCAGTCTTCGTAGCTCCTCTTTCAATCGGTTGTACCGAATACTCTTTTTTCGCGGGTGGCTGTTTCCACATCCCGAAACGACGGTTACAACCCCAATCATCGACTCGATGCCATGGATCAAGCAGTAGCGATACTGGTGGCGGCCCTCCTCTTGGATATCACGATAGGCGACCCGAAATATCCTCTGCACCCGGTCAAATTGATGGGGATCGTCATTTCGGCGATGGAGCGTTTTTTTCTCCGCATTGGCTTTTTTACCGGTTTTTCCGGCGTTCTACTAATTGTTACGCTGCAAACGGCGTTCGTCGGAACCTGTTGGATAGTCGGCGAAGTGCTACAGGGGTATCGATGGGTTTTCCTCCTGTTTGTGACCTATTCCCTTTTGGCTCTGAAGGATCTGATTGAACATGCGCAACGCGTCGTCAAACACCTGAAGGAAGAGAACCTGCCGAAAGCGAGGAGGTCGGTCGCTATGATGGTTGGTCGCGACGTATCGCAACTGGAATCTAGCGATATATCGCGCGCAGCGATTGAAAGCGTGGCGGAAAACTTCACGGATGGAGTTCTTTCGCCGATGTTCTGGTTTGTGGTTGGGGCTGCGGTTGGGTCGAGCGTTGGAATCGATCCCCCGCAAACGGCAACCGTAGCACTGATTTTCTTCAAAGCGACCAACACGTTGGATTCCATGGTGGGCTACCGCAACGAAAAGTATCGCCGTTTCGGGAAGGCTAGCGCCCGACTGGACGACGCGTTGAATTTTTTCCCCGCACGAATTGCCATCTTTATGATTTGCCTGTCTGCCTTTCTCACCGGGCAGGATGGAAAGAGGGCCTGGAAAATCGGCTGGCGGGATCGTCTGAAACACAGGTCCCCTAATGCCGGACATGCGGAAGCCAGTATGGCCGGGGCGTTGGGCGTTAAACTCGGCGGAGATACCGTCTACGCCTATGGAACCGTCAAAAAACCTTGGATGGGAGAGGGCACAACCGACGCCAAAGCCTATCACCTGCGAAAGGCGTGCAATCTGGTGTTTTGTGCCGCTTTGCTTTCGCTGCTGCTTGCCGTTGCGGTTTTGTTGCTCCCGTGGCGCTTGGGCGGGATGTTTGGCAAATAGAAAAACGGAAATCCATCGATAATGTAGATTACCCATGAAAAAAATCACGCTGATTACCGGGGGAGGAAGGAGCGGAAAAAGCAACTATGCCGTAACGCTAGCCCGGTCCTACCAAAAGCGGATCTTCGTAGCGACGGCAGAGGCGTTCGATAAGGAAATGGAGGAACGTATCGCCAAGCACAAGGCAGATCGCGGTAAGGAGTTTATCACGATTGAAGAGCCGGTGGAGATCGTCAAGGAGATGCGGAAAGTGGTATCCCGTGCGGACGTGATTCTGCTGGACTGCCTGACCGTTTGGCTGGGAAACTTGATGCACCGTTTCCCCGGCAGGGGAACGGTCGACGAGAAAACAGCCGAATTGACCGCCTTTTTAGACGAAACCACCTGCTCTGTCATCGTCGTAACCAACGAAGTCGGTCTGGGCATTGTCCCGGAAAACCCGATGGCAAGGGAGTTTAGAGATGTGGCCGGGAGGTTGAATCAGCAGATTGCGGCGGTGGCCGACCATGTGACGCTGCTTGTTTGTGGAATTCCCATCTCCGTCAAATAGCCGTTTTTGCGGATAATCACCCGTTCGTCAACCCTTGGGCATTGGAGAAGGCGGAACAACAGTAGTGCTTTCATGGCTGCGTTCCGGTCTGGGTGTGTCACCATCTAATGCAACGACAACGAACAGTAATTCTTCTCTATCTCCCGACGGAACGTTTCCGGAATGACGGCCCAATCAAGAACATCGACCGAAATCGGGATATTGCTTTCCGTTATCGCTTCCCTAATATCAAAAAGGGCTTCCTGCCGTCGGTCGAGATCTCCCGGATGGCGGATGACAATATCGAGGTCGCTTCCCTCGTGGGCCGTTCCGTTGACCCGGCTGCCATACGCCCATACCTCTTCGTGGGGTACCTGTTTCCTAAGAATAGATTTCAGTTCCTCCGCATGTTTTTTATTCAACTTTAGCGAACTCATGATCCAGTTGCGTTTGTAAACGTTTCGTATCCAAGAGAAACTGCGGCATCAGTTTCAAAGTCTCTTCGGCAAATCCGATTCCATAATCATGAATCATATCGTTTCGATTGTCCCGATATAAAAACCAACGACTGACCTCCTCGACATCAAGAATGCCATGCTTGGACGCCATTCTGAAAATATCCTTATAGACGAGTCGGTCCGCCTGTTTTGAAGTGGCAAAATAGAGTTTCAACGCTTTTCTGAGTAGCTTTCCGGCAGTTTCCAAAGTCAATTCAAACCCTTTTACTACCGCATTTCGGTAGATCTCATACTCCATACTGTCGGGATCATACCGATGCAAACACTCCAAGGAGCGTTCCAATGTTTTGATACAGCGCTGCAGATTATCGGTATTCCACGACATATCGTTTTTTTCGTTGATGCGTTATAAATGATGAAGCGGTAAAAAGTCGAAAAATTGCACGAATTGTCATTCCCGCGAAGGCGGGAATCCAATAAAACCAGTTGATTATAGATTCCCGCCTTCGCGGGAATGACGGATTGAGGTGATTTCGAACTTTTTATCGATCCATCATAATATAACAAAACAGGGGAACCGAGCGGACAGGGCAGAAAAAAAGAATATACTCTTTAACAAAGGAATCGAAACATGGCTACCAACGTACTTGTGCCCAAGCAGGGGAATACAGTGGAGGAATGTCTCCTTGTCTCCTGGAGAGTGAAGATAGGAGAGGAGGTGAAAGAGGGGCAGATCATTGCCGATATTGAAACGGACAAGGCAGTTTTCGAGTTGGAATCTCCGGCGAAAGGTACTGTACTGTCCCTTTTGTGCAATGAGGGGGATACGATTCCCGTTTTGCAAAATGTAGCGGTCATCGGAAAACCCGGAGAGGAAACAAGTATAGAGGACAGGGGTGTCGCGGAAAAGAGGAATGCTCAAAACGAAGCGCCAAATGTGGCAGATAACCAAGACGCGATACCGAACAAACAACCTATGCCAATGCCCGCTTCACGGACAACCGGTAAGGGAATCAGTCCCAGGGCCAGAAATTTGGCTTTGCGCAAAAGCGTAAACGCTCGAAATTTGGCGGGAACGGGCCCCGGCGGGAGAGTCATCGAACGCGATATCGAAAAAGTGCTTGAGTCTTCGTCGTCTGCGACACCTTTGGCGAAGGCGGTTGCCGCAGAAATCGGAATGGAAATTCCGGCTTTTGGCAGCGGGATCGGAGGACGGGTATTGGCAAAAGATCTGAAAAGTTCTGGACCCTCCGGGGAGGAAACGCATAGTACGGTAGCCGATTTTGAAGAAATTTCGCTGCAGGGTGTACGAAAAATCACATCCGAGCGTTTGCTGGAATCGTTACGGGAAACCGCGCAACTTACCTTTTTTACCTCGGCCGACGCGCAGTCGCTATTGCGGTTTCGCCACGATCTTAAGGAAAATGGAGAAAGGCTCGGTTTAGTCCCCATCACGATAGGCGATATGGTCATGTTTGCGGTAGGGCGGGTTCTGCGCAGATATCCCGATTTGAATGCCACGCTTTCCGACAACGTCTACAGAAGATATGCCAACATCCATCTTGCCTTTGCCTGCGATACGCCGAGGGGACTTGTGGTTCCCGTCGTGCCCAAAGCCGAAGAGCTCTCCTTGAACGACCTGGCTTCCGCCATTAGGGACAAAGCACAGCGCGCCAAAGAGGGCAGCATCGATCCGGATAGTCTGCAAGGGGGAACCTTCACGGTCAGCAACCTCGGACCTCTGGGAATCGCCAGCTTTACGCCGATACTGAACTATCCCCAAGTGGCCATTTTAGGAGTCGGCGCGATCGAACTCAAACCGGTCCGCGAAGCGGGCGATATTGAGTATCGTGACCATATGGGGCTCTCTTTGACGGTCAACCATCAAGTTGTCGACGGATGGCAGGCCTCTCTTTTTCTTAAGGATTTGCGACACGCCATCGAGTCGTTTCATCTTCTCCCGGTTCTATAGGAGGGAAAATCATGTACGATCTGATAGTCGTTGGTGCGGGACCGGGAGGATACGAAGCCGCACTGCAAGCCGGAAGAATGGGAAAACGGGTGCTTTTGTTGGAAAAGGATCGTATCGGCGGAACCTGTCTGAATGTCGGTTGCATTCCCACAAAGACGCTGCTTCACTCGGCTAAGCTGTATCGGGAAATGCAAGAGGCCCACAAATTCGGAGTTACCTTAAACGAAGCAGCTTTCAAACTATCGGCGGTTGTCGAGCGCAAAAACAGAATTGTGAAACGGCTGACCAGCGGTGTCGAATCCTCCCTAAAAGCTGCCAAAGTGGAAATTCGGCGAGGCGAGGCCAGAATCCTCTCAAAAGGAAAGGCGGCAGTCCAGGACAGGATTTTCGAAGGGCGCAACATCCTGATCGCCACGGGATCCAGACCGGCCAAACCTCCGATACCGGAAGTCGGACCTTCAAACCTATTGGATTCGACGGGCATTCTCGATATGACGGAACTGCCTGCCTCGTTGACCGTAATCGGCGGAGGCGTCATCGGGATTGAATTTGCATCCTTTTTCGCTTCGGTGGGCGTAAAGGTGCGGGTGATTGAAATGCTGGATAGAATATGCCCGGGAATCGATGGAGGAATCGCAAAGAAGCTGATGCGGACACAAAAAAAAGACGGTATCGAATTTTTCCTTTCCGCCAAGGTGGAGAAGATAGAGGAGGGCGCGGTATTCTTCAGACAAAAGGGGGAACTTGCAACCGTAGCTTCCGAGTCGATCCTGATGGCGGTCGGCAGATCCCCCAACGTCGAAGAGCTGGGCTTGGAGGAGATCGGTTTGGATTTCGACCGCAGGGGCATCAAGGTGGACACAAAAGAGAAAACCAACATTCCCGGAATTTGGGCCTGCGGCGACGTGACGGGTCGCTGCCTGCTGGCGCACGCCGCCGTGCGCGAAGGGCAGGTGGCGGTAAACAACATGTTCGGCAAAAGGGACGGCATGAGCTATCGCGCCGTACCGGGAGTCGTGTATAGCCACCCTGAAGTGGCCGGAGTCGGTTTGACGGAAGAGGAGGCTATCGAAAGAGGGATAGAATATCGGGCGATAGAGAAACCTTTGGGAATATCCGGCCGTTTTCTGGTTGAAAACGAAGGGAAATCCGGTACCTGCAAGGTGCTTCTGGGAAACAGATACAACGAAATTCTGGGCGTTCATATCATTGGCGGCCCCTGCTCGGAAATGATATGGGGAGCGGCTGCCTGTATCGAAAGCGAGATGCGAACGGATGAAATGGAACAGATTATCTTTCCGCATCCGACCATCGGCGAAGCGATAAAGGAAACGATTATTCACTAAGGAGGGCAATATGCCGCGAAATATGACAATCACTCCGCAAAAGGCCTTCGGGAAGGAGAGTCTGAAGTTCAAGGAGATTCCGGTCAACCGATACGACAGGAAAGTCAAGGATGTCAAAAAGGAGTTCGCCAAGGAGGCGCTGTTGGGAATTTTTTCCGATATGCAGTATATCCGCGAATTTGAAACGTCGCTCGATACCGTCAAAAAGGAGGGTGCCTACCGGGAGATACAATATAACCACAAAGGACCGGCCCACCTGTCGCTCGGTCAGGAGGCTTCCGCCGTCGGACAGGCCTATTGCCTGGACGTGGAGGATCACATCTACGGCAGCCATCGCTCTCACGGCGAGATACTTGCCAAGGGCTTTTCGGCCATCGGCAAATTGGAGGAGAGTGCCCTGCTACATACTATGGAGTCCTTTTTCGACGGACGGATTCTAAAAATTGTGGAAAAGGGACATAGGGGAAACGTGCGCGAGTTGGCAAGAAAGTTTTTAATCTACGGTGCCTACGCCGAAATTTTTGCCTGCCGTACAGGATTCAACAAAGGGCTTTCCGGCTCCATGCACGCCTTTTTTACGCCGTTCGGAATCTATCCCAACAACGCCATAGTAGGAGGATCGGCAACCATTGCGGTGGGGGCGGCTCTTTTCAAACGGGTGAATCGCAAAAAGGGTATTGTCGTCTGCAACATCGGAGATGCCTCCTTCGGTTGCGGTCCGGTTTGGGAAGCGATGGTCTTCTCCGCTATGGATCAGTACCGAAAGCTCTGGGACCCCTCCCTCGGAGGCGGTTTGCCCATTCTGTTCAACGCCTTCAACAATCAATATGGCATGGGCGGTCAAACGAGCGGCGAGACGATGGGATACGGACATCTAGCCCGCATCGGCGCGGGCGTGAACCCCGAACAGATGCATGCCGAGCGGGTAAACGGATACAATCCGCTTGCCGTCATCGATGCGGTCCGACGCAAGAAACAGATTCTGGAACAGGGCAAAGGCCCGGTACTGCTGGATGTCATCACCTACCGGCTAAGCGGGCATTCGCCATCCGACGTGAACTCCTACCGCACCAAAGAGGAGCTGGAAATCTGGAAAAAGGCGGATGCGATCGCCTCTTACGAGAAACAGTTGATCGAGGCCAAACTGGCCACAAGGGCGGACCTAAAAAAAACCAAGGAGCGGATTGCGAGCGAGATGGAGGAGTGCTTCCGCCTAGCGGTCGATGCGAAGGTAAGTCCAAGAATGTCTCTCAACTCGGAGGAGATCGGAGAGGTGATGTTTTCCAACGGCGGAAGAAAAAAGAGGAACGGCGAAAAGGCGAAAACGGACATTTCCGTGAAGGAAAATGCGCGCATCCGACAGATTGCCCAAAAAAGTCGCAAATCTTCGGAAAACGGCAGACCGGTACCCAAGATGAAACAGTTCAATATCCGGGACGCCATTTTCGAAGCGATACTGGATCGTTTCGGCAGCGATCCCACTTTGATCGCATTCGGAGAGGAGAACCGCGATTGGGGAGGCGCCTTCGGCGTCTATCGCGGGCTAACGGAAGCACTGCCGTACCATCGGCTTTTTAATGCTCCCATATCCGAAGCCGCCATCGTCGGTGCAGCGGTCGGATATGGACTGGAAGGCGGAAAAGCGATAGCCGAGCTGATGTATTGCGACTTCATGGGAAGAGCGGGGGACGAAATATTCAACCAACTCTCCAAATGGCAGGCAATGAGCGGCGGCACTCTGCAAATGCCGGTTGTGCTCAGGGTATCCGTCGGGGCAAAATATGGAGCGCAGCATTCCCAAGACTGGACCGCATTCGTCTCCCACATTCCCGGACTGAAAGCCGTCTATCCGGCGACGCCCTACGATGCCAAAGGGTTGATGAACACGGCCCTAAACGGTACGGATCCCGTGGTATTTTTCGAAAGCCAGGCAATCTACGACAGAGGCGAGGATTTTGCGGAGGAGGGAGTCCCCGAAGAGTACTACGAGATTCCTTTGGGAGAACCGGCGCTCCGCAGAAAGGGAAGCAATATCACGATTTTTACTTTGGGAAGCGCACTATATACCGGACTTAGTGCAGCCGACCGGCTCAGGGAAACGCAGGGAATGGACGCGGAAGTGATCGATCTGCGCTCCGTCAATCCGTTGAATTATGAAATGTCGGTGGCATCCCTGGAGAAAACCGGAAAGGGGTTGCTACTATCGGACGCTTGCGAGCGAGGCTCCTTTTTGCATACAGTGGCAAGTCATCTCGGTCAGTTGGCGTTCGATTTTTTAGATGCACCCATTGTCGTCGTCGGCTCGCGCAACTGGATCACACCCGCGCCGGAGCTGGAAGAGATGTTTTTTCCGCAGGCACATTGGGTTTTGGATGCGGTTCACGAGAAGATTCTTCCCCTGGAGAACTATGTTCCGGCCTCCAACCAAACCAACGGGGAGCTGCAACGAAGAAGCCGGCTGGGAATTTAAAGGGTCTTTAAAAAAATGGATAAATACCGAGTTTTTCGCAGGTACCCCTACCTTGAACGGAGATAGCGATGAAAAGCAAATTGGAACAGTTGAAAACGATGTCCACCGTCGTAGCGGATACGGGAGACATTTACGCCATCAGGAAGTATGGACCGGAAGATTCCACCACCAACCCCAGCCTTCTGCTGAAAGCGGCCAAAATGAAGGAGTACGCCCACCTGGTCGACAATGCGATCGCTTGGGGAAAGAAACAGGGTGGAAACGAAGATGCCACGATAACCGATATCGTCGACAAATTGGCCGTCGATTTTGGCGTCGAGTTACTTTCGATCGTGCCGGGCCGGGTCTCCACCGAGGTCGATGCCTTCCTCTCCTTTCAAACGGAGAAATCGGTGGAGAAAGGCCGCAGACTGATCTCCCTCTACGAAGAGGCGGGAATCGGCAAACGGCGCATACTGATTAAGTTGGCCGCCACCTGGGAAGGGATCAAAGCAGCGGAAATTCTAGAACGCGAAGGAATCAACTGCAATCTGACGCTGCTGTTCTGCTTCGCCCAAGCGGTTGCCTGTGCGGAAGCCAAGGTGTTTCTCATCTCTCCCTTCGTAGGCCGCATTATGGACTGGTACGCAAAAACCGAGGGGAAAACCTACACGCCGGAAGAGGACCCCGGAGTACAATCCGTAACCGATATTTTCCACTACTATAAAAAATTCGGCTACGAAACGGTCGTGATGGGCGCGAGTTTTAGAAATACGGGGGAGATCGAGCAGCTTGCCGGATGCGACCGCATCACCATCAGCCCCCATCTACTGAAACAGCTCCGGCAGGAAACCGGAGACCTGTCGCTACGGTTGAATGCGGCGGAAAGCCCCGGCAAATCCGTGGAAAAAATGACGCTGGACGAAAGCGCATTTCGCTGGATGCTCAATCAGAATGCCATGGCAACGGAAAAACTTGCGGAGGGCATTCGCGGGTTTTACCAAGATACGGTGACCCTGAAGAGATTTATTACAAAGAACCTTTAGTCGTAGGCTACGAGCACCTGCAAAAAACTCGCTAGCTTGCCGTGCTGTAGCCTGTTCAAAAGCATGGCTCCAGTAAAGCAGTGTCGGCATCGAGTTGGAACCATACTCTCGAACGGAAGAGACGGCTCCTTTGACAATTCGCGCAATTTTCGACTTTTTACCGGTTCATCAGTTTTGCACTTTCGGTCAATTCTGTTTGGGATCGACCAATATTTCGATTGCCTCGCCGCTTTTTAGCAATCGCAGCCCCTCTTCGACCTTTGAAAGAGGATAGGTATGCGTAACCAGCCGTTCGACATCCAATATATCGCTTTCCAGCAGCTTCACCGCTCTGGAAAAGGATGCGTTGGCTATCCAGGTGCCGAAAACCGCAATCTCTTTAAAAATCATCTCACTTTGGGGCACATTCGGCTCCACTTGCGTGTTCAGCCCGAATAGCAAAATATTCCCTCTCCTGCGAACTGCTTGAACGGCCGTTTTGAGCTGGGAACCCACAAGTTCCACCACAACGTCCACTCCGTTTCCGGTGATTTTTTGGCAGAAGTCCGCCGGTTCCTGCACTCTGGGATCGATCGCATGCTCCGCTCCGCATTGTAGCGCATAGTTCCGCCTCAGTTCGGATGGTTCCGAAACGATCAGGGGAGTGATTCCCGACGCTTTCAGCAACTGCACAACCAATAGTCCGATGGGTCCACACCCCACGACCAGTGCACCGTCGCCGGCAGTCAGACGAATTTTGTCCAGTCCGTTGAGAATACAGGCCAGCGGTTCGGCGAAAACGGCTTTCCGCGCAGATAGATCCGGCGCGATCCGATACAGAATTCTCTCCGGCATTTTGGCATATTCCGCAAATCCGCCATGGGTAAACACTCCGAGAGCCTCGATATTTTCGCAGTGATTGGGCATATTGTCCCGACAGTAGCGGCACACGCCGCAGAAATCGTTCGGGTTGACCACGACCCGATCTCCCTTTTTCAAGTATCTGACGTTTCCGCCCGTCTCCACGACAGTGCCGACTATCTCGTGTCCCAATACGGTTCCGGGTTCCGCCGCATATCCCGGAGGCACGTCGGTAATTTTTACGTCCGTGCCGCAAATGCTGCACACCTCTATCTCGACGATGACATCGTCGGGTTGCCGAATTTCGGGGATCCCGATCTCCTTCAGGGCCGTCTTGCCCTCCGATTCGAATACGACTGCCCGCATAGTCTTTTTCATAGCTTTCTCCCAAAAAGGCGATTTTAATGGAACGGCTCCTTTGGCACTTTTTCGAGGTTCCGTAGACGACAAAACCTGCTTTACGTAGCTCAGAGACGACGTTTTTACAGGCTGTCGTAGTTCTGCCGAATCCAGCTTCCCGTTCTCAAAGCCTGCGCCATAATCGTAAGCGCCGGGTTCATGGCAGCGGAGGAGGGGAAAAAGGAACCGTCTACAACGAACAGGTTTCGCACCGTATGACTGCGACAAAATTCGTCCAATACGCTGTCTGCGGGATTGTGTCCGAATCTGCATGTACCCACCTGATGGGAGCAGGTGGCGACATCCAACACTTTGGTAAAAATCAAGGGGAATCCGATATCCCGCATAATTCGACCGAACTTCCCGATGAGCTCCCTATGCGCCTTCGTATTGGACGGACACGCGGAAACCCGAATCGTTCCCTGCCGCGTAACGGCAACGCGATTTTCGGGCTGCGGCAGATCCTCCGTCATAATCCACCAATCGACGCTGCGTTTCGCCAGATAGCGCAGAATCGGAGTAGGTACCCAGGGCTTCTCGGCCGTTAGCATGCCTTTTTGCAGTTTTCCGACGGCCTGAACGTTGCCCAAAGGGTAGCTGCCGCTTCCGTCGCCGAAGTAAAAATCGTTGACGCCAATCGTCTTTTGAAAGACGGTCGGATTGGGGCGGTCCGGTCTTACGGCCATCATGAAGGCATTGTTGTGCGCCATATAATTTCTTCCCACCTGATCGGATTCGTTCGACAAACCCTGCGGATGTCTTTCGTCTGCCGACCGCAGCAACAGCTCGGCCGATTTCACGGCTCCGCAGCAAACAGCCACGATCCCTCCCGTAAAGGACCTGCTCTCCCCTTCGACTACGGCTTCCACCGACCGTACTTCCCGCCCGTTATTTCCCGTAACGAGTTTGAGCGCCTTGGCATTACGAAGCAGCGTAGTATTTCCAAATCGGATTGCCGGTTCTACGCCATTTACGGCGGCATCGGATTTGGCATCCAGCAGACAGGGAAATCCGTCGCAGGTTTTGCAGCGGACGCATCTGCCCTTTCGGGGTTCCCGCTCGTCGAGATGAATGCCCAGCGGAAGATGAAAGGGGTGCAGACCCATTTTTACAAAAGATTCGGAGAGTTCCTCCACGTACGGTTCGTGGCAAACGGGAGGAAAAGGGTATTCGCCATCCTGCGGGTCGGACGGATCTTCGCCCCGCAATCCGTGTACACGGTACATCTTCTCGGCCTGCGCATAAAACGGAGCCAAATCTTCGTAGGAGATCGGCCACTCCGGCGAGATCCCCTCTCGATGTTGCACCTTGCGGAAATCCTCCCTTCTTAGGCGCGCCAGAACGGCTCCATAGACTTTCGTATTGCCTCCCACATAATAGTTCATGCCCGGAGAGAAGGGCCTGCCCCGAAGGTCGATCCACTTCTCCTGCGTTTTGTAGCGAGCATCCCGAAACACCGCCTCCGGACTCCAGTTGTCCGTCGATTTCGGCAGATAGTCTCCCTGCTCAAGCAACAGAATTCTCTTTCCCCAGTCCGCCAAGGCATAGGCCAGTGTTCCGCCTCCGGCGCCCGTACCGATGATGATTACATCGTAGTGTCTGTCGTTCATGATGTTTTATGGGGTCGGACCAAATTAAATCATTGATAACATTATATTTTATTTCATAATTAAAGCAAATTATTTCTTTAAAATGTTATTTTTTAGACAAGAAATAACATTTTAAAGAAATAATCAGTCTTGAATCGGATCGATTTATGTGAGTTTCGATAGAACCTTCCGTTTACGGTAGCATCAAACGGTATGCCGTACCGCTTTCAGTATCGTGCAATTTCATTCTCTCTCGGTACCATAGACTTTATGAAAATTCATTAGAGCGGAAAAAATGAGGTAAAATTGAATTTTAACAGAAAAAATAGGTCAATATGTATAATAAAAATAAATAAAATCAGTAGTTCGATTTGGTCCGACCCCATTTTTCACCCTTTACTCCGACAACTCCAGGTTGGCATAGTGGACCGCCCCGACAGCCAAAGCGAACTGACTCACCGAAAAATGGGAAAATTTTCGAAGCTGCTTCATCAAAGGCGTATTGGCCATTCCTTCGTCGGCGACATCCAGCCTTATATCGCCGACACGCGAACAGGCCCCCTGCCGAATCAAATCGCTACAGTTCCTGTCGGCCAACAGTCCTCCGAAAAGATATCTCGATTTTGTTTTGGGTCGAAGCAGCCTTTCCGTTTCCAACCAGGTAACTGCCAAAAAAACTCCGATTTCTCTAAAAATGCGGGCCACCGTTTCCTCTTTCTCCCGTTCCAGCAGCCGTATGATATGCTTCATAAAGGCCTTACGTCTGTCCGACGGCTCGGTCGGAACGGTTAGTATCGGATTTCCGTCCCTCTCCGCCTCCTCCAGCAATCCCCTATGGAAAAGATCCCGGTACAGGTCCGGACTTTTTTCGGGGAGATACTTTAGAGCCAGCCGAAAGACGCCGCTTTGGCTGGTATATTTCTGCAGAGTTCCCGGCAGTCCGGTATTGAAGTTGTTGATGCTTCTCGCGTCGTCGTTGTGATAGCCACGCTCTACGAAACTGCCCAGATCGATAACGATGTTGTACACCTCTAAAGGGATTTCCGGGATGGAACCTTCTCGCGTTACCCAACCCGTTCCCAACTCCGTTCCCAGCGTATGTGCGAATATCTCCTCCTCCCTCTTTTCCGCCTCGTTTTGGGCAGCCATCTCCACTGCGGCGGTGAAGGCCGCCATGGAACCATCGTTGATGATTTTGACAACACCGCCCTTTTTGCACAACGCCAGCAGACGGGTATCGAGATGCGTGATCCGGGCAAACTCCCTTTCGAAATCGATGGCCGCATTCTCCCTCATTCCCCGCATTTTGTAGACTTCGCCGCCGACGATTTTGTCTTTGATAACGACATCCGGAAACGATACGCCTATGGCATCGATCTCCGTCAGCTCTCCACGGAGCAACGACTCTATCCGTTCGACAGTATCGCAAATCGTTTCATAGGAGGCGTCCCAGGCAAAGGCCCTTTCCAAATCCCGCTTCAGCTGAGATTCCGCTTCGGTTCCTGCAGCAGTGTCGCTTTCGTAGGAGAGTTTCGCTCTTGCCAAACGTACCAGCAAAAGGATCGGATCGATCTGTTCCAAAGCCGTTTTGAAGCCAGCCGGAAACCAGCCGTACTCCTTGCAGCAGCGAATTGTTCCATCGGCGACAAGCACAAGCTTGATACTGGTGCCGCCGATATCGATACCGCAAATCGTCTTTCCCTTCGGAAGTTTCGTCGCCTTTTCGAATCGGTTCCCGTTTCGGGAGCGGCCGCTCCCGTTTTTCGGCAGAATGGGCAGTCGCGTTATCTCCTCGATGCGAAAGGAAAACCGGCTATCGGCGCAATGGGTTTGTGCCTTTTGGGAGTCCCGTATCCTCTCGATGACGTTTATTGCGCGCCCGTACCCTTTCCGTTGCGAACGCGACTTATGCGTATCGAACGACTCGTAAAGCGTTTCCGCCAATCGAACGAGGCTCCTATTGCTCCTATCCAGATAGATTGTCAGTTTGGTTCCGCCCAGTGTGGAGAGGATATTGTATATTTCGGCCCGCAGGTAGGAGGTTACGAATTCGACCTGTTCCCGCACCGCCAGGTCGAGAGAGGGGATGCGGATCTCAAAGGCTCTTTTTTCCCCCTTTGGCAGCAGGTCCAAAACCAGAATTAAGTCCCATGCGGATTTCCCGCCGAGTTGGGAGAAGGAGCCGCGCACGTCGGTGATGAACACGGGATCTCCCTTTTTGGCTCGAGCGACGAAGGTGGATACAGGATGCGACGGCAATTGGATGGGTTCCGAAATAGTTGTTTGGCAAAGGCGAAGGTAGGTGCCGATTTCAACGAATACGTTTTTCCGTTTCCGGGTCGAAAAACACCGCTTTGCCCATGCGGAAAGTAAACTTCTCTGTCTCCTTGAGTCGAATCGCCCGTTCGGGCCTCATTCGCGCCAAAATCTCCCCTTCGTTGAAAGACAGCACGGCATAGGTATCCGCGCCGGTCGGTTGAACGACGTTGATTTTACAATCGATACTCAGTTGCGGATCGTCGATGTCGGCATTGAACAGGTTGATGGCCTCCGGCCGAATTCCCAGCGTTACCCTTCTATCCGCATACTCTTCCAGCTCCTTTTGGGGATTACCGACCGGCAGCGAAACCTCTCTCTCCTTTTCGTCGAAAACCACTTCCAGGCCATCGGCTTTTTTTCGGATCGTTCCGCCGAGGAAATTCATGGAGGGCGATCCCATAAAATTTGCCACGAAAAGATTGTTCGGTCTGTCGTAGATCTCATGGGGCGAGCCGAACTGCTGAATTTCGCCGCCCCACATAACGGCCACATAGTCCGCCAACGTCAACGCCTCGATTTGATCGTGGGTGACATATACGATGGTCGCCTTCAGTTTTTGATGCAGCTTTTTGATTTCGGTTCTCATATCGACGCGCAGTTTGGCATCGAGATTCGACAGCGGCTCGTCGAACAGAAAAAGGTCCGGATCGCGCACCAGGGCCCGTCCCATGGCCACTCTCTGCCTTTGTCCGCCCGAAAGTTGAGCGGGTTTCCTGTCGATCAGGTGATCGATCTGAAGCATCTTCGCCACCTCCAGCACTTTGGCCTGCACCTGCTCCTTGTCGACTTTGCGGATTTCCAGACCGAAGCTGATGTTCCTGCCTACCGTCATATTGGGATAGAGGGCATAGGACTGAAAGACCATGGCGATGTTGCGCTTGCCGGGATGAATGTGATTTACCACTCTGCCGTTGATGACGATCTCGCCGTCGGTAATGTTGTTCAGCCCCGCAATCAAATTGAGTAGAGTCGATTTTCCGCATCCCGAAGGTCCTACCAGCACCAAAAATTTCCCTTTGGGCAGGCTGAGGTTGATGTTTTTCAACACTTCCGTGCTGCCGAACGATTTTACCAGGTTCTTTACCTCTAGGAAGCTCATAGAATTACCCTTTGATTGATCCCGCCATCAAACCGCGAACGAAATATTTGCCGGCCACTACATATACGACCAAGGTCGGAAGCGCCGCCAGAATGGCAGCCGCCATATGGACATTGTACTCCTTCACTCCCGTGGAGCTATTCGCCAGATTGTTCAGGGCAACCGTAACCGGCACGTTGACGCCGGAGCTAAAGGAGACGCCGAACAGAAAGTCGTTCCAGATATTGGTAAACTGCCAAATAACCGTAACCACGATAATCGGACCCGAAGAGGGAAGAAGAATGCGGAAAAATATGCGGAAGAATCCCGCTCCGTCGATCATCGCCGCCTTGATCAGCTCCGTGGGGAAAACGTAGTAGTAGTTGCGGAAGAAAAGCGTGGTGAATCCCAACCCGTAGGTGACGTGAATAAACACCAAGCCGATAACGCTGTTGGCAATACCCATCTTTCCCAGGATCAGCGCGGAGGGAATCAGAACCACCTGAAAGGGAATGAAGCAGCCGAAAAGCATCAGGCCGAAAACCCATTTATGTCCGGGGAATGTCCACTTTGTCAGAACATATCCGTTAAAGGCACCGAGTATGGTGGATATGGCGACCGCCGGTACGACCATTTGGATGGAATTGGTAAAATAGCCGCCGATTCCCTCGCATGTCAATCCGATGCAGGCCTTGCCCCAGGCGTCGATCCACGGTTGTAGAGTGAAGGTTTCCGGCAGTGCCAGCATGTTTCCGAGTCTGATTTCCGCCAGCGACTTAAAGGAGGTGACAATCATCACATATAGAGGCAGCAGAAACAAAACCGCCGCAAAAACCAGAGCGCCGTAAACGAGAACACGCCAATATCGGTTGGCGTACAGGAAGTCACTCTCCTCGTTGATCATGATCCTTCTCCTTAAGTTCGGCATAGATGTACGGCAACATGACCGAAACCACCGTCATAAACATAATCACCGCGCTGGCTGCCCCCACGCCCATACGATTGCGCGTAAAGGTGTAGGAGTACATAAACGTTGCGGGCAGCTCCGTGGCATTTCCCGGTCCGCCGCCCGTCAGGGCGATTACCAGGTCGTAACTCTTGATCGCCATATGCGACAGAATAATCACCGCGCTGAGAATGGCGGGACGCAATTGCGGCAAAATAATTTTTCGATAAATCTGAAACAGAGAGGCGTCCTCAAGATAGGCTGCCTTGATGATATCCGTATCGATTCCGCGCAACCCTGCCAGAAAGATGGCCATAACGAATCCGGTCGACTGCCATACCGCCGCCATCACGACGGTATAAATGGCCATGTCTCCGTCGATAATCCAATCGAAGGTAAACGATTCGAAGCCCCATTCCCGAACCGTCTTTTCCAGGCCCAAACCGGGATTCAAAAACCATTTCCAGGCCGTACCGGTAACGATAAAGGAGATTGCCATCGGATAGAGCATGATAGGGCGAATCATGCCCTCGATGCGGATTTTCTGATCGATCAAAATGGCCAGAATAAGACCCAGGAATACGCAGATGCCGATATACAGAGAGCCGAAAATCAGAAGGTTTTCCAACGCTTTGTACCAATTCGGCAGAGACCAGAGACGAATGTATTGCTTGAAACCCACCCATCTGTATACGGGCAACAGCCGCGAGGCGGTAAACGAAAGATATCCCGTCCAGAGAATAAAACCATATACAAACACAATAGTGATCAAAAAGGATGGCGCCAGGACGATCCTGGGCAAAGCCTCCTGAAGCCACCTTCTGATATCCACGCCCGAATCTTCGGGCGGTTTTCTATTTTTCATAGTCCGGTCTTCTAGGGAACGGGTTGACCGTAAAGCCGGCTCCGCACGATTTTGCGGTGCGGAGCGGCTCAAAAAGGATTACATGGCCGTCTTGACGGCGGAGACGAGTGCCTTTACCGCATCGGCGGAAGATTGATCCGTGTTGAAATGGTTGGTGATTACATCGTACATGGCGTTTTTGATGCCAGCGGGGTTGGCATGCCCGTGCGCCATGCTTCCAATCAGCGTACCGTTCATATTGGCGGAGGCCAGGTCCGTCATACCCTTTTTGCCGCAGGCGTCGAAATCGGTATTGGGAACGTCGGTTCTGGCGGGAACGGAACCCTTGACCACGTTAAAGGCGGATTGGAAAACGGGAGAAATCACGGATTTGGCCATCTCTATCTGTGCCTTTCTGTCGGCCGAGCCCACCTGAAACATGGCGAACTGATCGGAGTTGAAGGTCACGATTCCCTGCGTTCCCGGAAATCGAAAGCACATAAAATCCTTGCCGGGCACCTTGCCCGCTTTGATAAATTCCCCTTTCGCCCAGTCCCCCATGATCTGCATGGCGGCTTTGTCGTTGATCACCATCGCCGATGCCAGGTTCCAACTGCGACCGGAAAAGTTGTCGTCCACCAATCCCCGTATCTTCCTCATGCGATCGAAGACCCTTTTCATTGTGCCGGAGCCGAGCTTCTTCAGATCCAAATCCACCATGGTCTTTTTGTAGAAATCGAACCCGCCGACGGAAAGAACGATACTGTCGAAGACCGTTGCGTCCTGCCAGGACTCCCCGCCGTGGGCAATGGCGATATAACCGGCCTTTTTGATCTTTTTGGCGACGCGATGAAATTCAGCCCAGTTTCTGGGAACGGTCACTCCCACCTCTTCGAATATCTTCTTATTGGCCCATACCCAATTGGTGGAATGCACATTTACGGGAACGGAAATCCATTTGCCATCGTATTTGGCAAACTTCTGCAGTGCGGTTGGAATCACCGCATCCCAGTTGCCCTCGTTGGCAACGCTATTGAGGTCGGCCAGCACGCCCTGTTCCGCCCAGTCCAAGATATCGAATCCAAGCATTTGCACAGCGGTCGGCGCCGTACCCGAAGTGACTCTCGACCGCAAAACGGTCATCGCCTGCGTTCCGCCGCCGCCTGCTACCGGCATATCTTTCCAGCCGATTCCCTTTTTTTCCAAATCCTGTTTGAGCACGTTCAGTGCGGCGGCTTCTCCGCCGGATGTCCACCAGTGCAGCACTTCCACTTCCGCAGCCTGCAGGG
>CAZLTI010000001.1:0-44575 GCA_964562335.1 uncultured Pseudomonadota bacterium | reverse complement strand
ACTATCTCATATACTAAAGCCAGAAAAAACTTAGCAAGCACGATGGAAAAAGTCTGCGATGATCATAATCCATTGATTATCACAAGAAGAAGTAGTCGCCCGGTAGTTATGCTGTCTTTTGAAGATTATCAGGCGGTGGAAGAAAACAACTTATTTGTCGCGTAGTCCGAAAAACGCAAAACGTCTTCTTGAGTCCATTGTTGAACTGAAAAATGGTGAAGGAGTAGCTGAAGAGCTAATCGAATGAATAGAAGATTTTCCGACAATGCATGGAACGATTACTTATATTGGCGAAAAACTGATAAAAGAATCCTTGAAAGAATAAATACGTTAATTCGTGATATTCAACGCCGATCGTATGAAGGAATTGGCAAACTTAAACCATTGAAGCATAGTTTGTCTGGTTACTGGCCGCGAAGATTAAATGATGAACATCGTATTGTTTATCGGGCCGACAAAGATACTATCAAAATAGCCTAATTAAGATTCAACTACTAAACATAACCTCTCCGATATCGTCAGTTTTTCATCCCAACGACTAAGCTAACCAGATATTAACGTAGCGCTTTTTGCCGCGTTAACGGTCTATGTCGAGCACTTTGTCAGCTGATACTTCTACCAATCGCCCCTCGGAAAATTTGTGTAAAATACTGGAAACCAACGTTTGATAAGGAATACCTTCTCTTAATGCTCTGGCTTGTAGAGAACGAAGATCGCGGGACGACAAACGAATATTAATTCGTGCGTCTTTTTTGAAGGTCGCTTCGGCTATGGATTTGTGTTTCTCGATTTCCTGTCGAACATTTTTCGATCGTTTAAGCAACCTTTTGTCAAAAGCCTCGAGGATTTCCTTTTCTTCGGAATCAAGCTCAGTCATTTTTGTCACCTAAGTACTGTTTTGTTGCCTTACGACTTGGAATGATTGTTTTCAAAAAAATACCTTCGTCATTCTCTACAAAAGGAACAAGATAAGCGTATCCTTCAATCAAAACCACGGAAATTTTCTGGCCTGGATAACACCGTTGATTAGGATGATCGTAAATATCCACTTCGTTTCCGAAACGAATGTTGAGAACAACCTCCTCAAACGATATATTTCTCCGCTCTCTAAGGTGATTATTTTTTTCTGCATTCCAATTATATGTTTCCATCCATAGAGAATAACATAACGTATGCCATTTGTCATCAAGAAGCTAGCGTCATGCATTAGTCGCAGTACTCATAGCGAAGCGGCGAGGACTGTCGGTCTGCATGCTCTTGTTAGAGCGCTAGTTGAATGACTCAATATCAATACCATAACCTTCAATCACCTCCTGCATTTGAAGGCGCTTTTGGCCCGCAGCGACTGCCATAACTTTTGCCAGAACCTCCGATATTTCGCCTTTTGATATATTTGCCTTTTTTTGCCTGCTCCAAATAATAACAAGTGCAGCGATAAAAAAAAACCATCTTTTCTTCTCTCCCGCGAACAACGTTTACCATATTGGCAAGTTGGTCTAGCTTTGCATTGATTAATTCAAAGGATTAATCTTTATCTAGATAGGTTTGGTATTTTATAGATGCTTCATTTATATCGCGTGAAGTATTCATAATTCCTGAAGCAATTGAATAAAGTGAAGGCAGTAGAGCCTTCACCGGCTTTGTTTTGTGGGAGTTGTACCAATATTTGTTGATGTTTTTCCGGAATTTTTGTGACGTTCTCTTAATGTCTCCAGTAATTCTAGCCCATGTTTTGCCGATCCTCGCGATGCCCTCAACCGGAATCGAGTTTCGGCGTCAAACTCTGTCAAAGTAACTGTCGCTATTTCTGCGAATAATTTGTTCAAGCTCATTTTTCTTTGTTTTGCTAATTCTTTAAGCCTAGCGTGAGCTTCATCAGGCAACCTTATTGTAATTGCAGTCATTTTACCTCTATTAACTGTTTCGGCATTAGGATTGATACTTCTGGAAAGTTCAGCTCAGGTTTTTGAAAATCTTTTATATTGCCAGTAACTATTGTGTTGGCTCCTCCAGCAACCGCTAATTCGATTAAATGATTGTCTCCTTCGTCTTTTAAATTGGGACGCCAAGTGTAATAAACTTTAATCCACTTACAAATACTTAAATAGTCGTCTAAGGCATTTTGTCTTTCGTCCTCACTTAATAAGCAATTTTTAAATATTTCATTTCGATTGATAACATCCTCATATTCCAAATAGAGAGTTGTTCCCATCAAAGGCACATATTGCCGCCGGAAACACAACTCAAGTATATTGGCACTATCTCCGAATGGATTTAGCAACGCAGAAATGAATACATTAGTATCCATTACTATTGTTGATTTCATGAACAAATGATGTCATATACGCAACCAAACATCAATGGTCTATTTTTGAAAAGTTAAAAATGGATATGTGGGGATGATTAAGATTTAGCCACAGAACGCCCGGAGTTGAGCTGAATCTGAGGTTTTCTGGATCGGGCCTGCTCGAGATGGCAAATCGCGGATTTCCGTTCGAACGATATGCTGTCCTGAGCGAGAATAGCATGGCGGGTGACAGGTCGTTCGAGCAAGGCTCGACTCCGGCGCACCTGAGCCAAGCGTTACACGGCGATTACTCCATGCCTGTGTATTTTGGTTGTGAGCGAATGCGATCCATCCATTTCATGATTGCTGGATACTCACCTAAATCAAAGCCACCTTCGTCGGCAACATGAGTATAACCATACAACGAAATATCTGCTGTACTGAGTTTATTGCCTGCAAGGTAAGGTGTGTGTTGTAGCTGCTTTTCCATGACCCGAAGTGCTTTATGACCACCTTCCTGCTTAGATTCATAGTCTGCCTTACGTTCATCAGGCAGACCCAAATACTTTGCAATGAATCTTGCTACCGCAATGAACGGCTCATGGCTGTTCTGCTCAAAAAACTGCCATTGCTGAATTTTAGCGTACTCATAGGAATCACTTGATAGAAGTTCTGTCCCTGTCGCCAGGTAATTCAAGATTGCATTTGATTCGGATATGAAACGTCCATCATCTAACTCTAAAATAGGGATTTTTGCGTTCGGGTTCCTCTCAAGAAATTCCTTTGTGTGTGTTTCATCTTTGAGAATATCTATATGAACCCACTCATGCTCAATATCGAGTAAGGAAGCAAGTAGTTTTATTTTGTAGCAGTTTCCAGACTGTATATCGCCGTAGATTTTCACTGAATTCTCCTTTAGCCGTGTAATGCCTCAATAACCGGTGCAGCCATGCTGCGTCCGGCGCCGAAGGCGCGAAGTTAATCGAATTGCTAGCTGTGAATACATCGTTTTCAATCATTCTCATGATTTTGATTACAGCCAAAATCTAGTGCTACGCACGTTTCTTCTCCGTTGACCCATGCATCGCTGCCAGGAGGCAACTCAAGGGATAATGGCTCGCATAGCCATCTCTTCCCAAATATCACCATCTATGAACATTTTAGTCAGTTTTCGATACTGCCCATCATTAAGTATGGATTCTGTAGGCATACCGAGAACTTGACCAACCAAACGTTGGAAACCATGTTCGGAATTTTGTGATAAGCATGAACTGTCTAATTCACTAATTGGCACAGTAGCGATATTCAAAGCAGCACCCAGCCCTTCCGGAATAAGGCTACGCTGAATTACACTTCCATGTACTGGTATGTTACTTTCTTTACCTCGCATAAATAATCCCCATTCACTGTTAACATAATACTATTTCGCAGCTTGAAAAAAAAGAATACGGGCTCAACATATAGATCCGTCAGCTAAAAGTCAATCTATAAATTTATTAGGTTATTGATTTATTAGAAGAAATAGCGCGTTCTAGGCTAGAGCTTTTACATATCGAAGAAAAATCAATCAAGATGTCATTCGACAAAATAGGATTTCGGAAAGATAAGCGATTTGTAACATCCAGCCTGCGTGAATCTCCGCTTGGTCCAAATCCTGTTTTCTTTTGATGTCTCGGATATTTCGATCATAGTTTTTCCAGTGCCGGATGGGGACGGAAAGACCCGCCGACACAAAATGCGACCTGTTGCCGGGGACACTGGAAGTGCCCGACTTGTCCATATAGCACAGAACCATGGGCAATACCCGAATTTGGATAAAAGAGCGACTGGGATCAGGGCGGTTGATTTTATTCTTGAAGCGTATATTCTGTAGCCATTGATTCCGTATTGATACCAATGCAACTGCCAACTCCTCTCTCCAAAGGATGGAGATCCGAAGGAAATATCGATGGCAAACATAACGGTGAGGGATATTCCCGAAACTTTGTGCGAGGATATAAAGCGTTTGGCGAGGGAGGAAAGAAGGATCGTACTTTTTTCTGCCGAACGAAAAATACGGCGCGGGAACGCAATCGACCGGACCGGACGCGAAACCCTCTACAAAAAGGCGCTGGAACTGATCGAAACGAGAGAGCCCTACGGCATAGAGTGCGTTCTCCGAGTAGCCATTCGGCACGTTTAAGGGTCCGATGCGAAGAAGTCGGAAAGCTGACCACGAATAGACCGGCAGAGGGACGACATGGCAAAAAAGAGGCGCGCAGGCATTTCCATACTGATTCCCGCATTGCTGACGCTTGCCGGCATCTTTACGATCATTTCCGCCTTCCATCCGACAGACACCGGAATGGCGGGACGCTATTACCACGAGTACTTTTTGCAGCCCTATTGGGGAAGATCCGCCTGGTATTTTGGCGTCTATCTCATTCTGGCGGGTCTGTTTTCCGGCCTGGCGAGGTCGCCCTTCGCAAAACTTCTGGCGCTCACTCTGCTGTTGATTCCCCTCCTGATGGCAACGGACGACAGCTATTCGTTTGCGCATGTCCATTCCGAACGCAATATCGGCGGCCTTCTGAAAATAACGAGTTTCAAATACCTGGGGAAACTGGGAACGCTATTGCTTGAAATCGTGCTGCTGCTCGCCGGATGTCTGCTGCTGTTTCCCGTACCCCGAATGTTGAAGGCGGTTCCCAGGTTGACGCTTAAAAAAAGAAAGGCTCCGCCAAAAAGAGACACGCCAAACGAAGGGAGGACCACCGACGCAACGGAACGAAAGCCAACAAAGATGCGAAAACTGTTCGATCTCAACCGACGAGTGAATCGGTACGAAAGACCCGTGCCGCCCGCCCCGCCGAAAGGCGAAGCGAAAATCTCCGGGGGGCACTGCAAACAGCAAACGCGGATAGTCAAGGCATTCGCCTCCTTCGGTACGGAGATAGAGATCGGCAAATCGACATACGGCCCCTTTTCCGAACGCTACGAACTGATTCCCCGACAAGGCGTAAAAAGGAGGGAGATCGAGCGGCTTGTGCAGGATCGGGACATTTCCGCCGCACTGGGAATCAAAAACGTGAAGGTGTCGGAGGACTTCGATGCCAAACTCTATCTGGAGCTTCCCCACAAAAGGAAACCGCCCATTTCGTTTTCCGCGCTGACAAAGAGCTTTCTCAAAAGCCGGGAGCGCGAGAAACAGGCGATTCCGATTCTGATCGGCGTGGATGCGGAGTTCAATCCGATCAGCTGCGATCTGGCGCAGCTTCCCCATCTCCTGATTGCGGGAACGACCGGCTCCGGAAAAAGCGTGCTGGTCAAAAGCATCATCACGTCGATCCTGTGCGCATCCACTCCCAACGAAGTGAAAATCATTCTGGTGGATCCCAAACTGGTGGAGTTCGGTATATTTTCCTCTTCGCCCTTTTTGGCATGCGACGTGATTACGGACGTGGAAACGACCTCTCTGATGATCGAGGATCTGATCGACGAAATGGAAAGGCGATACGCCCTGTTGAAAAAGAGTGGCCGCTATACGCTGAAGACCTACAACGAAAACATTTCCGAGCGCGAACGCCTGCCGTCGGTTGTCGCCATCATCGACGAATTCGCAGACCTGATGATGATGAAAAAGTCCAACATCAGCGAAAACATCGTCCGCATCGCGCAGAAGGGGCGTGCCGCCGGCATCCATTTCATTCTGGCCACCCAGCGCCCTTCGGTCAATGTGATCAACGGACTGATCAAAGCCAACATTCCCGGCCGCATCGCCCTCAAAGTCGCATCCGACATCGATTCCAGAACGATCCTCGACAAAACCGGCGCGGAAAGACTAACCGGCAACGGCCACATGATCTTCTCCTTCAACGAGACGACGGAACTCCAAGGAGCCTACATCAAAGACGAGGAGATCGAAAGCATTGTGAAGGGCAGTAGAGCAGACTAGAGAGCGACGAGCGTCAAAGCCACCATGGTAAGGGAAACGCCCGTCCACTGCATGCGGGATAGCCGCTCCTGCAGGACAAGACGCGCCAGAAAAACGGTAGCGGCCGGATAGAGCGAACTGAGTACCGAAGTAATGTCCAGACGGCCGAATTTTGTCCCCAACGCAAAAAACAGGTTGCCGCCGATATCGAGAACGCCTGCCAGAGAGACATACGTCAGGCTCCCTGCCGCCAGAGAGATCTTCCGTTTCTGCAGGAGAAAAAGAGATGCCAGCAGCAGAATGGAGGAGAGGCGAATCGCCACCAAAGGCCACAATACATCCTCTTCGACGATACGATCCAGGATGATATAGAACAGTCCGAGTCCGCAGCCGGCGAGGAACGGCATGACCACATCTTTCGCCCGAACCTTTTCGTGCCGCTCTCCTGCCGTCAGAAACAGTACCGCGACAACGGCGAATCCGAACCCCAGAAGTTTGTGGCCCGGAGGCATTCCCTCCCGGATCATCCCGACCGCCACCGGCAGTACGACGCTCGTGATCGCCGTGACGGGAGCCACGATCCCCATTTTGGTACGGGAAAGGCACCGGTACAAAATCACCACGCTCCCCATGCCGATCGCACCCGCCAAAACGCTCGCATACAAAGATTCGAGCGAAGGAAGGTTGCGGGATAAGACGACCGTAGCGCCGAACAGAGCGGCCCATCCGATGCACTGCGAAACCAAAACGACGGTCAGCACCGAGTTTCTTTTGGAGGCAATACCGCCGCTGAAATCGCCGGCCCCCCAGCTTAAAGCGGCTGCGACGCCAAAAAGCACGGCAGCTAGTTCCATTTCCCGTCCGGTAAATGCGAATGATGGGGTTTCCCGTGGGAAACATCCCGAAACAGGCAATAGCATTGCCGGTTCATCGACAGCGCAACTCCTCCCGCTGCCCGACGGATTTCCGCAAAGCAGGCAAAACCGCTCCTGCCGCTAGCTGCATGCTTGCTGCAGGGCTACGGCTACGGCTACGGAGGCTCCGACCATAGGATTGTTTCCCATTCCGATCAGACCCATCATTTCCACATGCGCCGGAACGGAGGAGGAGCCGGCGAACTGCGCGTCCGAGTGCATTCGTCCCATCGTATCGGTCATGCCGTAGGAGGCCGGACCCGCTCCCATATTGTCCGGATGCAGAGTTCTGCCGGTTCCTCCGCCGGATGCAACGGAAAAGTACCTCTTCCCCTGTGCGTTGCACTCCTTTTTGTAGGTGCCGGCCACGGGATGCTGAAACCGCGTAGGATTGGTCGAATTCCCCGTGATCGATACGTCGACCCCTTCCAGGTGGTTGATCGCGACCCCTTCCCGCACATCATCCGCTCCGTAGCATCGCACTTTTGCGCGCTCGCCTTCCGAATAGGCCGTTTCCGCGACAATTTCGATCTTTCCGGATGTGTAGTCGAACCGAGTTTTTACATGGGTGAAGCCATTGATTCTGGCAATGATATGGGCCGCGTCCTTGCCAAGTCCGTTTAAAATCACCCTCAGAGGCTCCCTTCTGACGCGATTGGCCGATTTGGCCAGACCGATGGCACCCTCGGCGGCGGCAAACGATTCGTGACCAGCCAGGAAGGCAAAGCACTTGGTCTCCTCCCGCAGGAGCATGGAGGCCAGATTGCCGTGTCCGATTCCCACTTTGCGGTCGTCCGCTACGGACCCCGGTATGCAAAACGCCTGCAGTCCCTCTCCCAGAGTTGCCGCTATGTCTACGGCCCTGGTCTGCCCCTTTTTGACGGAAATTGCCGCACCAAGAGTATATGCCCAGCAGGCATTCTCGAAACAGATCGGCTGCACCTCTCTGACGATCCCGGCCACATCCACACCTTGCTTTTTGCAGACCGTTTTCGCCTCCTCCAACGATTTCAATCCATACTGCTCCAATACAGCGGAGATCTGACCGATTCTTCGCTCGTACCCCTCAAATAAAGCCATTTACGGTCTCCTTTGCATGATAGTGAACTATTGGTGTCTGGGATCGATCACCTTTGCGGCGGCGTCAAATTGTCCATAAGTTCCGGACGCCCTCTTCAAGGCTTCGTTCGCATCCTCGCCTTTGGCAATCTCCGCCATCATTTTTCCCAGGTGGACAAACGAGTAGCCAACGATCTCCCCTTGCTCGTCAAGACCGATCTTCGTCACGTAGCCCTCCGCCATTTCCAAATATCTGGCTCCCTTCGCGCTTGTTCCGTACATGGTGCCGGTCACACTTTTCAGCCCCTTGCCCAAATCCTCCAGTCCCGCTCCGATAGGAAGCCCCCCTTCGGAAAAGGCCGTTTGCGTTCGTCCGTAGACGATCTGCTGAAACAGCTCCCGCATGGCGACATTGATGGCATCGCAAACCAGGTCCGAATTCAGCGCCTCCAGAATGGTTTTCCCCGGAAGAATTTCGGAGGCCATGGCTGCGGAATGGGTCATTCCCGTGCAGCCCACGGTCTCGACCAGGGCCTCCTCTATAATGCCCTCCTTGACGTTCAGCGTCAGCTTGCAGGCTCCCTGATGCGGTGCGCACCAGCCTACACCGTGAGTCAGCCCGGATATGTCCCCTACCTCCTTGGCCTGCACCCATTTGCCCTCCTGCGGGATGGGCGACGGACCGTTTTTGGGACCCTTGACAACACACCTCATATTTTGCACTTCCGTTGAATATTCCATGGTCGACTCCCCGACGAAAAGATTCGATACAAAAACGGACCACAACATCCTTCGACACCCCCACTGCATAGCCGATTTTCCGATCCCTGTAAACGGCACAACGACCATCGTCGGACGCGACCGACCGGAAACGCCCAATGTCGCATCGATCCTCAGTCGACAGGGAGTATCCCCGTTTGAACGGCAGAAAAAAGCATTGACGCTTTCTTCCGGCATACATATCTTCCAATTCAACAAGATACAATGATCCCAGCATGCAAGCGCACAGACGCTGTCGGCCGATAGTGACGGCAATCGCACGCTTTAGAATATCCGACACATTCTCGACTTTCTCTGCAGCGAATCGGGTAGTCACGACTATACGATACTCAGAAGAGAGGCCAGAAGCCTCGGGTTGAAAGTTGGAATGCCTTCAATGGAGCAGTATAAGCTCTATAGGAACATTTACGATGATATTGCATCGGAACTCGAATTGCACCGACCGTATGCACCCGATTCGATTCTGACTGCTACGCAGTCGAAAAAATATGTAATGAAGCAGGCTCTGATAGAGAGTGTAGCAAGTGGCAGCCATTACTTTTGTACAAAAGGGGTTTTAAGCAGACAAAGGATAGAGCATCCTCAAGGCGTAGTGCAGCACGGAATACACGACCAAGTTACCTTTAACGGTTGGGAATATGATAAATCGGTATGACTCCGGACGAATCGGGCCGAAGACCTGGCGCGATTACGAAAATTCGAATCGTACTCCCGTGTTCTTCGAGCCGAGAACCATAACGCAAAAACACTCGGAAGCTATGTCGCCTATAGAGCCCAGTTCCTACTTCTACATAACGGAAATAGAATATCCGTCTCAAGAAAAGGTCGATGAGAATTGGGAAATGTCTTTTGCAAACTCGGTCGATGTGTTGGAAGATCTGGCAAGCGAAGCGGAAGAGGATAGAAAAAAAGGAACCTTAAAGGCAAAAGGATGGGATGAGTTGTGATATCATTGTTGAACGCAAGATTTCGAAAGTGTTTTAAAAAGCTGCCGATATCGATCCAAGAAGAGGCAAAAGCCGCCTACAAAGTTTGGAAAAAAGATCCCTTCGCTCCCGCATTGAGGTTCAAGCAAATACACCCTACCAGGCCGATATATTCCGTATCCATTCGTCGCAATTGGAGAGCCCTTGGATTGATGCAGAGCGATTCCATGACCTGGTTCTAGATCGGATCTCACGAAGAGTACAACAAATTTGTTCACTCACACCGAATAAAAAGGATCGGTCAGAGCATCCGATCCAAATAGGTACGGAAAAGTGCCTTGCTGGCATTTTGCGGAGGATCCTAATGTCCCAAACCGCACGATTCGGAATTTCCATCGACCGTAGGCTGCTCGAAAGGTTCGACGGCCTGATAGCCGCAAAAGGAACCCCCAACCGATCCGAAGCCATTCGGGATCTGATCAGGAGCAGTCTCGTAGACAAACAGTGGGAACACGGAGAGCGGGAGACCGTCGGCACCGTCACTCTGGTATACGAACATCGTACGCGGGAGCTTTCCGACAAATTGAACGCGCGTCAGCATGTGCACCACGATTCCATTGTGTCCGTTCTGCATGTCCATCTGGACCGCACCAACTGCCTGGAGGTGGCAGTTTTGAAAGGAAGGGCAAAGGACATCAAACTGCTTGCCGACCGGCTCATCGGCACCAAAGGGGTAAAGCACGGGACACTGACCATGACAACCTTAGGCAAGGAGCTGGAATAATCTTGCCGGAACCTGCCATGAGTCCATCGAACCAACCGGAACGAAAATCCCTATGGAAATCGATCGGCACCGTTGGGTTGATTACCGCAGTTAGCCGGATTTTGGGTCTCGTCCGGGAGATGGTCCGAGCCTCCCTGCTGGGCACCAGCTACTACAGCGATGCTTTCACGCTGGCCTTCAGTCTGCCCAATCTGTTTCGACGCCTCACGGCCGAAGGCGTGATGACCAACGCCTTTATCCCCGTATTTTGCGAAGTGCAGCGCAAGGAGGGCCGCTCCCGAGCCCTAGCCTTTTCCCGCCATTTTTTCTGGCTTTCCACCATACTGCTGACAGCCCTGAGCGCGACGTTCGTTCTGACGGCCCCCTGGCTGGTTCGATACCTTTTCGCACCGGGATTTGCCGGCGAAACGCTGCGGCTTACCGTCTTTCTCACGCGGTTCATGTTCGCCTATATCATTCTCATATCGCTGGCCGCAGTCTGTCAGGGAGTCTTGAACTCCTTTTCGGTATTCTGGGTTTCCGCCGCAACACCGGTATTGCTGAATATCGGCATCGTCGGATGCGCCCTGCTCTTCTCCCCGCATTTGGAGAATCCGACGATCGGATTTGCGGTCGGCGTACTGATCGGAGGAGCCGCCCAGCTGCTCTTTCAGCTCCCCTTCCTGCACGTGCGCGGATTTCGGCTGCTCGGTTCGCTGCGCTTCGACGACATCTACCTGAAACGGGTGGCGACTCTTTTGCTGCCTACTCTCTTCGGCGTGGGAATTTATCAAATCAACATCATTGTCGGCACATTGATCGCCACCACTCTGCAGGAGGGTTCCCTATCCTCTCTGAATTTCAGCAATCGCCTGCTGGAATTGGTTCTAGGGGTCTTCATTGTGTCGATCGCGACAGTCATTCTCCCCAAACTCTCCCATCTTTTTATCGAAAGCAGACCGGACGAGATCCGCATCGAACTGCAAAACGCGGTCCGCGTTTCGTTCTTTGTCACTCTACCGGTGACGGCAATGACTCTCGTGGCAGCGGAAGAGATCGTCACGATTCTGTTTATGCGGGGTCGGTTCGATACGGATTCGATGGTGAAAACGGCCGGGGCGCTACGGTTTCATATCCTGGGTTTGGCGTTTATTGCCAGCAACCGCATTCTTCTGACCGGATACCAGGCGGCAAAGCGACTGAAACGGACCGTGCAGGTCTCCGCGATAGTCATGGTGGTCAACCTCCTGTTGGCGTTCGGTGCGTCGCGATCTATCGGCCATCTGGGCATTGCCTTGGCCAATACGGTCAGCCAAATTGCACAGGCGGTACTGCTCGTCTGTTTTATCGGAGAAATATCCGTAAAGCGATTCGTCTCGAAAGACCTGGGAAAGCCGATCATGAAGAGTCTGCTGATCTTTTTGGCAATGCTGGTGCTCCTGTTTCCTCTCAAACGGCAGCTGATGCTCCATCAGCTCTCCGCGCTCTCCCGCCTGTCGCTGCTGTTGCCGTTGGGAGCCGCCTGCTTTGGCATAACGGCATACGTTTTGAAGAGCAAAGAGTTGGATGCGCTGATCCGGTTGTTTACAAAACGCACCGGAAAAGATAGAGGAATATAAAGGATCTCTTTCGTTACGGACAATTTTCCGGTTTCATCAATACATATAGGGTAGGCTGCGGGAAATGAAAAAAATCATCAATTTGGAACGATTCATCAAAAACAAAACGGTCCGGGAATGGGTCGAGGCCCTTATTTTTGCCTTGATAGTGGCCCTGATCTTTAGAACCTGGATCTTTGCGCCCTATCGAGTGCCCACCGGATCCATGATCCATACGATCGAAATCGGCGATCACCTGTTTGTAAGCAAATTTGCCTACGGACTGATCGTTCCCTTCACCGATAGGAAACTCTTCCCGTCGAAGGTGGAGAGAGGGGATATCGTCGTGTTTCCCTATCCGGAAGATCCGTCCAAAAACTTCATCAAGCGCGTTGTGGGAATCGGCGGCGACACGATCGAAATCATCGGGGAAAACCTCTACATCAACGGCGAATTGGAGCCGCAAGAGTATGTCTACCACGACAAGAGCGCCTACTCGATTCCCGAAAACAGAGTGGAAAAGGTGCCCGAGGGGAAACTGTGGGTCATGGGCGACAACCGACGCAACTCGAAGGACAGCCGCTACTGGGGATTTGTGGAGGAGAAAAAGGTGCAGGGAAAGGGCGTGATCGTCTACTGGAACCACAACCCTCACAGAAATTTGCTGGCCGGCTACGATTTTGGGCGCATTGGCACACTCCTCAAGTAGAGGTGGCGAAATAGCGGAACTGAAACGATGACGCAGCACAAAATATCTCCACACTGCGGCAGGCTTGCTCTTGCGGTTTTGCTGCTACTGCTCTGCCGCCAGTACGTTGCCGCGCAGCAGCGGGAAGCTGCCGGAGGGTCGAACTACCGGGACCAGTTCAGTTCCGGCATCTACAACTACGGACTCGAAAATTCCGTGTATACGAAATTTACCGGATATGCCGAATTCGACGACGGCAAACTGCCGATGACCTTTCTTGCCGCAAATGCCGATTGGCAGATTCCGGGCGACATTCCTCTCCCCTGCATAACCTGGGACCGTCTTTTGCCTATCGCCTACGATATGCCGGGCGGCTACTCCTACGGAGTCGAATTTCTCAACTTTGCAGCAACCTCGGAAAATTACTATAAAGGCTCTGAAAGTACAATCACTGTGCCGGATCTCGACATGAAGATGTACCTATTGTCGGTCGCTCTGAAACTGTATCTCTTTAGTCCGTTCGACAAACAGCTTCAACCCTATTTGGGAGTGGGCTGGGGTATCGTCGGCGGAGACTTCGACGGCACCGACGTAGACGGCAGAACCGATATAGACACTACATTCTTCGGAATGCAAAACTCGCGGATGGTCGGCATACAACTGTCCATGGGCTCCCGCTGGGGCGGGACATTGGAGTTGCGCAGCATTACGGCTTTCGCCGACACCAACAACGATCCCTTCGACCAAAGCGGCGGGGATAAAGTGGAGATCGACTTCAGCGGTGCCATGATCAACGCCGTGGGATATTACCGCTTTTAGAATCCCGCCGGAAAAAGCAGTGTCCGCTCGCAGGATACCCATTGGAAACAAACAACGGATGACGCTTAGCGGACAAAGGATAACAGTCGCTCCACATCCATATGGGCACGAAAGTGCTCTCCAAGCATCCGATACTGCTCCTCCCTGAATGCGGCGATGGAATCGGTGGACACCGCTCCTTCCGGCGGTCGGTAGTTTTTTTCGACCGTCCGCAAAAAGGCCGTTCTAAACTCCGACCTATCGAAAAGTCCGTGCAGATAGGTTCCCCAAACTTTTCCGCAAGCGTCGATCGCCCCGTCGGAGCGGATCGAGTTCCCGGATTCCATACGAATCGCCGGAGTCGACGAATCCGACAGCTCGGTGATGCCCATATGGATTTCGTATCCTTCGACCCTTTCGCCGTTTTCCAACCACGTGCCGGACGAATTGCTCAATACTTTGACCGGTTCCAATATCGTCACTACGTCAAGCAGTCCCAATCCCGCTATATCGCCCGGAGGTCCCTCCACACCGTTCGGATCGGAGATATGGCGTCCCAGGATTTGATATCCGCCGCAGATCCCTCCCAGTCGCCCGCCGTTTTGCGCATAGTCCCGCAGGGCATCGCTCCATCCCGTTTCGTTCAGCCAGGCCATGTCTCCCCTGACATTTTTCGATCCGGGCAGCAGCACCAGCTGGTAGCCCTTTAGAGACCGGGTTTGTTGCAGGTAGTGCAGATTGAGGCCGGGGTCCTGCTCCAAAGGCGCAAAATCGGTAAAGTTGGCGATATGGGGAAGACGCAAAACGGCGATATTGATCCTCTCCGGGTCAAGTACGACGCGCGTGTCGATTACCGAATCCAACGACAGGCCGTCTTCCGAGTCGATCCGGATGTGGGAATAGTAGGGGATCAAACCGAGAACGGGGATACCGCTCTTCTCCTTCAGGTAGCGTATGCCCTGCTCGAACAGTTGCCGATCTCCGCGGAACCGATTGACGATCAGTCCCTTTACCCGATTTCGGTCTCTTTCGGCAATAACCGCCAATGTCCCGACGATCTGGGCGAATACGCCCCCTCGGTCAATATCGGCCACCAAAACAACCGGTGCATCGGCATATTGCGCCATGCGAAAATTGGCAAAATCCTGACGTGCCAAATTGACCTCTCCACACGATCCGGCACCCTCCATCACAATCAGAGAATATCTCTCGCGCAGACGATCGAGACTCTCCTTGGCACAACCGAACAGGTAGTCGGTATTTTTAAAATAGGTACCCGCCTCCCTGTCCCCCATGACCGTTCCCCGTACGACAACCTGGGAACCCGTATCCGAGTTCGGTTTCAGAAGCACCGGATTCATATCCACATGCGGATCGACATGGCAGGCCTGCGCCTGCACCGCCTGTGCCCGCCCCATCTCTCCGCCCGTTCGCGCAACCGCAGAGTTGTTGGACATATTCTGCGCCTTGAAGGGAGCCACGGAAAATCCCTCCTCCCAAAAAATGCGGCAGAGTGCCGCAGCCACAATACTTTTGCCGACATCCGAACCGGTTCCCAGTACGGCCAGACATTTTGCAGCGGAATATCGATTTCTCATTGCCACCGTCCGTCAAAAAAACCCTCTCCCAAACAAGCGCACTCCCTATTCCGACCGGTGCCGCTCTTTCGGATAGATGCAACTTTTTTACCTGCAAAGCTACTATTCGCAATCGATCCAGTCAAAGCGGCAAACCGCTCGCTCGGAACCGTTTTGGAGAATTGACTTTTTCCGTCCTCTGTGATCTTCTGCAACGGTTCGCACGAAACGAACGTTGAATAGACTCTGGAAGCGAGGTGAAAGGCCTCCGCTGCCCCGCAGCCGTGAAGGGAACGAACGTCCAACCATGTCACTGGGTCGGGTGGACTCGCCTGGGAAGACGGACAAGTAGGTTGCCCCAAGCCGGAATACCGGTCTATTGCGAAAGCCTCGAGGGAGGCGATAATGGCGTTGGCAACCCAACCCCCCAGTTCTGCCGATTATTGCCCACCGGAAGGCCGCCGCAACACAAAACGCTCCGTTTTTTGCAATTCCTAAAATTGTGCATCTCTTTTATGCCCCGCTACGGAGAGACAATGGCAAGATATCCGATTCTGGCAGTTGCCGTCGTTTTGGTATTTACGGATCCCTGTACGGCTTCCCACCACGATCGAAGGGAGATTCCCAAAAAGGTGGGAATTCTGCTGGTCGCATTCGGTTCCAGCATTGCGTCGGCACAAACGGCGTTCGATAGAATCGATAGGAAAACCAAACGCCTGTTTCCCGAAGTTCCCGTGCGATGGGCCTTTACCTCGCACATGATCCGTCGGAAGCTGGCAAAGCAGGGAAAACGCCGGGATTCTCCCGAAACGGCACTTGCCAAGATGCTGGACGAGAAGTTTACGCATGTGGCGGTCCAGTCTCTCCACACCATTCGGGGCGCGGAGTTCGACGATCTTTCCCGAACGGTGGATGCATTCGGTATAATCGGCGGATTTCAATCCATCGTTTTGGGGCAGCCTCTGCTATCGACGCAACAAAGTATGGAACGGGTCGTCGAGGCGGTACAAAGCAGCATCCCCAAAGGCCGCAAAAGGGGGGAGGGGGTCGTGCTGATGGGACACGGCACGCACCATCCCTCGAACGCCTTCTATGCGGCACTGATGTTCCAGCTTCAATTAAGGGACCCCAATATAATCGTAGGCACAGTGGAGGGATTCCCCGACATCGACGTGGTAACCGAACTGCTGAAAAGAAGGAGTATCAAAAGGGTCTATCTGATGCCGTTCATGTCCGTAGCCGGGGATCACGCCATAAACGACATGGCAGGCGATGCGGAGGATTCCTGGAAGACGATCCTGACCAAACGGGGAGTCCGCTGCATCCCAATTTTACGAGGCACGGCGGAATACGACGGCTACGTGGACATTTGGATAGGCAACCTTCAGGAGGTCGTTCGCCGTCTTTCGGACGTCCCCCGATACAATCCCGCCGAGCGAAAAAATGGTCGAAACAATCGGGACGAATCATAGAGGCGAAACCTGCGGAGGCGCAAAACCTCGCGCAACCGCAGCCACCGAACGCCCCGTTCTCTCCGCCGTGCGGCTGAGCAAGAAATTCAAAAGGAAGGTTGCCGTCAATTCGGTAGATTTTGCGGTATCGAAGGGAGAGTTTGTCGGTTTGCTCGGTTCCAACGGAGCAGGCAAGACAACCATTATCAAGTTGCTGGTGGGCCTTACCAAACCGACCGGAGGGCAGATATTCTACTACGGCAAGAACTTCCGAAAAAATCTGCGGCAGGCAAAAAGCCTGATCGGCGTAGTGCCGCAAAGCAGCAACCTGGATAGAGATCTGACCGCCTACGAGAACCTATATCTGCATACTCTTCTCCATGGTATTGCCAAGCGGCAGAGAAAACCGAAGATAAGGGAGGCTCTCGAATTTGCCGGACTGACCGAATATGCATACAGACAGGTAAAGACCTTTTCCGGCGGAATGAAAAGACGGCTGGTGATTGTCCGGGCACTGCTGCACGACCCCGAAATTTTGTTTCTGGACGAACCGACGGTCGGCCTGGACGCCCAAATTCGGCGCAGCCTATGGAACCTGATTCTTAAGGTCAACCAGAAAAGGGGGACGGCCATTCTACTGACGACGCACTATATCGAAGAGGCGGAAAAGCTGTGCCGGAGAGTGATGATCATCGATGCCGGAGAGATCGTTGCCGGCGACACTCCGGAACGGCTAAAATCGGGGCTTGGACAGTATGTCGTGGAAAGCCTGCACGAAGAGGGTATTACGGAAACCTACTACGAAACGAAACGAAAGGCGCTGCACGCACTGGCGAATCAGACGCAGGAGTGCAAAGTCAGAAAGGTGACGCTGGAGGATGTCGTCATCAGCCGCACAGGCAGGAGAATTCATGCTTAACGGCATTCAAGCGGTCCTGTATCGCGAAGTCCACGTCTACCGAAAAAAGGCAAAAAAGCAGGTGCTGGCCTCTTCTATATCGCCTTTGCTGTTTCTGATCGCATTCGGCTGGGGATTCGGCGACGAGGTATCCGTAAACGGACTGCCCTACATCGTTTTCCTGATTCCCGGCCTGCTCACCATGGCCACTCTCAATCAAAGCTACGGCATTGCGCAGGAGCTCAATATCGCCCGATTCTATTTTCACATATTCGACGAGTATCTGATAGCGCCCGTAACATACGCCGGAATCGTCGCAGGGGAGACGCTGTACGGCATGTTCAAAAGCCTGGTCAGCATCGCGCTGATATTCGGCTACGTATTTCTTTTCGGAGTGGACCTGCGGTTCCATCCTCTTTTCGTTCCGGCAATGGCCCTGCACTGCTTTCTCTTTTCCGCACTGGCAGTCACGGTATCGATGATGATTCGGGACCACGGCAGCCAAGCCCAGATCAACACCTTTGTCATAACGCCGATGATTTTCCTCTGCGGCACCTTTTTCCCCGTCGACAAGCTTCCGGGGATTTTCAACCTCATCGTCCACATTCTTCCGCTCACCTATTCGACGAAAGCAATCCGCGCCTCTTTGACGGGAGGTGTCGTCGACCTGTCCGACATGGTGATTCTGCTGGCATGTTCCGTCCTTTTTTTCTGCACTGCCACCTGGGCGATCAAACGGGTCGAGGCATGAGAATGCGAAAAAACAAAAAAACGGCGGTTTTTCTGATGTCGGGCCTGCTGCTGGCGGTTTTTTTCGCGGCCCTGCTGAAGGGAGCGGTCCATATGGATTTCGCGAACCTGTCGGAAACCGACAGGGATATTCTGCTCCACGTGCGCTTGCCGCGCATACTGTTGGCGGGATTGGTCGGCGCGTCGCTCACGCTAGCCGGCGTTCTGTTCCAATACGTAATGAAAAATCCCCTGGCCGACTCCTTTACCACCGGCGTATCCGCCTCGTCCGCCATGGGAGCGGTGATCGCCATCATGCTGGGACTTGGCACCGTACTGCCGCTCTTCGCCCTTGGCGGCGGTCTGCTCGGACTGGCGGCCGTCTACAAAATTTCGTCCGTCGGCGGAAAGGTGCAGCCAATCACCATGCTGCTTGCCGGAATCGTGATCAGCACCTTCGCCTCCTCCGTGATCAGCCTGATGAAATATCTGGCCGACGACTCCGTAGCTTCCATCATTTTCTGGCTGATGGGGGGATTTCAAGGTGCGTCGGCGAAAAAAGCGGCGGTGCTTTTCGCCGTCCTGACCGTTTCCTATCTATCCACCCGCAGGGATTGCCTGAGTCTCGACATCATCTGCTTCGACGATACCACCGCCCAATCCAGCGGCATCGATACGAACAGACTGAGACGCAAGGCCTTTTTTTTTGCGGCCCTGCTGACGGCGGTCAGCGTGGGCTATGCGGGAATCATCGGGTTCGTAGGACTGATTGTTCCCCATCTCGTCCGACTGGCGCAATTCGTCAAGGCGAAAGACCTGATTCCTCTGAGTATGCTGTTCGGCTCCGCTTTCATGATCGGCAACGATCTGATCGCACGAACCCTCCTGCCGGAGGGGCAGGAGCTTTCGGTGGGAATCATCACCTCCGCCATAGGAGGACTCTTCTTTCTCTATCTGCTGACAAAGCGAAAAAGGGAGCTTGCCTATTTTGATTGAACTGCGGGATGTCGTTGCGGACCGGGGAGAATTCCGCCTCCAGGTGGACCGTCTCGATCTGGCGGAAAGAGACTTTGTGGCCGTCCTGGGCAACAACGGAAGCGGGAAATCCACATTCCTGTCGGTTCTGTCGGGATTGACGGAGTATTCGGGCCTCTACCGCATTCGACAAAAGGACTTTCGTACGGTGGACATCCTCTCCCGCAACCGTCGAATTGGCCTGCTGCCCCAGGCCACCGCGCTAAGCATGCCGTTCGACGTTTTTTACGTAGTGCTGACCGGGCGGTTCCCCCATACCGATGGGAACCGATACTCCAAAACCGATCTGGAGGCTACCGACCATATCGTCGGAAAGTTCGATATCGGCCATCTGCGAGACCGTCCCTTCAACGAACTGTCCGGAGGCGAAAAGCAGCGGGTGCTGCTGGCGCGCCTGATCAACCGCGACGCTCCCGTCGTACTGCTGGACGAACCGCTGAGCGGCATCGATATCAAACACCAGTTGGAAACGTTGCGGATTTTAAGGGAGTTGAGCAGAAATCGCGTCATATTGGTTGTGATTCACGATATCGCGCTTGCCGTCAGAGAGTTCCGCCGCTTCCTTTTTTTCGAAAAGGGGAGACTGAGGTACGACAAAAAAAAAGAGGAATTGCGGGAGGAACAGCTGTCCGAGATTTTCGGCGTTCGGGTGCAGTTTTTCAAAAGCGACAAAGGAATCTTCGTGTATACCGACGGAGGCAGTCGTGAGGTTTCGTAGAAAACTCTCCGGATCGGTAGGAAGAGCGCTTTTGTTGGTCGGAGCCTTTCTGTCGATCCCTTGGGCTTCCGCCCACTGCTTCGACAAAATCGTAGTGCTATATGCTCCGGCCAGCGACATCGTGAAACTGCTGGGGAGCAAAAGCCGCGTAGTCGGTGTGACGCGGACGGACCGCAATTTCGAAAAGGCGGTAAAAGTCGGTTCCCATCTGCGGCCGAATATCGAATTGATCAGAGCTTTGGAACCCGATTTGATTATCACCGGTTCCGAACGCGCTTTTCCCGCAAGTCTGCAGAGGGAATTCAAAGCCGCCTTCCACCGATTCGATCCCCTGCGCCTGGAGGATGTGTTGCGCAGCGTCGAAGAGCTGGGGAAGCTGCTCGATGCCGGCGAAACCGCCGGTACGATCGTCGCGCGGCTAACGGAAAAGCTGCTGGAGATTAGAAAGTTAGAGAGGGTGCCCACCGTCGTCTACGAAATCAGCGAAAGGCCGCTGCGGGTTGCGGGAAGTTCCAGCATCATGACTTCGATCATCGAAGCGGCCGGAGGTAGAAACCTGATCCCCACGCACAAAAAGCATGTGCCCGTATCGGCGGAAAAAATCATCGATCTGAAGCCGGAGTATTATATCTATCAAAAGGGGCCGATGAACAAAAACCCGGAACATCCGCAAAACAGATCCTATTTCAGGCCGCTGCAAAGCAGAGTCGTATCGGTCGACCAGTATCTTTTCTCCAGACCGGGAATCAATGCATTTGAAGCTGCCGTGCAATTGAATCGAATTTTTTGGCAGGAAGAGCAATAGATTGACTATCATGCGGTAAAATATCGAGTGTTTCGGAAGTTCCCCAATACAATCGGGAAGCAGGGTTCCGCAACCCTTTCCCGAATCAATTCGAATACAATACACTATCCATGGAAAAGTACATCCATTCGATCGGACTCGGACCGGGAGATCCGGAGCTGATCACTCTGAAGGCGAAGCGCCTGCTGGAGGAATCGGACATTATCGTTACGCCGCAGTCCGACGTTTTGGGCAAAAGCGTGGCTAGAGAGATCGTATTGAACTTCGTAGAGGAGTCGAAGCTGATGATGTACTATTTCCCCATGAACAACGACAGCAGGGAACTCGACCGCAAATACGGACGGCTGGCCGGTCGAATTCTGGATCTTCTCGACCGGGGCGGAAAAGTCTCCTTCGTCACAATGGGAGATCCGACAATTTTCAGCACCTCCAACTATCTGTCCGTCAAACTGGCGGAAAAGGGGGTACTCGTCAGAAACGTTCCCGGAATCAACACCGTGAACGGAACGTCCGCTTTGTTGGGTCTGCCGCTCTGCGTAAAGGGAGAGAACTTCGGAGTGTACGAAATGCCTCAGGACGTTTCGACGGCGGTGAAGTTGATACGGCGCCATCCGACCACCGTATTTATGAAAGTAAACAAAAAGCTTCCGACACTGATGGAGGCAATCGAGCAGTCCCATCCGCAGGCAGCCTATCTGGCGCAGAAAATCGGACTCGAAGGGGAGGCGGTGTACAATCTGCTGTTGAAAAAAACCCCTTGCGACGGGGCCTATCTTTCCACCGCCTTTATCAGAAGAGACGGTTAGACGCTCTCCGCTCTATCGACGCTACGCCCGGTATGCAGATGCTTCTCCAACAGACCCTTCAGTTCTTCGGCCATAAACGGCTTGGTCAAATAGCCGTCGGCTCCGGCCGCAAAACCGGCCTCGATGTCTTCCGCCATGGCCTTTGCCGATAGCAGAACGATTTTTGTCTCTCTTAGCGCTTCGTCGCTTTTGACGGCCCTACAGACTCGATAGCCATCGATCCCCGGCATCATGATATCCAACAGCATGATATCGGGTCTGAACGCATACACCTCCCGCAGAGCCTCCTCGCCCGAAGCCGCCGCCCTGAGGATGTAGTTTTCCTCGAGTATCTCAACAACAATTTCAATGTTTGTCGGTTCGTCGTCTACCACCAAAACCTTTCGGCGCTCGGCCATGCTGTCCTTTTCTTTGTGTCGCCGCATTCGCCATGTTTTCTCGGTTCGTGCGAAAGCGGTGGCGGAGCCGTTAGCGACAATAGTCCCTAAACGCGGCAAGAGCCGCGTCAACGTCTTCCGGCGCGATATCCAAATGGGTCACCATCCTGATATGCGTACCGCCGCGAATCAAAATCCCCCTCTCGCGCATGTATCGCGGCAGTTTGTCCGCGTCGGACTCTCCGACTCGAATAAACACCATATTCGTTTGCATATGCATGGAATCCACCGAAATCTCCGATATGGCCGATAACCCCTGTGCCAGATGCAGAGCATTTTCATGATCGCGATGGAGTCTTCCTGGTTGCTCCTCCAACGCGACAATACCGGCTGCCGCAACGATGCCGGCCTGCCGCATGCCGCCGCCCAGCATCTTGCGCCATCGGCGCGCCTTGGCCACAAAATCCGAGGATCCGCACAGCACCGAACCGATGGGCGCACCCAACCCTTTCGATAGGCAGACGGAAACGGAATCGAAGTACCGTGCGATTTCCGCAGCCGACACCTTCAGTTTCACGGCGGCATTGAATACTCTGGCACCGTCCAAATGGATGCCGATTCCATGCCTGGCGGCAAAGGCATGCGCCTCTTCCAGATAGCGCATAGGCAGCGCCCTTCCCCAATAGGTGTTTTCCAGACAGAGCAACTTGGTTCTGGCAAAATGGAAGTCGTCCGATTTCACGTACCGTTCGACCCTTTGCAAGTCCAGTGTGCCGTCCGATTCGACTTCAAGCGGCTGCGGTTGAATACTGCCCAGCACGGCCGCTCCGCCGGCTTCGTATTTGTAGGTATGCGCCTCTTGGCCGACGAGATATTCGTCGCCCCTTTCGCAGTGGCATAGCAGGGCCAGCAGATTGCTCTGCGTTCCGCTGCCGACAAAAATCGATGCCTCCTTTCCCAGCATTTGTGCCGCCTTTTCCTCCAGCCGATTCACCGTCGGGTCCTCTCCGTACACATCGTCGCCAACTTCCGCCTCCGCCATGGCAGCTCTCATCTTGAGAGAGGGTCTCGTAACCGTATCGCTCCTCAAGTCGATCATCTTCCGTTTCATGTTCCGTCCGTTTCTGCTTTTATCAGGTTCGGCATCTCCGAAAAAACTCGATACGCTGCTGTGCTATCGTCGATACTGTTGTGCCGTTCCAGCGCAGGCAGGCCCCGGCATAACGTCGAAACGGCTCTGCAAATCGACGGAACGACTCTTTTTAGTAGACCGAACAAACCCTGTCGCGCAATTCAATAATGCCGTAATTCAAGTGCGGATTTGGCTCCCCCCCTTTGCGTTCCCGCCTCCGCACATCCCACCGCAAGCCAAAAAGCTCCATAGATACAATTCGCCATTGGAGCTTTGTTTCCGTTCTGCTAAGCCTAGTGCAAAAGCCGCCTGCAAAAAAACGGAGTATCCATTCCCGCTTTCGGCGGACATTTGCCGAGCACTTTATGAAATTTCTGTTCGCCATTGTCGTCATTGCGATTATTGCTTTGATCGGAACGCGCGTAACCTTTCTGAACCGCAGGCTTCCCATCGGTTTCAGAAACATCTTGCTGACCGGCATCGAATACATATTTATCGGCGCTATCCTGGGAACAAAGGGACTCGACCTGATAGACGCGGAATCTTTGGATGCCCTGAAGCCGTTCCTGCTGTTCGGACTCGCCTGGATCGGCTTTCTGTTTGGACTTCAGTTCGAATTTCGACTACTGCGCAACCTGCCGCGATCCTACTTTGCCATCACCGCCGTAGAGTCAACGACCACTTTCCTGATCGTAGCGACATCCACCTTTTTTTTCCTCGATTTTTTCCTGCCGCTTCCGCTGCCGCTCTCGATTCTCTCCTCCATCGTTTTGGGCTGCGTAGGATCCTGCAGCGCACAGTCGGCCATCGCCATCGTAAACCAAAACTACCACTTCAGGAACAGAGGTCCGATCGACCTGCTGCGCTATATCTCCAGTGTGGACGGAATATTCGCTCTGCTGTTTTTCAGTATCGCCCTATGCGTTTTGCCGAGCCAAAGCCACGCGGAACCCGACATTCTCCTCTCGTTCCGCTGGCTCCTGGCAACAATACTGATGGGAGCGGTTCCGGCGTCGATACTGATCGTCATCAGCAACACGAAGTTCACACAAGCGGAATTTCTACTATTTGTGGTGGGAACGGTGATGTTCAGTGGCGGACTGGCGTTTCAAATCCACCATCCTCCACTGATATCGGGACTGATTTGCGGCCTGATTACGGCCAACTTCTGCCGCCATAGAGTGAGAGCGCTTACAACCGCCATTACGGCAGAAAAGTCGATCTACATCATACTCCTGCTTCTGGTCGGCGCAGGCTGGAATTTTGCATTCGACAAAAGTCTACTGTTCGCCTCGGTTTACTGGATCGTCAGGCTTACGGGCAAACTGGCAGGGACCTACTGGGCGACTCGCATCTACAGACCGATTTACGCCCTGCCTCCGTCCATCGGATTGGGACTTCTCTCCGAAGGGGGATTGGGAATTGCCATTATCGTCAGCTTTCGGCTGCTGCATAGCGAGATTGCCGACTTTCTCATTACGGTCGTTATCCTTTCGGTAGTCGTAAACGAATTGATCGCTCCCCGTTTGATCCTGGCCCAATTCAAAGACCGCAGGCCGAAACAACTCCCGAAATCATAGACGCAACGGACAACATTTGGGGCTGCCATGCAAATCATCGACTTTTTAAAAAAGGAATGCGTTCGCATCGATGTGCCGGGTTGCGACAAAAAAGATGTGATTCGCGAACTGGCCAAGTTGCTGCTGAAATTCCATCCCGAGATCGATGCGGAAGAGGCCATCGAAGGCCTGTATCAACGGGAAGGCGTGCTCTCCACCGGCATTGGCAGGGGGGTGGCTATCCCCCATGCGCGTCTGGATAGCTGTCGCGAAATCTGCATTGCCTTGGGATTGCTGCGGGAAGGGACGAATTTCGAATCGCTGGACAAAAAACCCGTCAAACTGGTTTTTCTCATACTCTTCCCAAAGGACGACGTGGGGCTGCAGTTGAAGACATTGGCCAAACTTTCGCGCATTCTGCTGAAAGGGGGGCTTGCGCAACGACTGCTGCGGGCCCAAACGACGGAGGAGGTGATCGACGAATTCGAAGCCTATGAAAAAAGTATCGATTCTCAGGGAACGACAAAATGAGACTTGCTATCCTGTTTCTAAACAAAATGGAATATCTGGAGGAGATTCTCTCGCTTTTCCTGGAAATCGGTCTTTCCGGAGCCACCGTGATCGATTCGGTCGGGATGGGACACATCGTTTCCCAAAACATCCCCATTTTCGCCGGACTGCGGGACGCCTTTGCCGGAAGCAGCCCGAACAAAAAGATCATACTTGCCGTCACCAACGAGAAAATGGTTCAAGGTATGGCCGAAGTACTCGACAATCTTGGGCGGGACGAAGAGGGAAAGGCTCCGGGCTTTTTGGTCTCGCTCCCCATCGACAGCATTTTCGGCCTCACGATACCGGAAGAGTAGAGCGATAGCGAAGACCAAGGAGGTCGGGAAAACGCTCCTAAACACCTATGAAAAAATATCCAAAAAAACGGAGGAGAGTATTCGAGGAGGGGGTGTTCCTTCTTTGCAAAAGAGGGAAAAGAGACGACAGGCGGAGGAGACAGGCTTTCTTTCCGGCGGAGACTACAGCAGTTTGACCAGTGCGGCAATAACTCCCGTCTGTGCCAACAACAAACCTCCCACCCATTTCAGTATATCGGTTTTGATCTGCTCTATTTTCACCTCGAGCCGGACGATTCTATGATCGAGCTCTTTGATATCCTTTTTGGTCTCGGCCGCAAGCTCTTTGATATCCCGTTTGATTTCGGATCTGAGATTTTCAATATCTTGCTTGGTCTCGGATCTAAGCTTTTCGATATCTTGCTTGGTCTCGGATCTAAGCTTTTCGATATCTTGTTTGACTTCGGATTTAAATTTTTCGATCTCCCTTTTGGTCTCGGATCTAAGCTTTTCGATCTCCCTTTTGGTCTCGGCCGCAAGCTCTTTGATATCCCGTTTGACTTCGGATTTAAGCTGTTCGATATCTTGTTTGACTTCGGATTTAAGCTGTTCGATATCTTGTTTGACTTCGGATTTAAATTTTTCGATCTCCTTTTTGGTCTCGGATCTAAGCTTTTCGATCTCCCTTTTGGTCTCGGCCGCAAACTCCTCGCCATCTTTCCGCAATTGGGCTATCTTATAATCTAGCTCTTTGATATCCTTTCGTATCTGGGCTATTTTGTGATCGAGATCTTTACTGTTCGTGTCGGCAGACAGGCGATCGACGGTTCTTTCCACCGCCTGCGCAAGCATCAGGGAGAGACTGTGTGCCTGCTCCTCCGGGAAGGTTTCCTTCAAGCCGTCGTAGATTTTTTGCGTTTCCATTGCTTGGGGCATTGTGTTCCTATTGTAGAGAGTTCGTAGTTTTTGCGAAAAGTATCGGATATTTTTCGGACGTTTGTCAAACGGTATGTCCGAAAATACATCGAGGTAGTACTGGCATAACAGTCTCCGTGCGGCTCTATTTGCAGCGTGACCGAAAGCCGTTTTTATTGATTTGATTGACGCCGTGGGTTTTCTATTTTACGATTGTCCGTTTTTTTTAAAGTGCGTAACGCATGAAAATAGACACGTGTTCGCAGTCAACTGGATCACGATGCGAATTTTCACTCTTAGGTTCGTCAAATTCCAACAGGGAGGAGAAATGTCGGCTAAGTTAATCAAAGGTTCTGAGATTAGAGAGGAGATACTGGCGGAAATCATCGAGGAGGTGCAGGAAATTAAGGAGAAGCACGGCAAAGTTCCGGGATTGGTTACGATATTGGTCGGGGAAAATCCCGCCTCCCAATCCTACGTTTCGCTGAAGATCAAAACGGCGCACCGCTGCGGCTTCAAGGAGGTGCAGGAGAATCGGCCGGATACAATTTCGGAGCAGGAACTTCTGGACCTGATCGACCAATACAACCAGGACGAGAGCATCAACGGCATTTTGGTGCAGTTGCCGCTGCCCAAACATATCGACGACAACAAGATCATCAATGCCATAGAACCGGACAAGGATGTGGATGGATTCCATCCCGTTAACGTAGGGCGCGTTTCCATCGGGCCGTCCGTCTGCAAATTCCCCCCCTGCACGCCATACGGCATCCAGGAGATGATCGTTAGAGCCGGGGTCGAAACCAAAGGGGCGGAAGTTGTGGTCGTCGGTCGCTCCAACATCGTCGGCAAACCGATTGCCAATATGATGATACAAAAGGGAGAGGGCGCGAACTCGACAGTTACCGTCGTGCATACCGGCACAAGAGACCTGGCGTCGCACTGCAAACGCGCAGACATCCTGATCGTGGCGGCGGGAGTGCCGGGTCTGGTAAAACCCGACTGGATCAAACCGGGAGCCTGCGTGGTAGATGTCGGAGTAAACCGAGTCGGGGAGAAAATCAGCGAAAAAACCGGCAGGAAAATTGCTATTCTGAGAGGCGACGTGGATTTCGATGCCGCCAAAGAGATTGCCGGCAGTATCACCCCAGTGCCGGGTGGCGTAGGACCGATGACCATCACCATGCTGATGCTGAACACTCTCAAGTCCCTTAAGTTTAAGCTTGGACTGCTGTAGACGCCAATTCCGCAACCATCGCGACAGGGGATAAACCGACTTCAACATTCGGGTCGAACCAAACGTTCTCCGCTGCCAAAATCGGAATCTCCTTGCCGGTATCGACCGAGACGATCCTGTGCTTCGGCTCCGCGAAGTATATCTTTCGGTCGTAAAGCAACCGGTTCCCTACACTGCTTCCTTTCGCAAAACGGTTGGAGATATTCCGTATCGGGCTTCGTCTATAATCGGAAACTCCTTTTCGATGTTCGGCAGATCCAACAGGTGCGAAGAATACCGACCTGGCCGGCTACGCGGGCGATTGTCCGCATCGGCATACAACTCGACACTCGACAGGGGGGGACGGAACACATGGAGAAAATGAAAGATTCGAATGGCTCCTCCTATTTTGTAGACCTGCATCTGCATACCACCAAGTCGGACGGAACGCTCTCTCCAAAGGAGTTGGTCGGACTGGCAAGCCGGGAAAACATCCGCAAGATTGCCATTACGGATCACGATACGGTGGAGGGCGTCCAAGAAGGACAGCAGGAGGCGAGCCGCCTGGGACTAGAGTGCATTGCCGGCATAGAAGTCAGTTCCCGATGTAGCGACGGCATACTCCATATTTTGGGATACGGAATAGAGGTGGGAAACGCAGCACTGCAAGACGGCCTGGCCGAATTTCAGGCAGCGCGACGGCAACGCAACGATCGGATAGTCGCAAAACTGCGGAACCTGGGCATCGCCATCGGAAACGAAGAGCTGCGGCAGTTCGACCGAAATACATCCAGTCCCGGCAGACCGCATATCGCTTCCCTGCTGGTGAATAGAGGCATTGTGGCAACCATGGACGAAGCGTTCCGGCGATATCTAGGCAAAACCGGGGCCGCATTCGTGGAAAAGGAGATTTTCTCTTCCGCAGAAACGATCAAACTGCTTCACGATGCCGGCGGAAAGGCTTATGTAGCGCACCCGATCAGCCTCAAACGACAGGGAGATCGGCTGGTCCGCTACATAGACCGACTATGTCGGGAGGGGCTGGATGGAATCGAAGTGTACGCTCCCTCCCATAGCGAAAAGCGGATCGAAGAATTCAGAAACCTGGCGCTGCGAATGAATCTGGGGATTTCCGCAGGGTCGGACTTTCACGGGGCAACAAAACCCAATGCCCAAATCGGTATAGCCAACAACGGAAAAAGAGCGACAAGCGACCTGATATCGGTATGAACGACTCCTTTCGTCTGCATATCGTCTACTATACGGATCTGCACGGCCGCATCATATCCGAGCAAAATGAAGGAAAATCCCCCATATGCGGCATAGACCGACTAAAAGGCTACCTGGACCGACTAAGGAGAAACAACGAACGCGTTTTGCTGATCGACAATGGAGACTCGATTCAGGGTAGCCACCTTGTGGACTGCTTCGACTGCCAAATACCGGAACTCGAAACTTTGCAGCATCCCATTACGATCGCCCACCGGGAACTGGGAGTGGATTGCTTCGTCGTCGGGAATCACGAATTTACCCACGGCAAGCGACGGCTCGATCAGCTTTACAGGGAGTCGAACCTGTCCTGGCTGGCAGCCAACATTGTGAAGGCAAAAGACCGAAAGCCCTATTTCCGCAGCTATCGACTCTTTGCATTCGGCGAATATGTCGTAGGCGTGCTCGGTTTGACGACCGAACGCATTCCCTTTTGGCAAGAGGGAAGGTCGCTCGACGGCATAACGTTTCTCGACGCCTTCGAGTCCGCACGAACGCTCATACCGGAAATTAAGAGGCAGTGCGACTTTCTGGTGGTCGCCTACCACGGAGGGATCGAAAGAGATCCGCAAACGAAAGAACCCATTCGAGGTACGAACAGGGCCGAAAACCAGGGAGTGAAACTTTGGGACAACTTGCCGGAAATCGATCTTCTTTTGCTGGGACATCAGCACAAAAGCATGCTGCTCGACTCCCCCAAACGAGAAAAGGCTCCTCTATTGATGGCCGGGGCGAAAGGCCGCTTGTGGGGACACATCATTTTGACGGACGCAACAAAAGGGGACGAAGTCGGCTCGAAACTTCGCATCGACCGATGTATGCTGGTGGACGGCAGCAAAGAGCGACCGGACAGAGCCTTTGCCGGTTTTTTCGCAGAGCACTGCCGTATCGTCGAAAGATATTTGGAAGAGTTCGTCGGGACGGCAGGGGACGAATTTGCCATCCACGACCCCATGAGGGAGGTCTGGCTGAAAAGGCATCCGTTCATCCAGTGGGTCCAGGAGGTCATCTGCCGACATGCGAATGTGGACATATCCGCAACATCGCTGCCGGAGGCGGAAATGTCCGGTCTGCCACGCAATGTAAGAAGGAGGGACATACTGGAGAATTTCCGCTATGCCAATACCGTCTGCGTACTCGGTATCACAGGGAAAATTCTCAGACAGGCTCTGGAACGGGCGGCGAGCTTCTTTGTGCTTGAGACGGCAGAAAACGGAGAAAAAAGGCCCGGCATTCATCCCGACTGGAGCAGGTTCAAAATCCGCTGCAACGATTACGACATGTGGCATGGCATCGAGTACGAATTCGACCTGAGGCGACAAATCGGCAGTCGGCTCTCGCGGCTGAAGCAGGGAGGAAGGGAGATTCCGGATGGAAAGCGGCTAAGGGTCGCAGTTACCGCCTATCGGGCCGAAGGAACCTTTTACGATATGTTTTCGCAAAAGCAGATCGAAATCGGTTTTTCGACCAAAATTACGGACCTGCTGATAGCCGACCTGCGGAAAAAACAGCATCTTGCCGTAAAGCGCAAACAGAACTTCAAAATCGTCTATTGATCCCTTTTTGACGAACCGACCAAGTCCCTTTCCTCTCTTTCCGCATGCGCCTATATTCTGCCTACGGTATCGAGCAGAATTCGTTTCACGTTGTCCGCATTCTTGTGAAACACTGCCAAAACATCCTGCCAGGAAACAGGCTTTTCATCCTCTTTCCAACAGTCGTAGTCGGTAGACATGGCAATCGCGGCATAGGGAATTTCCGCCTCGTTGGCCAAAATGACTTCCGGGGCCGTAGACATATTGACGACGTCCGCTCCCCAGGCACGAAACATATGCGATTCCGCGACGGTGGAAAAGCGCGGCCCTTCGATCGTCACGACAGTTCCCCCGGCATGAGTCCCGAAGCCCAATTCCCGCGCAACTCCCGTCAAAATCGCCCGAAGTTTTGCATGAAAGGGATCCGCCATGGGAGCATGCTGTATACCGTCGGCAAACGAGTCGAAAAAGGTGTTTTTTCTAAAGCGGGTGAAGTCGATAAACTGATCGACGACCACAAAGTCGCCGCGCCGAATCTCCTCCCGCAGGCTTCCGCACGCCGTAGTGGCAACAATGTGGGACACGCCAATATCCTTTAATGCCTGAATATTGGCGCGGTTGTTGACCTGCGTCGGACTGATCCGGTGTTTTCTGCCGTGTCGCGCCAGTATCGCCACTTCCCTGCTGCCGATTCGGCCCACGGTCAGTCCGGAGGAGGGTTTTCCCCATTTCGTATCGACCTCGATCTCCTCGGGATTTTGGATAAGTTCGGGATCGTCAAGGCCGGAGCCGCCGATAATGCCGACTTTTGTCATCATACCCTCTCCATAAATGCTGTGTCCTAGGGGCGAATTCGATCCACAGCCCTAGCACAAGAGCAGAGCGGTGACAAGCGAAAGGGAGGGGCTGCCGTGCAAAACAAAAAATAGACACCGGAACGATCTTTTTCGATTGCCCTTCACCATGCGTTCGACTACGCTAACTTCCAATACACACCCCAACCTACGGAAAAATGCCAACTCGATACCCGCAAAGCCGGCGAAACAGCTCCTAGACGAATCGGCATCCCATGCTGGAATCGGCCTTTTTCCCGTTTCCTCTCGAATCCCTCCGATCAACAATAGCAGTCCGAGACAAAAAGCATCGGCCGGAGCAGGGTTGCTCCCTTTCGACGGAATACGACGGCCAATACAAGGAGGTAGAGTGTCCCCAAATTTTATGCCGATACCGCCCGGGAAGGCGATAAACACGCAATAGCGAAAACGAAAAGACTACCACTCGGTCAACTTCACACTGGAGTCATCATGAAATCCATTGCCATTATCGGATGCGGGAATATGGGGTCCGCCGTTGTTACGGCTTTGCTGGACAAAGGCATCTGTTCGGGAGAGGAGCTGATCATCATAGAAAAACAGCCCAATGCCTACACCGAAAGTTTCGCCTCGAACAATTGCCTCGTTCTGGACGACATCAAAAAATTCCAACACGAATTTCAAACCGTCATTCTTGCCGTAAAACCCCAATTCGCCCTGGAGGCGATGCAGGATATGGCACCGAAAATCGATCGGAATTCTCTGATTGTTTCGTTGATGGCCGGAATTCTCATCAGCGATATGAGTTCCGTTTTGGGAACCAACCAGATCATTCGCTCCATACCCAACACTCCTGCCTCCATGCTTTTGGGGATGACGGTTTTTTGCGGTCATAGGGAGGTGAACGAGGAGTCTCTTCAAATTGCCGGGAGAATTTTCTCCGCCATGGGAGTGGCTCTACAGGTAAAGGACGAGAGAAAGGTCGATGCGGCCACAGCCATTTCCGGTACGGGGCCGGCCTATCTGTTTTATCTGGCGGAGTCCCTAAAAAATGGTGCGGTAGAAATGGGATTCGACCGGGACGAAGCGGACATCCTGGCAAACCAAACGCTTTTGGGAGCAGCCAATCTGCTGCACAAATCGGAGGATTCCGCCGAAGTGTTGAGACGCAAGGTAAGCTCTCCCGGCGGGACCACGGAAGCTGCCATGAAATACTACAAAGAGAACCGCCTGATGGAAATTATGGTGGAGGGATACAAAATCGCCCATCGCCGGTCCATCGAGTTGGGAGGTCTCAGGAACTGACGGACGCGCTGCAGGAGGAGCGTCGCAAGGCGATTCGATTGTATTCCGGCCTGATCGATTCGATGCGAACCGAAATCTCTTCCTCCTCCTGCAGGCCGTCGAATCGAGCTACGGTATTCAGCTGCACTTCGACTATGTTTACCAGCGCCTTGCCGTTCCTCAGATACCTCACGAGCTGCGCCCGGTAGGTCCTGTCCCTGTTTTGCGCCAGGTATTTCATTTTCCAGTAGTCCAGCAACCTCCTTTCCAATTGAGCGCGTTCTCTTTGCGTCGCTTCAACAGTTTTGGCCCATAGACGAAGTTCGTCGTTCGAGAAACCGGAGTCCCTGCCAGTCAGGGCGGACATGAGAATCGTCTGATTGACGAGATCCGAAAATCTTCTGATAGGCGATGTGACCTGCATATAGCACTCCAGTCCCAAAGCGGAATGTCCGTCCGCCCGAAGGTCGATATAGGCCGGCTGAATGTCGATGTCCTTCAGTTTTAATTTTTCGCTCTCCTCCAGTCCCTTGTGAACGCCATAAGGCGGCTGGTTGCGAAACAGGGCCGAAACTTCGCGCTCCCGACAGAATCGGGCGGCAAGATAGTTGGTATGAATCGCCAGCTCCTCGATCATTACGGCGGCAGGCGTCTTCTCTCTTACGGCGGATATGGCAATATGCTCCGGATCGGAAATGTCCAGTTTGACTTCCGTACGATCGAGATCCAGACATCCGTTTTCAATCCTTCCGTCTTTAAGCGACTGGCAAAACTGCCACAAATTCGGCCATCTTCCCTCTCCGTCCGCAATCAGCCGATCGACCTCCCGATAGGACAAATTTCTTTCGACATTGATCACGGATCGATACACCGATAGCTTTTCCGCTCCCTCCCGCTCCATTCGGACTTCGAACGTCACGGCGGCACGGTCCCGACCTTCGATCAAGGAAAACAGGTTTTCCGACAGGACCGGAGGCAGCATGGGCAACACCCCTTTGACGGTATAGAGAGAAGAGATTCTCTTTGCCGCACTGTCGAACAGGGGACTGCCGGAGGATATGTGGGAAGCCACGTCCGCTACGTATATTCTTAAAATCGTTCCCTCATCCCTCTCCTCCCATCCCAAGGCATCGTCGAAATCCTTCGTTTCCGGATTGTCGACGGTGAAGACGGACCTGTCCCGATGGTCTCTTGTTTCCAAACCAAAAGGCGTTTCCCAAATGTCGTTCCCGACCAGCTCCTCCGACGAAGCGACTTCCCCCTCTTCGAACCCGATCGCCACGGAAGCGCGTTTCAGCATCACGCGTCCCCAGGAAATGGGAACCTGCGCTACGTTGAGACATTCGATCGCCGTCCGTTCGACCACTTCCGGCTCCCTGAGACTGCAGCGAAACAGAGAGCAAAAATGCTCCTTCTCGTCGGAAAGTCCAAGGCGCACGACAAAATCGACCATTCTATTCAAAAACCGCTTCCAGAGTTTTTCCTCCCCTTTCGTCACGTCCGGAAGGCACCCCTGCAATAGAGCGTCGGTCCATTCCCGCTCCAAAACCAAAAGGTTCTCCTTCTCCCGACGCCTTTTTTCCTGCTCCTCTATCTTCTCGATCTCCTCCCGAGTTCTCGCATAGTACAGGAACCTTTTCCGTTGGAATAGAATGCCGTGATCCTTCAGTGCCAGCAACAGCGCCGCTTTCGACCACCCGTCGCTCCGACTGCCCAAAAAATCCTCCGCCAGGTCGTCGATCGTGTATCCGCGGCCCGCTTCGCACAACTCGTGCATGGTAGGAACGTCCAGATGCGAGGCTTCCCGCACGGCACGGCCCGCTTCGTGCGCAAGATAGGAGATGGCCTCCTTCGATTCGTTTAGAGTCCTGCCTTCCCAGATGTACTCGGTTTGTTTGGAGGAGCAGCCGAATTCCTTGCCCTGTATCGGAACGACGATCAGTCTGTTGTTCCGGACCTCCCGAATCCAGCCGAAGTGGAGTTTGTCGTTTTTATAGAAAAGGCAGTAGTGGTGGAGCATTACGGTCGGTTGAAAACGGCTCCCGGTGCTATGTGGAATTGCCGAAGCTATCCGGCGATCTTCTTCTGCAAAAACTGATACCAATTGGGTCGCGCAAACAGAGCCTTGTCAATGCCGTATAGAGTCGATTTGTCGATAGCCAGAACCTCCTTCAAAACCTGCGTCGACTTAATGTTCCCCTCGACGATGATGTGTTTGTCGGTAAATTTGGAGACCCACTCCAACAGAGTCTCTTCGCTATCGAAAAACTTGTTCATCACATGGATTGTAATGGGATGGAATATATCGACCCCGGCATTCTCCAATATTTTGATCATCGATTTCAGATGATTCGCATTAAATCCGTCTTCCAGCTTGTCGTGAATGGAGAAGAAGTACCCCACCATCAGCCTGGACTTTACCCGTTCCTTCATTGCCTTGACGAGCAGGGAGGCCAGGCGGAGCCGGTTTTCCAGCTTTCCGCCGAACCGGTCTTCCCGATTGTTGTATCGCGAATGTAGACACTGGTCCAGCAACTGCTGGTGGGCACCGTTCAATTCGACAAAATCGAATCCGGCCTCTTCCGCCCGTTCGATCGCATGCGAATAAAAAAGGCAGAGTTCCTCCACGTCGTCCTCGTCGAACGGACGACTCAGATCGAAATCCTTGCCGAAATTTATGGACGACGGACTGATGGGCTGCTCCCCGCACACCTTTTCCGAAGTTTTGGCCCCGGCGTGGGAGAGTCGAATGCCTGCAATAGCCCCTTCGGTATTGATGTGGGAAACCAAATTCTTCAGACCGGCAAGGTGCTCCTCTTCCGCAATTCCAAGCTGAAACGGCGTTGCCCTCCCCTGTCTCGTAACGTACGAGGAGTTGAAAACCACAACGCCGGCACCCTCCCTTACGAGGCGCATCGAATGTTCGTAGATGGCGTGGGAGACTCTTCCGTCCTTTTGGGCGATGTCATCGTGATAGGGAGGTACGAGAATTCGATTTTTGGCTCGTCTGCTACCCAGCCTGACAGTTTCAAACAGCGACATGTTCTCCTCCAAAAAACCGGCGGGCATGCAAATGTCCGCCCTGTTCCATGCTATATTTTTTCCACACTATATCAATAGGATACCAAGAAGCCTCGGAAAAACATGAAGGAGCCGTTGGAAAAATTTCTTTTACTCTTTGTTTTCGCAACGACTTTGTTCTACTCTACGCCATCCCTACGGCTCCATGCATTCCACGACAGTCTTCTCCCGAATATACCATCGAAAAAACCTTTCATGAACGCAAAGGAGCAACCAAGATGCCTACAGTGCCGTCACTATTTCGTGACTTGGGAAAAGAGCTATCCATACGGATGCAGAAAGTGGAATTTCAAATCGGCGACTGTGCCTTCCACCGTAGTATACAACGCCTCGGGCACCTTCTGCCAACTATTCGAGCAAAAGGCTCCAAGACCCCATAGAGAATCCTAAATTATGATACATTCCATCGGAGTATACCCAATCAGCGCCAATCCGCCAACCCTGGGACATGCGGATATCATGAGGCGCGCCTCCTACTGTTTCAAACGGCTGTATTGGGTCGCCGCCATCAATCCCGACAAAAAAGTCGACTTTCCGGTCCCACTGCAACTGGAAATGATGATGGAATACGTTCGCCATTACAAGTTAAAAAACGTAACCGTCGACCGCGTACAGGGCTCCATGGTTCATTACGCCACCAAAAAAGAGGCCAAATTCATCATTCGCGGAATCAGAAATACCAACGACCTGCAACTGGAGATGGATCTGTCCACAGCATACCGAGGCATGAACGACTCCATCGAAACGATCTGTTTTATGGCGGATTCGAAGCTGGTTATGGTCAGTTCGAATTTGGTGAGACAAATTGCAAAGGTGCAGGAGAGCATCAGACCCTACGTACTGCCGTCCGTAGCAGACATGATCGAGAGTCACTACGAAAAGACGCTGGACTTTTCCTGAATCGGACGAAGCGGTCTTTAGGAGATCAGCCACTTCCGTAAATATGCGGCAGCTTGGGCACGATGGCTTGTTTCGTTTTTTGTTTTGGAATCCATTTCGCCGTATGTCGTCCGACATCCGTCCGGCAGAAAGATCGAATCCCAACCGAATCCGCGCGCTCCTTTCGCATCGACAAGCCTCCCCGGCACATTTCCTTCGAACTGATGTATCGAGCCCTCCTCGACCATACCCAAAGTAAGCAGACAGGTAGCCACAGCCGACGGATCCTTGCCCTTTAGCATATCGAGCAACCCTTCGGTACCTACGGTCTGCAAAAACCACTTGATCAAAGGACCGGGAAGACCGCTAAGCGACCGACACATCAAACCGGTATCGTCCGTCAAAACTGCGTCGTAGCCTGCGATCTCCTCCCTGTGGCGCAAAGCGGAAGCCGTTTTGCGTCGGCCTATCTCCTTGATATTCAAACTTTGCATTTCCAATAAAGAGAGATCCCTATAATCGATCGAAATGCTGCTAACGGCCAACAGCTCTTTCAACTCTTCCGCTTTGCCGGAATTTCCCGTAACGATCAGCAAGCTTCCTATTTTCATCATTTTTCTCCGGCTGCCGTTTCCTTTGCGGATATCCCATATTCCCGATCGGTCCAATCCGAATCGTCTATCCTTACCACCAAGTCGCACCGACTCCTCAATTTCGGGACCAAATCGACCCACTCTATGAAAGTCAGGGCGTCCTTCTCCTCCATGCTATCCCAAATTCCGATGTCGTACAGCTCCCTCTCCGACTCGATACGATACAAATCGAAATGATACACCCTTGTTCCGTCCGCTTGGTAGACATTGCACAGATTGTACGTCGGGCTGCCAATCTGCCATCCGAACTCGGACGAGAGCCGAATCAAGATGGAACGCACAAGATGCGTCTTCCCGCATCCCAAGCTTCCGACAAGTCCGACGGACTTTCCCATCAGCCGCTCCGGATACAAACCGGCAAAAAAATCGACGGTTTCGTTTTCGGTCATTGACTATCCTGCATTTCCGAATATGCGTCCTTTTGGCGAAGACAATTCGGACGATCGTTTTCGATACGATATTTTTCAATTCGCCACTTAACTTATCCTATCGATTGCGGTAGTCTTAACTCATTTGGCAATTAAGTACAATGGAACGACTTAACGAATTGAATTAACTAAAACTTTAATGATAAAACCGAACGATCGGAAAGACAACTGGAACAGGGTTATAGAGCTGCTGACGAACGTTCTCGAAGCGGATGAAATCGAAGCGTGGGTGAACAAACTGACGCTCGTCAGTATCCAACCGGATCGAGTGGTAATAGGGGGAGTCAACCGATTTTTCTGCAACTGGATTAAGGATCATCACCATCAACTGATTCACGACCATATCGAAAACGTCTTCGCCGACTCCGGTCTGAACGGGGACTTTCAACTCATCCTGCAAATAGAGAAGAAACCGGACGACAAACTGCCAACAACCCCGCCGGAAGGAGAGATCAGGGAGAGAAACGTCGAAAACGGCCTCAACCCCCAACTCAACTTTCGAAGTTTCGTCAACGGAAGCAACAGCAACATAGCATACGCGGCCGCACAGGCGGTTAGCGACAACGTTTTGGAAAACAAGTACAATCCGCTTTTCATCTGCGGCGACGTCGGCCTGGGAAAAACGCACCTGGTTCAAGCCGTCGGCAATAGAGCCCATCGGACCTCTTCCCATCTAAAAATCCGCTATACCAATTCCGAGGAGTTTACGAACGAGGTTATCAACGGCATCAGATTCAGAAAGGGCCAGCAGGTACGGGACAAGTATCGCACCGTGGATCTTCTGTTGGTCGACGACATCCAATTCCTGGAAAATAAGGAAAGTACGCAGGAGGAGTTCTTTCACATTTTCAACGAACTGATCCAAAACCGAAAGCAGATCATTCTAACGGCAGACCGATATCCAAGAGAAATCAAGAATCTGGAGGAGAGGCTGGTCAACCGTTTCAATTCCGGCATGGTCGCCAGAATCGAAAGGCCCGATTTCGAGACAAGAGTCGCAATTATCAGAAGTAGGGTGGAGAAAATGGAACTCCCCCTTCAAAAGGAGATCGTCACGTTGATTGCAACGTCGGTCAAAAACAACGTTCGCGACATCTTGGGAATACTGGTTCAGTTGGAGGCCAGCTGGTCTTTGATGAACCAGGAAATTACGCTCGAACTGACGAAAAGAAAACTGAAAGAGGTGCTGGACATAGAGCGAAATCCCAAAACGATCGAAAATGCCATCAAAGCGGTCAGCAAAAAATTCGAGGTGAAAGTATCCGATATTCTGTCCGACCGCAGAGACAAGGAGATTTCCAAGTCCCGGCAGATCGCCATGTACATATCAAGGGAGATCACGGGACTCTCCTATCCCGTTATCGCCAGGCATTTCGGGGGAAAGAACCATACTACGGTGCTGCAGGCCTACAAGAAAACCAAAGAATGGATCGAAGTCGACCCGGAAATAAAACAGACAATCGGCACGATTTTGAAGGAATTGTCTTGAATTGCACGCACTTTCATTCCCTTACTGAATTTGCGATACATTGAGCAAAGAACGGGAATCCAATAAAACCAGTTGATTATAGATTCCCGCCTTCGCGGGAATGACGGTCTTCGCGGGAATGACGGTTTTCACGGGAATGACGGTTTTGGGATTTTTTGCCGCTTCGCCAAAACACTGTGTCGCGTCTGTGCGCATCGAACGATTTGCCTGTTGAAAACCGCATGCTTTTTCACAACTCGAAACGAACGGCCTTCCATTCGCTTCAAAACGCAACAGTTTCTATCCGCTGCGGAGATTTCCGGAATCCGCCTATTGCGTAAAATTTCATTGCAATGGCAATTCGCCAAATGTTTGCAAAGAACCTACTGCTACTATGGAAATAACAATCGAAAGAGATGTTTTCTTGGAAGCGTTGCAGCTGATCGTCTCCATTTCGCCAAAATCGAGTACGGCTCCGATCATCGACAACGCTCTTTTGGAAACCAATCGGATAGACGGAGAGGACTACTTCAGAATCAGGGCGACAAACTACGACAAATCCTTTCTGGGAAACTTCAAAGCAAACGTCATCAAGCCGGGAAGACTTTGCCTGAATACGGCTCGGCTGTTCAATTTGGTCAGAGAGTTCAGGGAACCGGAGATTCAAATCAGTTCGACGCCGCAAAATTGGGTCTTTTTGGTCTGCGGACGTTCGACGGTAAAACTCCCCAGTGTCGATTCGGGACTGTTCCCAGTCATAGAATTCGAAAAATTGCCCAATCGGATATCGATTTCCGGCGATGCCCTAAAAATGGCGATCGACCGTACCTTCTTCACCATCGGAGAGAACGAGGCAAGAAAAAACCTGATGGGATTGAATCTTCAAAAGGTAGACGGCAAAAAAATTCGATGGATCGGTGCCGACGGATTTCGCATCAGCCAGTTTTTCACGGAACTGGAGCGGGAGACGGAAGCAAAGGGAAATATCATCATACCAAAAGGCAGCCTAACCGACATACGGAAAATTCTAGCCGTCAAAAAGGAAGACGTAGAGATTGGATTCGACGAAAACGAGTTTCAGGTAACCTCCCAGTTTGTCAAATTCAAAACAAGGCTTATCGAAGCGGACTTCCCAAATTTGAACTCTCTGACCGACAGTGTTGGAGAAATAACGCTAAAAATACCCAAAGAGGAGTTTGTCAACGCCATCAAGATTATCGGTATAATGACGGAAGAGAAGCCTCACGCCTTTGTCAAGCTTACGTTCCGGGAGGGAAAACTATGTCTACAGAGCGAGAAGCTGGATTCCGGCGAGAGCGACAATGAAATCTCCTGCGACTATACGGGAAAAGAGATCAAGACGGCTCTCAACGTTCGCTTTCTGTTGGAGGCATTGACCGCTTTCGATTCGAGTCCGGACGACCATATTCTCATCAATCTGTCCGAGTCCACATTGCCCCTTTCCATTTTCTGCGAGGAGTGGAAGAACTTCAAAACCATATTGATGCCTATCGACATCAAATGATAATCAGATCGCTGTTTTTAAAGGATTTTAGAAACTATTCCGAATTCGAGATCGATTTCTCATCCGGATTGAACTTTATACTGGGCGACAATGGTCAGGGAAAGACAAATCTCATCGAGTCTCTGTACTTCTCCACACATCTGAAATCGTTTAGAACCTCAAGATTGGGAACCGTGTGCAGGAGGAACTGCGCCTCCTCCCGAATCGCTACGGAACTATCGAAACAAGATATCGATCAACAACTCGGAATCACTATCGATAGAGGAAGAAAGAAAGTCGTACTGAACGGCCGGATTCTTTGCTACATATCCGATTTTGCCAGGAGCTTCTTCTCTCTGCTTTTTGCTCCCGATCAATTGGTTTTCTTCAAGGAATATCCGTCTGCCCGACGCGCTTATTTCGATCGGTTGCTGTTTCTTGTCGACAGTCGGTACTGCATTTGGATCAAAGAGTTCAATAGAATAAAAAAACAAAAGAGTATTCTGTTAAAACGAAGGGAGCGAAAGGGGTTGGATGTCTGGAACGGACTGCTATCCGAGATCATCCCCAAAATAACGGCTGCGAGAAGCGCTATGGCCGAAAGGATCAATCGTTCGCTCTCCGCCGTTTTGTATCGGCTTACCGGCAGATCGGCGGAACTGCTGATCGGCTATCGCGACGGTTTCGGCGGAAAGGTGGAGATGGCCTCTTCCGAAATCGATAGATTTCTTTACGAAAAAAAGGAGAGGGAGTGCGAATCGGGGTATATGCATTACGGTCCGCATAAGGACGATTTTTGGATATCGATGGACGGCAACAGTAACGGTCGCTCCTTTTCTCAGGGAGAATATCGGATTTCGTTCCTTTCTCTACAGCTCGCGGTAAATCGGATGATCAGTAAAGAGATGAGGTTCCGACCGATTTTGCTGTTGGACGACATACTGTCCGAACTCGATGCGAACACCTGTCTAAAGTTCGTTACGTACATCGCCGATAAGGCCAATCAAGTATTTATCGCCTCCACATCGGTTCCGAAAAGGTTTTTGGAGATGGGAACCGCCTATTCCATCGGACAGGGGAGGATTTTGGGTACGTCGTGAAAAGGAAACATTCCCGTCATGGAAATGCAATGATCAAAATGGACAATACCTACGAAGCAAACGATATCGAGCAGTTGGAGGGCTTGGAAGCCGTCCGATTAAGACCCGGTATGTATATCGGCGGCGTAGATTCGTCCGCCTTGCACCATTTGGTTTTTGAAATTGTCGACAACAGCATCGACGAAGCGATGGGGGGATACTGCGATCAAATAGACGTGGCCATTTTGGTCGACAACTCGATTCGCATTAAAGACAACGGTCGCGGAATACCCGTGGGAATTCACGAAAAGGCGAAGATTCCGGCAGCCCAGCTCGTTATGACCTCTCTTCATGCGGGGGGGAAGTTCGATCAGTCCTCGTACAGGTTCTCCGGCGGTCTGAATGGAGTTGGGGCTTCCGTAGTGAACGCCTTGAGCGACGAGTTGGAATTGAAGATCCGACGGGAGGGAAAAATCTTCCGTCAGGCCTACGCCAGAGGAATCCCCACAACGAATTTGGAGATAATCGGCGAGACGGACAAAACGGGCACCTCCGTTATTTTCCATGCCGATTCTACCATATTCGACGACGTGACGATATCCTTCGATGTCCTTTCCAACCGGTTGCGCGAGCTGGCCTTCCTGAATCCCGGTCTGACAATCGATTTGGTCGACGAAAGAAACGACAAGAATCATTGCTTCAACTACGAAGGTGGAATCGTTACATTTATCGAACATTTGAACAAAAATAAAACCTGCATTTTACCGGAGCCGATACACGTGTGTAGGGAACTGAACGAAATACATGTTGAAATCTGCTTCCAATACAATAGTACCTACAACTATCAGATACACACGTTTGTAAACAATATCAATACAATAGATGGAGGAACGCACGAACAGGGATTCCGGCAGGCCATTTTGAAGGCGATCAACAAATATGGAATGGAAAACAAAGTATTCAAGTCGCCGGACGATAAGGTCAGCCAGGACGACGTAAAAGAGGGGCTGACGGCTATCGTAAGCGTAAAAATGGCCAGTCCGCAGTTTGAATCGCAAAAGAAGATCAAACTGACCAATGCCAGCATCAAGGGGATTGTCGATAGAGTACTCTTCGAAAAGGTATCCGTTTTTCTGGAGGAGAATCCTCAGATTGCCAAAAAGGTCATCGAAAAGTCGTTGGATGCCAAACGAGCCAGAGTGGCCGCCAAAAAGGCCAGGGAACTTACCAGAAGGAAGAGTGCGCTTGAGTTCGGCTCTCTGCCTGGAAAATTGGCGGACTGCCAGGAAAAGGATCCGGCTTTGAGCGAAATTTACCTTGTGGAGGGAGATTCGGCCGGAGGTTCCGCCAAACAGGGAAGGGACCGGTCGAACCAAGCCGTTTTGCCCCTCAAGGGAAAAATCCTCAACGTGGAAAAGGCCCGTTTCGACAAGATGCTCAATAGCGAAGAAATAAAAATTCTGATCACCGCACTTGGCACCGGCATCGGCAAGGAGGATTTCAATATCGCCAGGCTACGCTACCATAAGATCGTCATCATGACCGATGCGGATGTTGACGGCAGCCATATACTGACGTTGATTCTGACGTTTTTCTATAGGCAGATGCCCGAAATCATTGAAAGAGGATTTCTATTTATCGCGCAGCCTCCTCTATATCGAATCAAAAAGGGCAAGGAGGAGTCGTACGTTCAGGACGATGCGATGCTGGCGAGTCGACTTCTGGACTTTGCCGTGCAGAGGTACGGGTTTTCGTCCAACTCCGGCGTTCCATTGGAGAAGTTTGCCCGCACCATTTTCGATTTGAGCAATCGAATGGAGAAGCTCACTCAGAATACCAAGTTGAAAGTCGTCTACGAACTGATATTTCGCTATCAGTTGAAAATAGAAACGATCGAACTGAAATCCATCTATTCCGTCTTCGATAGGTTTTTTTCGGAAAACGGAAAGGAGGAGATAACCGTTGCCATGGACGAGAACCTGATGGAACTGCATATCATCTATCGGGATCGACGGTATCAGATATCGGATTCGATTCTGCAAACCATCGACATCCACAACTGCAACAAGTTGCTGGCCCGCTTTACGGAATTGGAGAGGGAAAAAGTCGACGGAAAGTTCCTCCTGCTTGACGAACGGAAAGAGAAAATTGGGTTCGACAAAGCGTCCGATGTCACCGCCTTTCTCCTGGAGGAGGGAAAGAGGGGCATCTATTTGCAGAGGTACAAAGGGTTGGGCGAAATGAATCCGGAGCAGCTGTGGAAGACCACGATGGATCCGGCGCAACGCCAGATGTTGCAGGTCAGCGTCGAAGATGCCGTAGGAGCGGACGAAATGTTTACCATTTTAATGGGAGATCAGGTCGACGTAAGGCGCGATTTTATCGTAAACAACGCCCTAAAGGTACAGAATCTGGATATTTGAGTAGCCCTTACGGCCGCCTATTCGATGACCTTCGGCACTCTGAAGAAGCCGTTTTCGACGTTGTCGGAGAACTGTTCCGGTGCAACCGGGGACTTGTCGTGAATATCGGTGTGGCTGACGATTTGCAGGGATTCGTCCCTATCCGTTTTCACGTTTTCGGTGTCCACTTGGGAAATGGAACCGAAATATTGCAGAATACTTTCAAATTTTTCTGCAAAGTACTTCTCCTCTTCCGCTTTCAGTCGCAATTTCGCCAGTTTGGCAACCTTCCCAACATCGATTTTTTCGGACATAGGAACCCCCAAAATTGATGAACCGGTAAAAAGTCCCAGAACCGTCATTCCCGCACTGAATTTGCGATACTTTGAGCA